>JAICYR010000296.1 GCA_025934135.1 Acidobacteriaceae bacterium | reverse complement strand
CGCCGGCTTGCGCCTTGAATGTGTTCGGGCCGGATACCAATCCCCACCACTCTTGCGACAAGCCGCTGCACGCCCGGCACACGCACGGCTACTTTCAACTGCCAGGGCGCCTTCAATGGCCCAGGGTTCCCGAACGCCTGCTTCAATCCCTTATGAGCGTTGACCTGAATCGCCTGAGTGACTCGGGTCGGGAACTCTCGCCGGCGCTGCACCTCGGCGAGCAGCGCCTCGCTCACGCGCCCTTCGCGAAGTGGACCCACCAGCAGATTGGCAGTAGCCACCGCGTCCTGAATGGCAAGATTGATGCCGACTCCTCCGGCTGGAGACATCGCATGCGCCGCGTCGCCAATGCAGAGCAGGCCCGGACGGCTCCATTGCCGCAGCCGGTTGATCTGCACAGACAATAGCTTGATCTGATCCCAATCGTCCAGCGCCTGCACACGATCACCGAGGTAAGGAGCGTTCTGCAGAATGCCGGCCTGGAAAGCCTGAAGCCCCTTACGCTTTATCTCTTCAAACGAACCCTTCGGAATAATCAGCCCTGCCTGGAAATAGTCGCCGCGATTGACGAGAATGAGCGCTTTGCCGTAATTGATATTTCCGAGTAGTTGTTCGGGATCGCCCGTGCTGCGGCCGATGCGGAACCAGAGCACATCGATCGGAACACCGAACTCACGCACTTCGAACTCTGCCGCCCGCCGGGTCGTCGAGTGGCGGCCGTCGCAGCCAATTACCACATCCGACAGGATTTGGACGCTTCCTTGGGGCGTCCGCACATCGACTCCAGCCACCCTTCCGTCGTCATAGATCAGGCCCGTCGCTTCGTGCTGCATCCGAAGCCGAAAAGAACGGAACTTCTTGGCACGCTCTGAAAGAAAGCTCAGAAAATCCCATTGCGGCATCAGCGCGACAAATTTGCAGTGCGCCGGCACGTGATTGAAATTGGCGGCCTGGAAGGCGAAGTGGCCCACAACGCCGCCAACAGAGGTCAGCTCCTGGTGGGGCAGTTTTAAGAAGTCTTCCAGCAATCCAAGCTCATACAGCAGTTCCAGGGTGGAAGGATGCACGGTATCTCCGCGAAAATCGCGGAAGAAATCCTCGTGCTTCTCGATGACCGTAACATCCACTCCCCCTCGAGCCAGAAGATAGCCCAGCATCATGCCCGCGGGGCCGCCACCGACAACGCAGCACATAGTTTTAAAGGGTTCGCTTGTCATGTAAGTGAAATTTTCTCTGAGACACGCCGCCGGCATCACCTGCTTCCCTCAAGTTCAGCGAGATCCGAAGAGTGTGGCCACGGGCGTCGCGCAGAAAAAGCGCCTGCCCCACAGAAAGCAAGCGATATAGGACTCCTGGCCCGCGGCCTTGACACCTTTGTAGACGCCAAGTCCCAGCATACGGCGCCAGATCCTATGGATACAGCCCGCGCGCCTTGTTTGCCTCAACAACACGCGCGATGCCGATGACGTTCGCCGCAATGCGCATCGGAACCTTCCGCTGCAGTTTGGTTTCGAGCACCTCGCTGAAGCTGTTCTTCATAATGCGCTCCAGCCGATTGTTCACCTCGTGCAGATCCCACCGCAGGTGCTGCTCGTTCTGCACCCATTCGAAGTACGAAACGGTCACGCCGCCACCGTTGCAGAGAATATCGGGAATGACGAAGGTGCCTTTGTCTTGGAGGATCGCGTCCGCTTCCGGCGTAAGCGGACCGTTGGCGGCCTCCGCGATAATTTTGGTTCGCACGGAGTGGGCATTCTCTCCATCGATGATGCTCTCGAGAGCGGCCGGGACCAGAATGTCGCATTCGAGCGACAGCAATTCTTCCGGCGAGATCGTCTCTGCT
>JAICYR010000179.1 GCA_025934135.1 Acidobacteriaceae bacterium | reverse complement strand
TCGGCAAAGTCATTAAAGTCTCCGGCCCGGCCGTGGACGTGCAGTTTGAAGAATCGAAAATGCCCGGCATCTACCAGGCATTGCGCGTGGTGGACGACGGATTCGACGTGCCCGTGCCCATCAACGTGATTCTGGAAGTGCAGCAGCACCTCGGCGAGGGCCGCGTGCGCTGCATCGCTATGGAAGCGACCGAGGGCATGGTGCGCGGGATGAAGGCCATCGACACGGGCGGCCCGATTTCCGTGCCGGTGGGCCGCGCAACGCTGGGCCGCGTGCTGAACGTGATTGGCGAGCCGGTCGACGAGCTTGGCCCGGTGAACGCGAAGGTGCGGATGCCCATCCACCGCGAGGCACCGGCGTTTGACGAACAGTCCACGTCGGAAGAAATGTTTGAGACGGGCGTGAAGGTCATCGACCTGATTCAGCCCTTTCTTAAGGGCGGGAAAATCGGGCTGTTCGGCGGTGCTGGCGTCGGCAAAACGGTCGTTATTCAGGAACTCATCAACAACGTCGCCACCAAGCACGGCGGATTTTCCGTTTTTGCCGGAGTGGGCGAGCGCACCCGCGAGGGCAATGACCTGTGGCTGGAGTTTCAGGAAGCTGGCGTTATCGATTTGAAGGACCTGTCCAAGTCGAAGGCCGCGCTCATCTATGGCCAGATGACGGAGCCTCCCGGCGCGCGTTTGCGCGTGGCGCTGACCGGGCTGACCGTCGCCGAGTATTTCCGCGATCAAGAAGGCGGCGACACGCTGCTCTTCATCGATAATATTTTTCGCTTCACGCAGGCAGGGTCGGAGGTTTCGACGCTGCTGGGCCGCATGCCTTCCGCCGTGGGATACCAGCCGAACCTGGCCACGGAAATGGGCGAGCTGCAGGAGCGCATCACGTCGACCAAGAAAGGCTCCGTGACCTCGGTGCAGGCGGTCTATGTGCCCGCCGATGACTTCACGGATCCGGCTCCGGCAACGACGTTCGCTCACCTCGACGCCACCACTTCGCTTTCGCGTCCGCTGTCGGAGCTGGGCATTTACCCAGCCGTCGATCCGCTGGCCTCGAGTTCGCGCATTCTGTCGCCGCGCATCGTGGGACAGGAGCATTATGACGTGGCGCAGGGCGTGAAGCGCATTCTGCAACGCTACAAGGACCTTCAGGACATCATCGCCATTCTGGGCATCGACGAGCTTTCCGAAGAAGATAAGGTCACGGTGTCGCGCGCGCGCAAGGTGCAGAAGTTCCTCTCGCAGCCGTTCCATGTGGCGGAGCAGTTCACGGGAATCCCGGGCAGATACTGCAAGATCGCCGACACGGTGCGCAGCTTCAAAGAGGTCATTGAAGGCAAGCACGACGATGTGCCGGAACAGGCCTTCTACATGAAGGGGACCATCGACGAGGTGCTGGAAGCCGCCGACAAGATGGCGGCGAAGGCGTAAAGGCTAATGGCGGAGAAGAATCAACTCAAGGTCCGGCTTGTGACTCCCGACCGCATTCTGGTGGACCAGACGGTGGATGCGGTGGAGGTGCCGTCGAAGTCCGGCTATTTTGAGGTGCTTTACGGCCATAGTCCGCTGCTGGCGGAACTTGGCCCCGGCGAGGTGCGGCTGCACGGAGGCGACCACCACGATGGCGACTGCTTCAACGTGGCGCGAGGCTTTGTGGAAGTGCTGCCCGAGCGCGTGACCATTCTGGCCGAAAGCGCCGAGCGGCCCGAGGAGATCGACCAGCCTGCCGCCCAGCTTGAGCTGGACCACGGACGCAAGCTGTGGGCCGACGCCGGAGAAGACCCCGAAAAATACGAGCAGGCCAACGACGTCATGCGCGAGGCGGAGTCGAAGCTGGAGAGCGCGAAGGGATGAACTTAGGGCATAAGGAGTAAAATACTACTGAGGTACACCTTATGCCTACCATCGAAAAACTCAGCATCGCTCTGCCAACGGAAATGGCGGCCATCGTCCGCCAAGCTGTTGAAGCGGGTGAGTATTCATCGCAAAGCGAAGTCGTTCGCGATGCGCTCCGCGAGTGGACCCACAAGCGCAATCTGCGTTCTCAGGGAATTGCTGAATTGCGGAAACTATGGCTTGAGGCGGTAGCTGACAATTCTGCAGGGCTTGATCCGGAGCCGGTCTTTGATGCACTCGAAGGGAAGTATCAGGCGATGTCTGAGCCAAAGGGTCATTGATGCACCTGCGGCTGTCTCCTTATGTACCGCGTGATCTCGAAGAAATTGCCAATTACATAGCACAAGATAGCCCAAGACACGCACTTAGTGTTGTCAGGCGACTTCGGGCCGCTTTTGCAGAAATTGCCAAGCAGCCACAACTTTACAGACTGCGGCCAGAACTGGCGCGGGATGCTCGCATAGCTCCCATTGGTTCTTACCTCATTCTTTTCCGGATTCGCGATAGTACTGTCCGAATCGAACGGGTCATTCACGGCAGCCGCGACTTAATTTCCATTCTCACCAACACGGGGCAATAACCGTAGCGGCATCCTCAGCTAACTTTGAACTCTCTGTATCGCCCCAGCAGAGAGGCCGGGCCGGCGACGGTCATTCGCACGAGGTTCCCGACGAATTCCCGCTCGCGGATGACCGCGCCTGCCCCCAGTGCGGCGAGAGCGGTCCCTTCGGATTGGGGAATCTCGAAGCTCTGCTCGATAACGGGATCGGCCACGAGAGATTCGTCGATGCGGGCCAGCAGCGTTTCGATGCCGAGCCCTTGTTTTGCGGACACCGCGACCATTTCTGATGCCGCAAGTGACTCCTGCTGATCATTTGTGAGCAGGTCGATCTTATTCAGGACCTCGATGCGCGGCTTGCCGAGAACACCGAGTTCGTCGAGGACTTTTTCAACCTCGGCCTTATGTTCGTCACGCATTTCGCTCGATGCGTCCTGCACGTGGACCAGCACCTCGGCCTTCTGCACCTCTTCGAGAGTGGCGCGGAAGGAAGTGACGAGCGTGTGAGGCAGGTCGCGAATGAATCCTACAGTGTCTGACAGCAGGATTTTGCGCCGGCTGGGCAGCAGCATGGCTTTGAGCTTGGGGTCGAGCGTGGCGAACATGCGGGACGACTCCAACACCCCGCCCTGGGTGAGCCGGTTGAAGAGCGTGCTTTTGCCCGCGTTGGTGTAACCCACAAGCGCGACCGCCGGAACGGGGACCGATTCGCGGCGTTGCCGCTGCTGAGTGCGCACTCGTCGCACGCTCTCCAACTCTTCTTTCAGGTGCAGGAGTCGGCGCTGAATGCGGCGGCGGTCGGTTTCGAGCTGCGTTTCGCCGGGGCCTCTGGTGCCGATGCCGCCGCCTAGCTGCGACATGGCCTTGCCGCGCCCGGTGAGTCGCGGCAGCATGTATTCAAGCTGCGCCGTTTCTACCTGCAATTGGCCTTCGCGGGTACGCGCGTGGCGGGCGAAGATATCCAGGATGAGCTGCGTTCGATCCACTACACGGCAGGGAAGGGCGTCCTCAAGGTTGCGAAGTTGGGTCGGGGTCAGGTTGTAATTGAAGAGTGCCACATCGGCACCCACGCTGGCCGCGACGCCAGCGATCTCCTCGACCTTGCCGCTGCCGATCAGCGTGGCGGGATCTGGTTTGGGGCGCCGCTGAATGATTTCAGCCGCAATATCGCCACCGGCGGAAATTACCAGTTCGCGAAATTCCTCAAGCGAGGCCTGCAAGTCCAGCGAAGTGGAGGGAGCGGGCGGGCCCGCTCCGGTTTCTGCCGCATCGTCTTCCGCGCGCACGGCTGCGGCGTCGCGGGCCTGGGCCGCCGTCCGCAAAGGAGACGCGAGCCGGCCCGCGCGAGTGGACGCAGACCGCTGGGCGGAAAACTCCACCGCGATCAGGACGGCGCGGTCGCCGCGCCGTTCACCCTGCCTGTTCTGGTTCAATACGGAATGACCGCCAGCATGAATTTACGTGCATTTCCGGCCGCCGGCATCCGCCCGCCTGTGCTACGAGGCGTTCTCGCTGGCCGCCGCCGGGGCATGGGCCGTCGCCGAAGGAGCAGGCCGATGCGCCGCCGCCTCGTGCATAACCGCCCGGCTGCTCACCACCGTGGATATTGCGTGCTTGAAGATCAGTTGCTCCTGGCTGTTGTTCTCCAGCAGCACCGAGTACTTGTCGAAGGACCGGATTCTTCCGGTCAGTTTGACCCCGCTCACCAAATAAATTGTGATGGGTGTTTTGTCCTTGCGAACCGTATTCAGGAAGGTGTCCTGAATGTTCTGCGCCGGCTTGTTGTCCATGTGCCGATCTCCTGCTGTTGTCCGTCGATGAAATAGGTACACATCAAATTTGGCTGGGCCGGGGCTAAAGGCTTCGGCTCCCCGGCGGCAAGACCGCCGGCTGCCAATGTGAGTACTACCACGATAAAGCCACAAGCCCGCAAGCGCAATGACCCGCCGCCGCAGCCGTGGAAGGCGCGTAAAAGCTTCTTCCAGCGGACATTAGATGCGAAATTTTGCTGTGGAACTGCCTCCGTCTCGGGAAAAAATTTGACAAAATGTTTGTGGTTTTGGAGCCGGAACCGTCAAATCGAGCAATTCGCGTGACTTGTCACCCGCAGAATTCGCCAAACGCGATAGGCTGGTAACGCCATGAAACGTTTTCCAGCACTCGCTTTTCTGCTCCTTGTCGCCGCCCTTCCGCTCTCCGCGCAAAGAAGGTCACGGACGGAGCCGCCTGTGCTGCCCAGCCGCGCCGACATGCTGCGCGGGGCCTGGGGGCCGTTCCGCGCTAACAACGATCTTCTCTATTACCACTTGGATGTGCGGGTTGATCCGGCCACGCAGATCATCAGCGGGAAGAACACCATTCGCTTCAAGATGGTGAAGGATGGCTCCCGCATTCAGCTTGACCTGAACGAGGCGCTCAAGATTGACAAGATTGTTTTTGGCTCCGCGCCGCTGAAATACGAGAGAGGCAGCGGGGCCGTCTTTGTTGATTTCCCGCAGACCCTTCGCGCCGGGCAGACCTACACGATTGATTTTTATTACTCCGGCCATCCGCTGACGACCGGGCGCTTTGGCGGTTTCGTCTGGTCCAAAGACCCCGCTGGGCACCCGTGGATTTACACCTCTTGCGAGGATGACGGCGCCAGCATTTGGTGGCCGAACAAGGACCAGTGGCGCGACGAGGTCCAGAACATGGATATCAGCGTCGAGATTCCCAACGACCTTGTGGATGTGTCAAACGGTCGCTTTGAGGGCAAGACACAACTGACCGACGGCTACACGCGCTGGAACTGGTCAGTCCACTATCCAATTAACAATTACGATGTTTCGCTGAACATCGGGAACTATGTCCACTTCGGCGGTCACCACGGCGCGCTCACGCTCGACTATTACGTGCTGCCGCAGGACCTGGACAAAGCGAAGAAGCAATTCGTGCAGGCGCAGGGAATGCTCGACGCCTACACGCATTATTTCGGCCCGTATCCGTTTATGAAGGACGGTTACAAGCTTATCGAGGTGCCCTACACAGGTATGGAGCACCAGAGCGCTGTGACCTATGGCAACGGGTTTGACAACGGTTATATGCACCGGGACTGGGCCGGAGTCGGCGTCAGCATGAAGTTCGACTTCATCATCATTCACGAGAGCGCGCATGAGTGGTTCGGCAACAGCATCACGGCCGCTGATCGCTCCGATATGTGGATCCACGAGGGCTGGGCGACCTACCTCGAAGGGCTTTATGTGGAATACCACTGGAACAAGGACCTGGGTATTAAGTACCTGAACGGCTTCAAGTCAAAGATTGCGAACCGCAGGCCCATCGTCGGCGAGCGCGGAGTCAACGCCAATCCGCCCGAAGACCAATACTTCAAGGGCGCGCTCATGCTCAACACTCTGCGCAGCGTGATTAATAATGATGCGAAGTGGTTCGCGCTGATCCATGGCTTCTACCAGCACTTCAAGTATCAGAACATCATGACCGAGGACGTGATCCGCTACTTCAACCAGCAAACCGGTATGAACCTGAAGCCGTTCTTCCGGCAATATCTGTTCCACGCGCAGATACCGGTGCTGGAGTTGCTCTTCCACCCAGATGAGCACACCGTTTCGTATAAATGGCAGGCTGAGGAGCCGGGTTTCGCCATGCCGATCAAGGCCGGCGACCCTGCGCACTGGCAGACGCTGCATCCCACGCTCGAATGGCAGACCATGAAGACGGACCTGACCAAGGATCAGTTCCAGGTCCCCACCGATTTGTATTACGTTAACGTGGACAAGCAGTAGGGGGCGGCCCCAAGTGCGCGTCATCAGCATTGGTGAAGTTCTGTGGGACGTGATCGGCGACCGCGAGTTTCTGGGCGGAGCGCCGCTGAATTTCTCCATTTGCGCGCAGCGGCTTGGGAATGAGGCGGCGCTGGTTAGTGCAGTCGGGGAGGATGCTCGCGGCG
>JAICYR010000100.1 GCA_025934135.1 Acidobacteriaceae bacterium | reverse complement strand
TTATGCCCATAGTTTCTGAACGGGTGGCCCACTCAAGCGCAGCTAGAGTGCGGAAAAGAGTTTCAAAAACTAGATTTGGGTTCACCACATCCTGCAATGATCTTGCCGAAGGATCTCGGTTCTGTGTCGTGGGAAGCTTGCTTTAGCCGCTGAGGGACGTTCCTTCTCCACGACTCTACATCCGCCGGATTTCCCGCGCGGCCTGCTGGGCTTCGACGTTCAGCAGCGCCTCGGAAGTCAGCTTATCGGCCTTGCGCAACTCTGGAAACAGCGCGCTCCAGATGCCCGTAATCATCAGCGAGCCGATACCTCCGTAAATCACGGCGCGCACGGCCCCCCACCACTGCGCCGTCAGCCCGCTTTCAAATTCGCCCAGTTCGTTCGATCCTCCCAGAAACAGCGAATTGACCGCCGAGACCCGCCCGCGCATTTCCGGCGGCGTGGCCAGTTGCAGAATCGACGAGCGGATCACCACGCTCACCATGTCTGACGCTCCCACCACGAACAGCGCCAGCATCGACCACATCATGCTTCTGGAAAGCCCAAACAAGATCGTAGCGACTCCGAAGATTCCCACGCAGACGAACATCAGCATTCCGGCCCGTCGCTGGATGGGCCGCCACGCAAGGTAGAGCGAAACCACCAGTGCTCCGGCGGCGGGCGCGGCACGCAGCAAACCGAGTCCGCGCGCTCCGGCGTGCAGAATGTCCTCGGCGAAAATCGGCATCAGGGCCACCGCCCCGCCCAGCAGCACCGCGAACAGGTCAAGCGAGATCGAGCCGAACAGCACCGACGTGCGCCGCACATATCGGAATCCTGCGAAGATCACGTTCATCGAAAATTGCCTGTGCTCCATGCGGCCCGGCCGCACCGAGAGTGACCCGACCAGCACCAGGAACCACGCCAGCGTCACCAGCGTGAACAGATAAACAATCGGTGCTCCGGCAATGCTGTTGTGCAGCGGAAGCGTGAACAGCAGCCCGCCCAGCGCGGGACCGGAAATGATGGCGATCTGGAAAATGGTCGCGCCCCACGTCACCGCGTTTACAAAGTGCTCTTCGGGGACAAGATGCGGGATAAGCGCCGAACTGGCCGGACCGCTGAACGCCCGGCCTGAACCAACCAGGAACAGCACGGCGTAAATCGGCAGGATGTGATGAATATGGTGGAAGGCGAAGAGAAAAAGCGTGGTCGTGCAAAAAACCTGAAGGCTGTAGCAGACCAGGATCACCTGCCGCCGGTCAAACCTGTCGGCCACGTGGCCCGAGGGCAGCATAAACAGCAGTCCGGGAAGAAACAGAGCCAGCCCGGAATACCCCAGGTCAATGGCCCGGTGCGTAATCAGATAAATCTGCCACGCCACGGCCAGCGCCTGCGCCTCCGCGCCGATAATGACCATGACGCGGGCAAGCTGGTATCGGCGAAAATCGCGGGAATGGAAAGCGGCCGCGCCAGATCGGCCAGGGGGTGAAGGGTCGGACATGCCTGCACTGTTTATACCCGTGGCGCCTGAGGATTGGCTATTGATGATCGGCCGCACGGCGTTTTTGCGGACGGCTTTGTCGTACCCTGAGACGTGGACAAGATCGAAGGAGTGTCGCCGCTGACGGCCTCAAACCCGGCGCTGCAATTTGTAAAAGAGCGCGGCCCCGAGAGCAGCAGTCACGGCGGCCTCGGCTCCTTCCAGGCCATCGCCGCCGTTTGTCTGTGCGGCATCTTCGCCTTTCTCAACCTATACGTAACCCAGCCCATGCTGCCGCTTCTCGAAGACATTTTCCATGCCTCGAAATCCGTCGTCGGCCTCACCGTGAGCGCGGCCACACTCGGAGTCGCCATCTCCGCTCCGCTGCTCGGTGCCCTCACCGAGCAGATGGACCGCAAGCGCGTCATCGTGGTATCGAGCATCGCGCTCGCTATCCCCACGCTATTGGCGGCGACTTCTCCGGGGCTGCACACGCTCGACATCTGGCGTTTTTTCCAGGGACTCATCTCCCCCGGCATCTTCGCCATCACCATCACCTACATCGGTGAGGAGTGGGAGCGGCACGCCCTGCCCATCGTCATGAGCCTTTACGTGAGCGGCACCGCGCTTGGCGGATTCGTCGGTCGCGTCACGGCGGGCGTGGCGGCGGAGCGGCTCAACTGGCAATGGTCGTTCATCATCCTCGGCCTGCTCACTCTGGCCGGAGCCGCCATGATCGCGCGCTGGCTCCCGGCGGAGCGGCGCGTAATTTCGCACGAGCACCGCATCAGCCCCGCCGAGCAGTTGCGCGCCATGCTGCGGCACTTCCGCAACCCAAGGCTGGCCGCGACCTTCGTCGTCGGCTTCGGAATGCTCTTCGCGCTGGTCGGCACCTTCACTTACATCACCTTTTATCTGGCCGACCCGCCCTTTAATCTCTCCACCGAGGCACTCAGTTACCTCTTCGCCATTTACCTCATCGGACTGCTCGTGACTCCCGCCGGCGGCTTTCTCATCAGGAGAATCGGCTTGCGTGCAGGAATCGCCGTAGCGGTCTCGGCGTGTCTGGCAGGCGCGCTGGTCACGCTGAGCCATTCGCTTTGGATCGTCATCATCATCGGCCTCGGACTGGTTTGCACCGGCGTGTTTCTGGCGCAGGCCACCGCGAACAGCTTCCTGCGCGTGGCCGCTCCCGAGGGCGGACGCGCATCCGCCGCGGGGCTTTATATTTGCTGCTATTACATCGGCGGAACCATCGGAGGCGTGCTTCCCGCCTATGCCTGGTCGCTGGGAAAATGGCCCGCGTGCGTGGCACTGATTGTCTGCGTCCTCGCCATTACGCTGGCCGTCGCGCTGGTTGGCTGGCGCGAAAAAACTGCCTGATCTGACGCCGGCACGGTGATGCGCCACGGGCACAGGAGTTGCCCGACATTCGGCGACATTTCTTTTCCGCGCGCGCGTTGTTCCTTGCTCCTAGGAGACAGGCCCCGAAAGATACACGTCTAACCAATGTAAGGGTACTTGATACGTAAGGGTGCTTTCGGGGACCGGGGAAAGCCGTTCCTGATTCATTTCTCGCAAGCAACATTGGTACATGAGGAGCTGAAAAATGAAAATCCGTTTCTTTACGCCCTTATCCCTTGGAGTTTCTGCAATGCTGATCGCTACATGCGGTTACGCGGGGGCGCAAACCTCTCCGCAAAACACGCAAGCAGCACAACAGACAGAGCAAACACAGCAAAATGCCACGCCAAACGAGGACCAGAGCGCGACTGTTCCGCCGAACACCAAACTCGTGAGCGTGAATGCCACGCTTGAGCACAGCCTCAACTCGAAAGACGCCGCCCAGGGCCAGACCGTGAAAGCGAAGCTGACCGACAGCGCCAAAACTGAAAATGGAATGAAGCTGGAAAAAGGCACCGTGCTGTTGGGCAAAGTTGAGCAGGTCCAGAAGTCGACCGACAATAGTCCCGCGAAACTCAGCGTCACCTTCGATCAGGCGAAGCTGAAAGACGGGCGCACGGTCCCCGTGAAAGCGACCCTGCTGGCCGCTTATCCGCCGAACGGCGGCAACTATTATCCCTACACTGCATCATCCGGCATGACGCTGGGAACGAAGCAACAATCCGTGTCGCCCGACCGAAAAGTCGACCAGGAGCCCGGCGCACTGGGTAACGTCTCGATGCACAGCGCGGTGCAAAGCGACACTTCCGGCACCTTCACCAGCAAGGACGGAAACATCAATCTGAGAAAGGGAACGCAGTTGCAGATCGCCGTCGCGCCAGCCGCTTCCGGCTCCATGGGATAGTCCCGCTGAAACGCAACAGGGCCTTCTCCTCACACGAGGAGAAGGCCCGAACGCAGCTGGGGAGGGGTAATCCTACTTCAGCTTTACTGAGGAGACCTGAATCGTGTCTCCCTTTACATCTCCCGTTACGTTCACGCGAAGGTGGTCGGTTTCCTTCGAAGCCTTGAGTTCCTTCAGGACCTCCTGGTTTCCATTCGCGTCAAATTTCAGGAATTTGTTGTCGCTGGTCAGAATTCCATATCCGCTCTTCGAGCACATGATGGCGCAGGAGCGCGTATGGGCATCCGGGTTCGCGGCGGCCTTCTTCGAGCAGCCTACATCGATCAGCGAGACGTTATGATACGAGGTTGCCGCGAAGGCGGGAACAACTCCCAGCCCGGCCAGCACAAGTAATGTTGCGAGTTTCTTCATCGTGTTTCCTCCTATTAAGCTTGTTTGAATTCCGCACTTCCAGCAACTTCAGTTCTCGGCTCCCGCGATTCCGCGGCTAGCCGGTCCCGCACGGTGGAAAGCTGCGACAGCGCGAAGGCCCCGATGGCAATCTCCACGTCCCGCATCGCCAGATCGGCAAACATCCCGGTCGTCAGCAGGTTCGCCGCGATCCCGAGCAGCCACAGCATGACAATAAAGCTGCCGATTTTCGTCCAGCGGCTCAGCACGATGATCCCGGCCACAATCTCAATCGCGCCCACTCCGTGCATGAACGTGCTTGTACTGACCGGGACAACCTTGGTTGCCAGCGGACTTAAGTACATTCCCCAATCGGCCAGTTTGTCAAAGTACTTGTCAAGGCCCGTGATGATCGGCCCAACTCCCAGCCCGATCTTCAGGGCCCACCACGCGCCGTTCAAATGTTTGTCAAAACCCTTCATGGTTTCCGTCCTTCTGTGCAAGAGACTGGCAATCCCGGAAAATGGATACAAACAATCTGTAACCTTTTCCTCCGCCCGCGCTCTATCCATATGAGGTGCCTCGATGATCGGAATCCTCGAAAGAGCCAAATGCGAGGGCTGGACTGACCTAGAAGTGGTGGAGCGGGTCAAAGCCGGCGAAAGCGCGCTGTACGAAATCATAATGCGCCGCTATAACCAGCGGCTCTACCGTGTCGCCCGTGCCATCCTGCGCGATGACGGCGAAGCGGAAGACGTGATGCAGGACGCCTACGTTCGCGCCTATCAGCATCTCGGTCAGTATGCGGGCGCCGCGCCTTTTTCCACTTGGCTCACGCGCATCGCGGTTAACGAGGCGCTCACCCGGCTCAAGTCCCGCAAGCGCGTCCAACAATTGGAAGACGACGACTGGAATGGAGATGGTCCCATGTATGTGGCAGATAATTCGCCCGATCCGGAACAGAGCGCATCTGTCGCCGAGCTTGGCCACCTTCTCGAGCAGGCCGTTCTCGATCTCCCCGAACACTACCGCACCGTCGTGATGCTCCGCGACATCGAGGGCCTGAGCACCGCGGAAACCGCCGCGACCCTCGACCTCACCGAGGAGAATGTCAAGATTCGCCTTCATCGCGGCCGCGCCATGGCGCGGGAGTGGCTCTTTGACCGCGTCGGCTCGAAGGCAAAGGACGCCTTCCCCTTCATGGGCGTCCGCTGCGACCGCGTCGTCGCCATGGTCTTCGACAAACTTCAACACATCTGATTGCGGCCCACTCTAACCGGGTGGCCCACACCCGGGCCCCCACGAACAGGTCTCCGTTCGTGGGGTGGACACAAGCCCGGTTTTGGCTTGAGTGGGGGACACCAACACCCCACTCACCACTGATGTCATTCTGAGCAAGCACCGCGAAGCGAAGAATCTGCGGGTTGTGTCTAGCGATTCTTTACTTCCTGCGACAGATGAAGAATCGCTCCCTGCGCTCGTAGCTCCCGCTGCAACGCCGCAACATCGATCTGCGACACCGGCACCTTCTTCTTCACAGCGATGGAGGCGGCCGTTCCCGCGGCCTCGCCAATCATCATGTACTGCGGCTCCATGCGAATCGAGGAGTAGGCCGCGTGCGAGGCTGAAAGGCATACCGGAACCAGCAGATTGTCCGTCTCCTTCCGCCTGGGCAGAATGGCCCGGTACGCGATCTCGTACGGCTTCACCGGAACCTCCACATTCCCTTCGTTCAGCACTCCGCCGTCCGGCGTAGCAATTCGCTCAACGTTGTGCGAATCGCTGTTGTACGAACCCATGGCAATGGAGTCAGGTTTGGTGCGCTCCGTCTGCAGATCGGCCTGATGCATCACATACTGCCCACTCATGCGGCGGCCTTCACGAATGTAGAGCTGGTTCGGCCAGTGGTCCGTGTCGGCAAACTCATCCTTCGCGAGTCCCCAGCGGTTCATCTCGTCGCGCAGCGGCTTCGGCACTCGCGGATCGGATGCCAGAAACCAGAACAGCGATTGCGTGTAAAGAAGATGAGCGTCCCATATCTTCCTGCGCTCCGCATAGCTCGCATCCGGATAGCGCCAGCTTTCGCCGATGTAGTCCGTGGAAAACGCTCCCTGATTGTTGAAATCCGCTTTATGGTTCGGGATCGCCACAGGATTCATCACATCCCTCAGCGCCGGCTCGCGATGCTCGTGCGCCTTCCACTGCTGCAAGTAGCGGGCCAGCAGTTCGAACTGCGATGCGTCGTACCCCGCAGGCTTGGTCCATGGAAGCTTGTTGGCCGGGTCATTGGTCAGAATCAGCCGGAAGTTATAGGCCTGCACCTTCTTGTCGCCCGATCCAGCGGCGGCAAGAGGACCGGGATCAACTCCCGGCAGCAGCTTGCCATTCTCGCCATAAGGAGAAATCTTGAAAAGAAATTGATGGTGCGGCGTCTCCGCGCGGACCCCGGCCAGTTCCTCGCCGTAGACTTTCCTGCTCTCGCGGCCAACCGTATAGCTCACGCCCGCCTCGGCCATCAGGTCGCCTTCATAAGTGCAATCGGCGAACACCGCCGCCCTCCACACTTTGCCATCTTCGGTTGTAATCGAAACAATATGCGTGCCCCGCTTCGCAACCCCGTGCTTTTCTCTCAGCCGCTCGTGGAAGTGAACCTCCACTCCGCTCTTCTTCATCCACGCATTGAATATCCCCTCATCCACATGCGGCTCGGAGCGCCAGTCGGCGAAAGTATCGAGCGAGTGCCTGCCATAGTGCGCCGCGGCCTCTCGATAGAACTCGCGCGCATAGCCGCCGATGATATGAAAATTGCCGGCGTCCGTAGCGGAGAGCCCGCCCGTGACCATTCCGCCCAGGTGGCTTCCGGGCTCGAGCAGAACAACGTGCAGACCTTCGCGGGCAGCGGCATAAGCGGCCGTCACGCCCGAGGCCGTCCCACCATAAACGATCAAGTCAGCAGAGACCGGCCTTGCAGAAGATGCCCACCCGGCGGAGGCAAACATCGGCGCCAAAGCCACCGCCATCTTCAGAATCTTGCTTGGTCGAAGCATGAAACCCTTTCCAGTCTTCCCGTTGAGTGAGGGACGAGATTATCAGTTTGGGTGGCCCACACAAGCTGCCTTTGCTTGTGTGGGGGACAAGACAATCACGGGTGCGGGTGCCCCACGTCTCGATTTTGAGACGTGGGACAAAGCTTGATTTGAGTGGGATCAACCCCTCACCTCAGCGCGAAAAATGCGTTCGCCTTCGGCCTCGCCGCCCGCAGCAGCGGCTCATTCAGAAAATCCACTACCGGCGCGGCCAGCCGGAAATACTCTTCCACCAGCTTCGGCAATCTCGGCTTCAGCGCTTCCGTCGCGGGCAGCGTCGCCACCACGCCCCATTGCCTCCACTTGATCCACTCCATCGCGGGATGCTCGGCGGGAAATCCCTTCGGAGGCCGCGTCAGCGACTGCGGATCATGCATCTCCATCTTTGCCCGCAGCTTCTTGTTTTCAATCAGCCGCCGGAACTCCGCATGATGCCCCAGCAGATAATTCCGGATCGCGAACAACTGCTCCTTGGGAGGCATATAGACCCCGGCGGCCAGCACCAGTTCCTTCGCATCGAGGTGCAGATAATACCCGCCGCCTGAGGTCTTCTCCAGGCCATTGCGCGTCCACCACGCGGCAGCGTGCGTCTTGTAGGGAGACTTGTCCGCCGAAAATCGCGTGTCGCGATAGATGCGCAGCATGCACTTATGCGGCGGCCTTAAATGGTCCGGAGCGTACTCCTCCATGCCGCGCGTCAGCCGATCAATCAGCGCCAGCATGGGGTGCTTTAGCTCGCCCTCATACACGCCGCGCCGCGCCTCAAACCACTCCCGTCGATTGTTCCGCTTCAGCTTGCGCAGAAAATCAAGAGCTTCCTGACTGAAATAAGGATTCGCGGGAGAAACTTCCGCTGGTTTTGATTTGGAATTCGTCTTTCGTTCGGCCACGAAGTTATTGTACGAGGCGCCATTGCAGGCGCCTGAGCTTCAGCGCGACAATTGCGCTACCAGCCCCCCCCTACGCCGCTACGCCCGTAATGTAGGCCTCAAGGTGCCGGATGGTTTGCTGTTGCTCGTTGATGACCCAGTTCACCAGGTCGCCTATCGAAACGATTCCGGCGATCGCGCCCTCTTCCACTACCGGCAAGTGCCGAATGCGCTTCTCCGTAATGATGCGCATGCACTCGCCTACCGTGTTGTCCATCGAAACCGACGTCACCGGAGCCGTCATGATCTCCCGCACAGCCGTGGTCTTGGACGACTTGTCCTGAAGCACGACCTTCCGCGCATAATCGCGCTCCGACAGAATGCCCACCAGCCTGCCCGCGTCCATCACCAGCACCGAGCCGATCCGCTTCTCCGCCATCAGCTTGATCGCCTCATAGACACACGCCTCGGGAGCAATCGTCCAGATCTCCCCACTCTTTTGCTTCAGCAGCGTGCGGACGGTTGTCCTCAGTTCGTCCATAGGTTCCCTGCGGCTCTGTGCCCATCTGGCGGCGTCAATTCCCATGCGATTTCACCCCATCCATAGGAAGCCGAACTCGCCCTAAAGGTTTAACGAATGACCTTTAATGCCGCACGAAAAAGTCCGTCAAAATCCTGCCCCAGCGACTTGTCCTTCTCCACCGCCGCCTCAATCGCCTTCTGCGCCGCCGGCCGCTGATACCCCAGATTCGTCAGCGCCGACAGCACATCCTCCGCCGCCGGCCCCGCCGACACCACCGCCGCCGGAGCCACCGCCATATCTTCCAGCTTGTCTTTCAGCTCCACCACCAGCCGCTCGGCCAGCTTCTTGCCCACTCCCGGGATATGCGTCAGCGTCGCATGGTCCTGCGCTCTGATCGCGTTCACCGTGCGCTCCGGACTCAGCCCGCTCAGAATCGTCACCGCCAGCCGTGGCCCCACTCCCGAAACCGTAATCAGCCGCTCAAACAGCCGCTTCTCCTTCAAGTCGAGAAACCCATACAGCGCCAGAATGTCTTCCCGCACCTGCGTATAGACGTGCAGCGAAACCTCCGCGCCCTCCGCCGGAAGCGACGTGAAAGTAGGAACGCTGATGATGACCTCGTAGCCGACCCCTCCGGCCTCCACAATCACGTGGCCGGGGTCTTTCGCGAAAAGGCGTCCTCGCAGGTGGGCGATCATAGAGCGATTCTAACCGCGGGAAACAAGGTATGAGTTGAAGATATCGGGAACATTACCGGCCAATGGGGTGTCTGAGTTGAATGCGATACTAAATCGAAGTTGTCGAATGCAGGTGTTTTATGAAAGCTATTTTGGCAATCGGTTCACTCATCCTCTTTCCGGCATTCCTTTTTGGCCAAACGTCATCGCAGCCAATTATTTCAAATAGCCCACTTACCGCCGATCAGATCGCGATTTATCGAACCTTCCTTGCGAGCTACAACACGGGTCTCAACGCTCCAATTAATGTGGCCACCATGACTGTGGAATTTAACCCCGACCCGAGCGACCTTAAATCATGCCTGAAAGAATTCGGCTCATCCATCGCGTCAGAGAAGGTGCACCGCTTCAGCACGGAATTCTCAGGCTTGCGGAAGATTCGTGTCATCGACCCGAAAACCCACAAGACCTCAGATCCGGGAATCGCCATACGACAAGGTGATTCAGTCGACCAAGCAGTGAAAGCGGGCTTCGCCGCAGGTGTGCTGACACTCTCTGAAATAGTCTTTGACCCCACACATCATCTCGCCGCATTTACATATAGCTTCTACTGCGGTGCGCTGTGCGGGAACGGCGGAACTGTGGTCTACGAAATGAAAAATGGGAAGTGGACAAAGTCGAAGCGATTTTGCAGCTTCTCGATGAGCTAATTACCCATTCCGCCGCCTGTACCGAATCTCAAATTCATAGCCCGCATTCGCCGGAAACAGCCCCGCCACATGGCGCAGCCGCTCCGCCAGCGCCGCCGAGCCCAGCAGCGGATACTCCCGCTCCTTCAACTCCGTGTAGTCAAAGTCCAGCGTGAGCGCCAGCAGATAAATCGCCACCGCGTCCGCGAAGGTGGCCTCAAAATACGCCGACCGCGCCTTCTCGTCCGAGGCATCGTGATCCAGCGCCCTCCGCCGGTTCTCCCAGGCGTCCTGGCTGGTTTCGCCTTTCGTGTTCGCCTTCGCCTGCGACCACACCAGCTCAGAAAAGCTCGCCGGAACCCCCAGCGCCTCCACAAAGTGGTGTCCCACGTTGATGAAGTATTCAAAAGCCAGCGAGAACCGGTCCTGCATGATCCGCGTGGAGATAAACACGCATTCCGAGCCGCCCAGCTTGGCCTCGCGATGGCAAATCGCGCGGTCCGCCAGCTCGCTCGTGTACCCCGCGGCAATCTCCGGCTGGTCGCCGTCCGCCATCGTAAGCGGAACAAAATAGTACGCCCGCCGCGTCAGCGCATTCGCAATCGTCGCCGGAACAGCCTGCACCACCCGCTCCAGGTCCTCCGGCGCAACCTGCGTCTCGCCAAACGCCGCGTAGCAAATGCCGTTGGGTGCCTGCCGTACAGGAGCCTGCTGCGTAACCTCGGCAGCAGACAGCATCGGAGTTTCAGGAGTAGTGTCAGCCATCAAAGAAGTATTCTAAACTGGAGGGCACAAGAGAGGCGTCATCATGGCTGTGAGCGAAACCATCCCTTCCCGAGGCAAGGTCTTCGGAATTCCGGTAAGCGACATAGGCCTGTTCCCATGCGTGTTCATGGGCGTCGCCTTCGGAGTCATCTGCTTCTTCGCCACCTGCTTCGTCACCATCTTCGCCCTGCTCTTCTACAACGAGCTCGGCCACCACGCCATCGACCTCGCCGACGCTTACCGCTACGTCGCACTGCCCGTCGGTCTCGTCGCCCTGCTCGTAGGAGTCATGGCCATGGTTACGGTCTGGATGCGTGGCCGCCTCTCCCGGAGTTAGGATTCCTCCAAGGCAAAATTACAAGAGTAGAGGGTGGCCCATTCAAGCCTGCTTTTGGCTTGAGTGGGGAACGAAAACTTTCTATGAACCCCGGAGCCAATCCTGTGCCGCTCGTCACTATTGAAAATCCCCTTCCCGTCTCCGCCGAACAAGCCCGCGCCTGGTGCGCCCAGCTCGAAGCCGGAGACATCCTCTACTTTCCCCGCACCCCCATCGCCATTTCGCCGGACGACCTCAGCTTTCTCCTCGGCCAGCAGCAGACTGACAGCTCACTCCACAAAAACATCGCCTACAAGCCGAACGCTGACAAGCTCAGCGGAGTCGAGACCAGAATCGCCAACGCCGCCGCCGTCTCCCGTCTGCACAGCATCATGCGCGGATACTCGCAGTCAGTGGCAAAATACCTGACGGAATTTCTCTCGCCCTACCGCGCCAACTGGAGTCTCGACTACGCCAGCTTCCGTCCGCAGGAGGAACAGGGCCGCGACCTCCCGCTGCGCCGCCGCAACGACCTTCTGCATACCGACGCCTTCCCCACACGCCCCACACACGGCGCGCGCATTCTGCGCTTCTTCAACAACATTCACCCATCCCGCACCCGCGACTGGGTCGTCGGCGAACCCTTTGCGCAGGTCGCTCCCCAGTTCGCCCCTTCGCAAATTGCCCCCCGGCCGGACACCGCTGCCTCCCGCGCCGCCAAATCCCTCGGCCGCGCCGTCGGACTCGGCTCCGCCATCCCCTCGCTCAAGCGCTCGCCTTATGACGACTTCATGATGCGCTTCCACAATTTCCTTAAAGAGAACACACGCTTCCAGGCCGAGTGCGCCCGCTACCCCGAGCAGTTTCCTCCCGGCTCAAGCTGGATGGTCTACACCGACACCGTTCCGCACGCGGTCCTCGCCGGCCAGTACGCCCTCGAGCAGACCTTCCTCGTCTCGCCCCAAGCACTGGTCGCCCCCCAGCACTCCCCGCTCAAGGTGCTGGAATCCATCGCCGGAACCGCGCTGATCTAGTACCACCCACGATGTCGGCCTTCCCCACCGATGTCATCCATCCACCCACTGATGTCATCCTGAGCGACGTTGACGCCGACAGGCGGCAACGAGTCGAAGGATCTGCATTTGAAACAAGCCCCGTTGCGCCCCGCAAAAAGCTTGTCAAGCATTTATCTTCTAAGCCGCACAAAACAAAAGGCATGAATTTGCATTTAATTACCCCCTGATTTGCTATTCTGAACTTAAGAGAGAAATTTGAGGCGCAGCCACCGGCTGCGCCTTTCGCTTTTTGGGAGAAATCTGGGTGCCCCATTCAAGCCCGATTTTGGCTTGAGTGGGGGACAAGCTAAGTCCTTTGCTTGCAGGATCACGTTTAGTTAAGTCCTTTATTTACAGGATCAACGTTTTTTTCTTTTGAAAGGTCGTATGGGCCAGTGGCGGCGAAGCCGCAATTGCCTGTCCTTTACAGGATCAACATTTTTTCTTTTTGAAAGGGTCATCACCGATGGAAGAACTCAAGGCCATGTTCCGCGTTTGTGTGCACATCAAGAAGGACGGGGTCCGCTGCAACTCGCCGGCCATGAAGGGTATGAACTTCTGCTACCAGCACATCGGCGGCAACATCCGCGAGCTTACCCGTGCCCGCTCCACCTACATCGGCCCCAAGCTCGACTTCGTCTATCCCGGATGCCGTCAGGCCATTCAGCACAACTTCTTTGTCATCGCCCAGGCCATGAACGACGGACATATCGATCTCCAAACCGCCTGCGCCTACAACCGCATCTATTCCGCCTGCGAGCGAAACCTCCGCCGCTTTGAGACCCTCTACCAAAAGGACGCGGACGCAGAACTCGCCCCTC
>JAICYR010000077.1 GCA_025934135.1 Acidobacteriaceae bacterium | reverse complement strand
CGGTCCACGGCAATCATCATTTCGGGATCGTTCAACGGCTGCTGAATGCGCATGTCCGCCGTGCCCGCGACCATCTTCACCTTATTGAGCAACTGTTCCGCAAAGGCATGATTGGCCCGCGTATTCGACCCGATGATCTGAATATCAATGGGGGCGGGCAGTCCGAAGTTCAGGATCTGCGTGACCATATCGACGGGTAGCGTGTAGAACGTCACGCCGGGAAATTCGCGGTTCAGCTTCTCGCGCAGCTCCTGCACATACTCTTTCGTGGGGCGGTGGTGTTCGGCGAGCGACACCTGAATGTCGGCGTCCGCCGGACCAATCGGAGCGGAATTTGAGTACACGGTGTTGATGCCGCTGTACGGCAACCCAACGTTGTCGATGATCGTCCCCAACTCATCTTTCGGTATCGTCTGGCGGATCGCGCCATCGATACGGTCGCAAAGCGCCGCCATGTCCTCAATCCGCGTGCCTGTCTGGGCGCGCACGTGAAGCTTGAACTGACCGCTGTCCACCGAAGGGAAAAAGTCCTCGCCCAGAAACGGATAGAGGGCCACAGTCGAGATCACGATGAAGGCGATAAAGCCGATGAGGAAGACTGCCGCATGGTCGAGGCAGAGCCGCAGGACGCCGTGATACCCGTTGCGAAATTTCTCGAACCCGCGCTCAAAGCCCCGCTGAGAGCGCGCGAACAAATTCCGGCTCGTGCGCCGCCGTTCCATCTCCTCGTCGTCATGCTCCTTCAGCATGTACCTGGCCATCATCGGAACCAGCGTCCGCGACAGCAGGTACGACGCCAGCATGGCGAAGACGACGGCCTCGGCCAGCGGGACAAATAGATATTTCGCCACGCCGCCAAGAAAGAACATGGGCACAAAGACGATGCAGATGGAGATGGTGGAAACCAGCGCGGGCACGGAAATCTGCGCGGTGCCTTCGAGCACCGCCTGCTCAATCGACCTGCCTTCTTCGAGATAGCGATTGACGTTCTCGATTTCCACTGTGGCATCATCCACCAGGATGCCGACGGCCAGCGCCAGCCCGCCCAGCGTCATGATGTTGATGGTCTGGCCGAGCGCGCTCAGCGCCAGCAGCGACGCCAGCACCGACAGCGGAATTGACACCGCAATGATGAGCGTGCTGCGCCAGCTTCCCAAAAAAATCAGGATCATCAGGGCAGTGAGGCAGGCGGCGATCACGCCCTCGCGCACTACCCCGTCAATTGACGCGCGCACAAAAACCGACTGGTCGCCGAGCAACGTGATCTTCAGCGCTTTGGGCAGTTGCGGCCTGATCTGCTGGAGCTTGACGCGGATGCCCTTTACGATGTCCAGCGTCGAAGCGTTGCCCGTCTTGAGGATGTTGAGCAGCGAAGCGCGCTGGCCGTTCACGCGGACAATGTTAGTTTGCGGCGAAAAGCCGTCGCGCACGTGCGCCACATCGTGGATGTAGACCATCGCGCCGTTTACTGACTTGATGGGGAGATCGTTCAATTCCTGAATCGTTTTCGGTGCGCTGTTCGCCGCCAGTTGATATTCGAACCCGCCAATCTTCATAGTGCCGGACGGCAGAATCAGGTTCTGTCCAGCAATGGCGTCCACCACGTCGGCGGGCGAAAGCCCCTTCGACTGAAGCGCCGGAAGGTTGAGGTCCACCTGCACCTGCTTTTGCTTGCCACCATAGGGATAAGGGATTCCGGCGCCGTCCACCGTGACCAGTTGCGTGCGGATGAACTGTAGCCCGAGGTCGTTCAGGTCCTGCTCAGAAAGTCCCTGCCCGGAAAGCCCGACCTGAAGAATGGGCACGCTCGAAGCGTTGTACTGGATAATGAACGGCGCCGTCGTTCCCGGCGGAAAGTGCTTGACCTGCGCCTCCCCGATCGCCACCACCTGTGCGACCGCGTTCCCTATATTCACGTTTGGCTGGAAGAAAATCTTGATGATCGCTCGGCCGTTGAATGTCTCGGATTCAATGTGCTGAACATCGTTGACCGTCGTGGTGATCGACCGCTCGCTGCTGGTGGTGATGCGATCGGCCATTTCCTGTGGTGAAAGCCCGGTATATTGCCAAACCATCGCAATGACGGGGATATCGATGTTCGGAAAAATGTCCGTCGGCGTGCGCAACGCCGCGAGCGGCCCCAGAATCATCAGGAGCAGCGCAACAACAACAACCGTGTAGGGCCGCCGGAGCGCAAGGCGAACAATCCACATCTCTCTTCAGCTTCTCCTGTTCTTGCGGCGTGCTACAGCGGTGCGGGCGGCGCCCGGCTTTCGGTCTTCCTGAAGCTTTTCAAATTCAGCGGCTGGGCGCGGCCGAAACGAAAATCGGAACATTCCCGGTTTGACTTAATTTTACTGACGAATTGGCGAGCGGAAAGGACGCCGGAATTCCGGATACAGCGGTTTCAGACTTAATGTGTGCCGAAGCCACTGCCATTAAGTGGCCTTTCTTAAGGAGAGGCCACACTGTACGATTCTCGCAACGGCTACACCAATTCTGAAACTGCTCTAGAATCGGCTCACCATGGCCACGACGCAGGCACGCCCCCTTGATAGCCGAATTACGCCCGTGTTCAGCCGCCCGGTCCTGTGGCGGCTCGCGGCGCTGACGCCCGCGGTGCTGCTGGTCCACGGGTATCATCCCTTCGCGGATGACGCCGGTATCTATGTCGCCGGAATCCGCAAGCTGCTGGACCCGGCACTCTACCAGATCGACGCCCCGTTTGTGCTGGCGAATACCCATCTGTCTGTCTTCGCGCATCTCTTTGCCGAGGCCCTGCGGATCACGCATCTGCCGCTGCCGTGGGCCCTCCTGGCGGCGCATCTGGTCTCGATATTTCTGTACTTGCTCGCCGGTTGGCTCGTCGCGCGGGCCTTGTTCGCGCGGCAGGCGCAGCGCTGGAGCGCGGTCCTGTTCGCCGCTGCCTGCTTTACACTGCCAGCGGCAGGCACGGCGTTGGTCTTGATGGACCCGTACGTCACGTCGCGGTCGTTTTCGACCCCACTCGGCCTGTTCGCGGTCGCGGCCGCGCTGGAGCGGCGGTGGGGATGGGCCGCCCTGCTGGTTGTGTTCATGGGCCTCATGCATCCGCTGATGGGGGCCTATGCGGCGGCGCTTCTGGTCTTCTACGCTGTCGTGGATTCAGGCCGCCCACGCGCGGCGGCGGCGCTGGCAATAGCGGGTGTCGCGGCGTTTGGGATGGCATCCCTGGCACTTCGGCACATCCCTGTCTCGCACGCCTATTACGACGCGATCCATAGTAACGTGCGCACCTTCCTCTTCCCGTCTCTTTGGACGTGGTATGAGGATATTGGCCTGGTCGTCCCACTCGTCCTGTTCGCGCTGGCGGCGTTGCGCTCTCGGAAGGGGAGTCGCATTCGCAAACTCTGTCTCGCGTCTGTTCTCCTGGGACTCTCAGCTATCATTGCGGCTTTCCTTTTCGTTCATACCTCCGGGCCATTTCTGCTGGCGCGTGTACAGCTTCTTCGTAGCTTCCACGTGCTTTATATTCTTGGAACTTTGCTGGTTGGCGGATGGCTTGCTGACCTGTTGTGGCAGCGAGAAAAGCGTCGCTGGCTGCTCTTCGTACTGCTGTCTGCTGCGGCAGGCGGTCTGTTTGCGGCACAGCGGGCCACATATCCTGAATCCGCACACATCGAGTGGCCGGGGGCGGCCCCGCGCAATCCATGGGCGCAGGCGTATTGGTGGGTGCGCGACCATACTCCGCAAAACGCCATTTTCGCAGCCGATCCGAAATTGGTATTTCTTCCCGGAGTGGATTCTCAGGGCTTTCGCGCCACAACGGGCCGCAGCATTCTGGCCGACGAAAAAGACAGAGGGGTCGCCGCTATCGTTGACCCATCCATCGCGTTGGCCTGGGCGGCGCAGTACGATGCGCAGGTCGGGGTGGACACGATGTCTGACGCCGAGCGTGCGCGGCGGCTACGGCCCTTTGGAGTGACATGGCTGCTGCTGCCCACGGACTCGGCTACGGGGTTTGTGTGCCCCTATCGGAATTTCGCGGCGAAGGTTTGCCGGATGGGGGAGTAGCATTGTCTCCCACCCATGCCGGCAAAAGACGCCGTCAAGGATCGGGCACCCGGTGTGGTCTATTTTTGTGAATTTTCGACGGCCTGTCCCACGCGGAACACAGTGGATTCGTCGAAGTGCTTGCCGAGGATTTGCAAGCCGATGGGCAGACCCTCGCGCGATTCGCCGCACGGGACGGAGAGTCCGCAGATGCCCGCGAGGCTCGCCGTTACGGTGTAGATGTCGGCGAGATACATGGCCATGGGGTCGTCCGCTTTTTCGCCAAGCTTGAAAGCCGGCGTGGGCGCGGTGGGGGTCAGGATGGCGTCCACCTGCTCAAACGCGGTCAGAAAATCGTTGGTCAACAGACGCCGCACCTGCTGCGCTTTTTTGTAATACGCGTCGTAATACCCGGCGCTGAGGACGTAAGTCCCGAGCAGGATGCGGCGCTTGACCTCGGGGCCGAATCCGCCTTCGCGCGAGCGGCGATACATGGCGGAAAGGGTGTTGGAGTCGGGGGCGCGATAGCCGTAGCGCACTCCGTCAAAGCGGGCGAGGTTGGCGCTGGCTTCAGCGGTGGCGATCACGTAATACGTGGGCACGGCGTAGCGCGTGTGCGGCAGCGAGATGGGCTTGATTTCGGCTCCGGCTGCGCGCAACTGCTCAATGGCCGCTTCGACGGCCTGGCGAACTTCGGGATCGAGTCCTTCGGCAAAGTATTCGGCGGGAACCCCGAGACGCAGGCGGCGCACACCCGCGTCGAGGTTGGCCGTGTAGTCGGGCACCGGCTCGTTCGATGAGGTAGCGTCCATCGGGTCGTGTCCGGCGATTACGCCAAGCACCGTCGCGGCATCGCGCACATTCGCGGCGAAGGGGCCGATCCGATCGAGCGACGAGGCAAAGGCGATGAGTCCGTAGCGCGAAACTCGGCCATAGGTGGGCAGCACGCCCACGACTCCGCAGAAGGACGCGGGCTGGCGAATGGAGCCTCCGGTGTCAGTTCCCAGCGTGGCGACGGCCATGCGGGCCGCAACGGCTGCGGCGGAACCTCCTGATGATCCCCCGGGAACCCGGTCCGTCGCGCGCGGGTTGCGCACAGGGCCGTAGGCAGAGTTTTCGTTCGAGGAGCCCATGGCGAATTCATCGCAGTTCAGCTTGCCGAGCAGGACCGCGCCCGCGTCCGCGAGCCGACGCACAGCGGTTGCGGTGTAGGGTGGGCGATAGCCTTCCAGAATCTTCGACCCCGCGGTCGCGGGCAGACCCTGCTGCGTGAGTACGTCCTTAATGCCGATGGGTACCCCGGCCAGCGCGGGCAGCGCTTCGCCCTTCGCAGCAGCGGAATCAATCTCGCCGGCCCTTTTCAGCGCGCCTTCGCGGTCGAGCGCAAGATACGCATGGATGGTCGGGTCGTCAGCGTCAATGCGAGAGAAGCAGGCCTGGGCGGCTTCTGTAGCGGCGGCCTTGCGGGAGGTGAGCGCGGCGCGAATTTCGGGGATGGAAGGAAGCGCTGTGTCTGTCTTGGTCATTGGATTCCGGAATTCTGTTGAGCTTCTATCGCTCGATCACTTTGGGGACTTTGAAGAAGACACCGTCGGTTTCCGGAGCGGCGACCATGACGGCTTCGCGCGGAAGCGAGGGATGCGGCGCATCGGCCCGCGGCGAACCAGGCTGGTTGCCCAGAACTTCAGCCACCTGCGCCATCGGCTCCACGCGCGAGGTATCCAGCTCATTCAACTGTGCAATGTATCCGAGAATGGCGTTGAGGTCGCGCCCCATGCGCGTTTCCTCTTCGGGAGTCAGTTCCAGATAGGCCAGCTCGGCCACGCGGCGCACATCTTCAGCGGCCACTCGTTGGGTTGAATTCGGATCGCTCATAGGTTCATCGTGATTATAAATTGCGGGGGCCGGCTCACTTCTGGTTCGTGGGTGCTCACTTCTGCTCGCGCCCGTTCATGTACATGGCTTCCACCTGATTGCCGGGGCCGATGTAGACCCAGCCTGCCAGCACATCCCGGCTTCCGCTGCCGGGGACGCGATCAAAGCGCAGGTCCTGAAAATGGACGGTATGCCATCCGCGTTGCGGCGGCGGAGCGCCCGGGGCAGGCGCATTGCCCATGTCGGTGGTCAGCGGAAACTGCGACCAGTCGAGATACACGCGGCCCAGATATGACTGCTTCGCGGCGGCCACGGCGGGCGTGACCTCGGGCTTGTAAATCATTTCCGCCGAATCCGACGCGACCTGATCGTGGAGTGTCTGTACCTCGATCACCTGGTAGTAGTCCTTCGTCTCGGCAATGACGCGCCACGAGAAGGGATCAACGATGGGAGGCTCGGCGTCAATGCGCGTGATCGGCTCGCTGACGGAATCCCCGTTGCGGACCAGCTCGATAGCGTGGGCGTGCTCGGCATTGCGCAGCGACCACCAGCCCACGATGAGGATGAGCATGGCGATAGACCATCCGCGCCCGCGAAATTTAGTCCGGCGAACGCCGATCTCGCGGTCGGCAAGGCCGAAGATCCAGGGCATTACGAACGATGCCAGGAGCAGCAGAAAAATGACCGGATCAAAAATAAACACGATGCTGCGCGCGTACCAGTGGATATCGAATGGGAAGAACGCGCGCAGGCCGTAGTTGTTGGTGTAGTCGAGCAGCAGGTGACTGAGCGCGGCGATGAGGCAGAAGAACCAGAGCAGCCCCCAGCGCGGCGCGACGGCGGGCGGCTTCTTGCGGCACTTGTGAATGATCCACACGACGAACACCGTGACGAGCGCGATGACCGGCGTAGCAATAAACGTGTGGGTAATGCCGCGATGATGCTGCAACCCAGCCACCGGGCCGCGAAGTCCCCAAAACACGTCGAGATCGGGCGCCTCGGCGGCAAGCGTCATGGCGAGCGTGGCATACGCGGCCTTGCGGTTGAATCCCGCGCGGCCCAGGCAGGCTCCGGTTAGAAAATGTGTGACAGGTTCCACTGCTTGCAAGCATAGCCGAACGCTTCACCAGCTAGAATGCTCTCCATGGGCGACGCCGCACTCCACACCCGGATTGAAAAGCTGCGCGAGGCCATCCAGCACCATGAGTATCTGTATTACGGGCTGGATGAGCCGGAGATTCCGGACGCCGACTTCGACGCGATGATGCGCGAGTTGATCGCGCTGGAGGCGGAGCATCCCGAGCTGGTGACGCCGGACTCGCCCACGCAGCGCGTGGGAGGCAAGCCCAAGGAAGGCTTCGCGAAAGTCGCGCATTCGCGGCCCATGCTGTCGTTGGACAACGTGAACAGCGAGGCCGAGCTGCGCGACTGGGACCGTCGCGTGCGCGAGCTTGCCGGCGAGGGCGCGGCCATCGCTTACGTGTGCGAATACAAGCTGGACGGCCTTTCGATGGCGCTGCATTATCGCGCGGGCGCCAACGGCGTTTCGCATCTGGAGCGCGGCCTGACGCGCGGCGACGGCACGATTGGCGAAGACGTGACCGGGAATGTGCGGACGATCCGGTCGGTCCCGCTGTCGATCTCCCACACGAAGCTGGCCAAGGCGAAGCTGCCCGCGAATTTTGAGGTGCGGGGAGAAGTGGTGATGCCGCATACTGCTTTTCTCAAGATGAATGAGGACCGCGAGGCACAGGGGCTGTCTCCGGCTGCGAACCCGCGCAACGCGGCGGCGGGCACCATCCGCACGCTGGCGCCAAACATCGTTGCGCAGCGGCGGCTGGATTTTTACGCCTATTTCGCGCTCACCGAAACCGGCGAAAGCCTGTTCCCCGAGCAGTCGGATGCTCTGGAATCTTTGGCGGCGGCGGGCTTTCGCGTGAATCCGCACCGCGAATCGGTGAAGACGTTCGACAAGCTGATGGAGTTCATCAACCGCGCCGAAACGCAGCGCGAGACGCTCGGCTATGAAATTGACGGCGCGGTCATTAAGCTCGACTCTGCGGAGTTGCAGCGGCGGCTGGGATACACGGGGCGCGCTCCGCGCTGGGCCATCGCCTATAAATTCACCGCGCGCGCGGGCGTGACAAAGGTGGAGGACATCCGCGTGCAGGTGGGGCGGACGGGCAAGCTTACTCCGGTGGCGGTGCTCACTCCTGTTTCGATTGGCGGCACCACCGTGAGCCGCGCCACTCTCCACAACGCTGATGAAATTGAGCGCCTCGGCCTGCTGGTGAAGGACTGGGTGAAGGTGGAGCGCGGCGGAGATGTGATCCCCAAAGTCGTGGAAGTGGTGGACGACAAGGACCACCCGCGTGGGACTACAAAATTTCACTTCCCCACGCATTGCCCGGTCTGCGGCAGTGAAATTGTGCGGACGGAAGGCGAAGTGGACTACCGCTGTGTGAACGTGGACTGCCCGGCGCGGCTGAGGGAGAGCCTGCTGCATTTCTCTGCCCGCAGTGTGATGAACATTGAGGGCTTGGGCGAGGCAGTGGTCACGCAACTGCTCGACCGCGGCATGGTGCGAAGCATCGCCGATCTTTATTCACTCACCGAAGAGCAATTGCTCTCGCTCGAACGCATCGGCAAAAAGTCGGCGGATACGCTGCTGAAGGAGATCGACGGGTCGAAGCGGAACCCGCTGAACCGCGTTCTCTTCGGACTGGGAATCCGATTTATCGGCGAGCGCACGGCACAGTTGCTGGCGGAGGAATTTGGCTCAATGGACGCGCTGATGGCGGCGTCCACTGATGAACTGGAGCGCGTGAACGAGGTCGGCCCGCGAGTGGCGCAGGCCATTCGGGAATTTTTCGATGAGGCGAAGAACCGCGAACTGGTGGAGCGCCTTCGCGCCGCCGGGCTGACCTTCACCGCTGAGAAGCGGAAGAAGTCGTCGCAGCTTGAGGGCCTCACCTTCGTGCTGACCGGCACCCTTCCCAACCTGACCCGCGAAGATGCCAAAGCAAAGATCGAGGCGGCGGGCGGGCGCGTCTCCGGCTCCGTCAGCAAAAAAACCAACTACGTTGTGGCGGGAGACGACGCCGGATCAAAGCTCGACAAGGCACGCGAGCTTGGCGTGAAAGTGGTGGACGAAGCGGGGCTTATGAACCTGCTCGGATAGCCGTCGCTACTCCGCACCCTTCGGCGCGAAGTACCCCTTCATGGCCCGCACCTTATACTGGCGGTCGAGGCAGAAAAGATAAATGCTCCGGAAGGAGCCGTCGTTCTTAAAATCAGCCGGCTTATAAACCAGAGCGTACTGGCTGCGAAGCTCGGCCTGAATGGCCTGGAAGCTGGCCGGCATATCTTCCAGCCGCTTGGGGAAAAAGGCGCGGCCGCCTGTCTCATCGGCGATCGTCTGCAACACGGAGTCGCCGCGCTCGCGGCTGGGGCTGGTGTTGGTGCTGATGGTGTAGACGATGGTCTCGGCCCGCTGGCATTCCTTAATGGCGTCGTCAAGATATGCGTGGCTCTGGTTATCGTCGCCGTCGGAGATCAGCACCATGGCCCTGCGGACCGGCTCCTGCCCGCGGGCCACGTCCAGCAGCTTGTCGCGGCAGGCGCTGTAAAGGGCGTCATAAAGCGCGGTGCCGCCGCCGGGATGCAGCGCGTCGATGCCCGTGGTCAGCAGGTCAAGATTGTTGGTCCAGCCCTGCTTGTAGTCGGGCGTGACGTCGAAGCCCTCGATAAACGCCTTGTCCGTCTGCGGCTTCAGCGTCTGCTGCAGGAACGCGATGGAGGCCTGCTGCTCGAACTGGAAGCGGCGGCGGATGGAGGTGCTGGTGTCGATCAGGATACCTACGCGCAGGGGCAGGTTCGTCTGCTGCGTGAAGCTGTAGACGCGCTCCGGCGCGCGCTGATTGTCCAGCAGCGCGAAATCGTTCTGGTTCAGGTCGTTGATGAAGTGCCCATGCTTGTCCGTGACGGTAAAGACCAGATCGACTTCGTTGACTTGCTTCTGGATCGTGTATTGATCCTCGCCGTTCTTCTCCTCGGTCTGGACCTGGTTCTGCTGGCCGGCGGCGGAGGTTTGGGCGGTCTGGTTCTTGTCAGGAGCAGGGGGTTTCGCCTGCGCGGATTGCGCCACGGCGGCCGTCGAGAGCGAGATCGCGAACAGGGACGTCGCGCAAAGACGGAAAATGCTGGAAAAGCCTGAGTCCATTGTTGCTGCCATCATTTTACATGGCGGATTGGGTGCGGCGGCAAGGTTTTCGGATGGTATGGTGGGTGAGATTTGTGATTCATGTCCTTCCGCCCGGTGATCCGGGACAAAGGAGATTCACTTGATCTTGCGATTTGCAGCCGTATGCATGGCTTTCACGCTCTTCCTTGCTCCCGCATTCTCCCAGCCTCGACCCGCCACCACGACCCTGCCGTTCCTTTCGCGTCGGGAGGCCATCGTCGCAAAGCGCAATTTTTATGTGTTGACTACGGCGGCGACTGACCCCGAAGTGGTGAAGGCTTTCAGTGCGGACATCGTGCTAACGAACATGGCCGCGGCGCATGACGCCGCGATGCAAAAGGCGGTCGCTGATTGCAAGACTTCGGCTTGTTTCACCGCCGCAATGCGCTGGAGCGATTCCGATATTCAGGCTGTGTCAAACGATCTGGACCGTCTCTATGGAAGCGACGCCGCGGTCCGCGGTCTCGCCACTGCGCTGAGGAAGAGCGGCCTTTATCCTCTCTATCGGAAGCAGGACGACCGGCACCTGCTGATTACCGCCTGGACGGACGCCGCATCCGCGATCAACCGCATCATCGGCGTTTACGGAGCCGGAACTCCACCGCGATACGCCCGGAGCGATAAGGCCCGCTTCGACACAAACACTCCATCCTATGCGCTGGACCTGAAAGCCCTCACCATGCTGATCGATGAGGAGCAGGCAAGAGACAGGATATTTTTCTTCCCGGAGCTGAAAGCCGCCGTTACGCTGCTGGCCATGAATGACCGTCTGAACGCTGCGCGGTTCGAACCTTTGCAAAACGGCCTGAACGCGGCAGCCATCGCCCGCGCCCAGTCCATCAATTGGAAAAAATATCCCTATTCCATCATTGTTGTGCCGGGGAGCGGGCCTTCACAAAATGGCGTAGCGCTTTCCGCGCTGGGCAGGATCCGCGTCGAGCAGGCAGTCATGCTGTATCGCTCCGGCAAGGCGCCCTTCATTCTCGTGTCCGGCGGCGCGGTCCATCCCATGCTGACGCCTTTTTTTGAGGCCATCGAGATGCGCCGCGAGCTTATGCAAGCCTGGAACACCCCGGCGAATGCAATCCTCGTCGATCCTTACGCGCGGCATACCACCACGAATATCCGGAATGCCGTGAGGGAAATTGTCCGTTATCGATTCCCAACGAACAAGCCGTTCCTGGTCACAAGCGACTACAGTCAGGTGCGTGGAATTCTTTCCTCAGCTTTCGATACCCGCTGCCAAAGGGAACTGCATTATCTGCCGTTCACGTCAAAACAGGGGTTGTCGCCTACGACGCTTGCCATGCGGCTGAGTTTCGATTCGCTTCAGCAGGACGCAACCGATTTCATGGACCCATAGGCTTTGGAGAGACCCATCAGCGCCCGGGAAAGCAGCAGCGATAAATCAACCAGCGTTCAGCGATCAGCGTTCAAGATGAGGATTCAAGCCTGAGCAGGTACGCCTTTGCCTCCAGACCCCCGGCGAAGCCGGTGAGCTTGCCGGTGGAACCGATGACGCGGTGGCAGGGGACGAGGATGGACAGCGGATTGCGTCCACTCGCAGCCCCAACGGCGCGGCTGGCCGTTGGAGATCCGAGTTGGCGGGCAAGCTCCCCGTAGGTGCGGGTTTGGCCAAATGGAATGCTCAAAAGCTCGGTCCAGACATTTTTCTGAAACGCGGTGCCACGTGGATCGAGCGGAACGGAAAAGCTCTGCCGCTTCCCGGCGAAGTATTCCCGCAATTGCCGCTCGGCTTTAAGGAGCAGCGGATTGCGGTCGTCGCGGACCATGCTTTCCAGGCGGACGCGGCGGGGCGGGTCGTTCTCCCACAAGATAGCGGCGGCGCCGGTCTGGCTTGCGATCAGCTTGAGTTCGCCAACAGGCGATGGCATGACTTTATAAACGAGGTCCATGTCGCGGTCCTTCTTTGTAGTGAGGGATTGGAGTTTTGCGTTTCGGGGATGGCTTGCCAGCGAAGTCTTTGCGATCGGCACGGCCGGGGCTGCCGACCAGAGATGCTGCGCGGCGTAGGCGCGCCAGGGCCGCCACGATTCGGCGCGTTCCAGCAGGCGGTTAGGGCTTGCGGCGATGTCAGGGTCGAGTGCGGCCGCACCCCGGAGAAGTCCGACGTCGGTGGCGGGGAAGGCGTCCATTTCGCGGATGGCGCGCAGCGCGATATATTGCGCGGACCACTCGCCGATTCCGCGAATGTGTTTCAGGCGCTGAATGGCGGAGTCGATGTTTCCGGAGGGCCGAAAGAGGTTGGGATCGGCGGCGGAGGCTTCAGCTACGGCCTTGAGCGCGACGAGGCGGGCGGCCGGCATAGGAAGGTCCACCCCGGCGAAGCGGGCGAGGTCCTTTGCCGCGGGAAAGACGCGATGCAGGTCCGGATGGCTGAGGTAGCTCTTGCGAACAGTGCGGCCATAGCGGGCGACAAGCGCGGCGGCGAGTTTTCTGGCGGCAACGACACTGATCTGCTGGCCCAGCACGGCGCGGACGGCAAGCTCGAAGCCGTCCCACCCGCCAGGAGCGCGCAGGCCGGGATGCCGCGTGACGAGTGGCGCGAGCAGCGGATCGCCGGACAAATGGGCTTCGATGGTCCGGATGTCCGCTCCGGTGTCGAACTGGCGGCGCACGCGCGCGGCGATTGCGGGAAAGGCGCGGACATTGGGAAAAAGAATTCTGACGCGGATGCCTTCGTGGCTAGCGTCGTGAGAGACCTCAATGGAGCCGGTCTGGCCGTTGATTTCGACGGTCCGGAAGTATTTTCCATCTTCCACGACTTCGACGCCGGGCACATCCCGCTGCGCGAAGAAGCGCAGGATGGAGTCCCAATCGTATGGCGGCTTGTAGCGCAGCAGTAGCGTGACGCCTTCGGCGGCGGGAGTGGGGCCGTCGGGCGATACGCTGCGGCGCAGCGCGGCGGGAGGACGCTGATAGAGGTTGTGAAAGACCTCGTTGAAGCGGCGCACACTGCCGAATCCCGAAGCGGCGGCGACGCTGGCCATGGGCATTCGGGTGTCGTGCAGAAGCTGCTTGGCGAAGAGGACGCGCCGGGTTTGCGCGACGGAAATGGGCGAGGCTCCGAGGTGCCTCAGGAAGAGGCGGCGCAACTGGCGCTCTCCCATGCCGAGGCGCAGGGCGAGGTCCTCGACTGTGGCGCGGTCGCCGTCGAGAGCGCCTTCGGCGATGAGGGCCAGCGCGCGAGACACGGCGCTGGATGTTCCGTTCCAGGAGGCGAGTTCGGGCGCGGTTTCCGGACGGCAGCGAAGGCAGGGGCGGTAGCCTGCGTCCTGTGCGGCGGCCGCCGAGGGGTAAAAAAAGCAATTTTGAAGTTTGGGCGTGCGGGCGGGGCAGACGGGACGGCAATAGACGCCGGTTGTCTTAATCCCGACGAAGATCAGCCCGTCAAAACGGGCGTCGCGGCACTCCAGGGCGCGATAGCAGACGTCTTTTCCGGGTAAGTCCATAGAACCATTTTGCCACCCGGCGGGGAGGAAAATAGCGGTTTTCGGACATGGTCATTTTTCGTGCTTTATCCCAGTTTAATGGTGGTGGCTTTGTCGTTCTGGAAGGTGACGGTCCAGTGTTGGTCTCCGGCGATGTAGTGGACCGTGCGATTGCCGATTTGCGATGACTCGGACTGCTGGACGACGCCAAGGGCCATGGCGGTTTGCAGCTCGCTCATGCCGGGAATGGGATGGTGCTGGTCGATGGCGGCCCAAATTTTCGGTCCCCAGAAGTTGTACATCTGGTGTGGATCGTCGTAGTAGAAGACCTGGTCGCAGAAGAAGGTTGAGTCGCTTCCATGCAAGAACCCAACGGCGGTGGCGTAATCCTTGCCCGGATCGCCGGGCATGGTGAAGACGGCGAAGACCTGCTTGTCTCCTTTGGGGACGCGGGTTGCAAGACTGGCGGGTGCCTTCTGGGTGATGATGTCCTTGATCTGAAGCGGCTGGACACTGGGGAGAACTCCGGCGGGGTGGCTGAACTCGACGCGGTGGCCGGCGTATGGATAGTAGTCGAGCGAATAGCCGGACTGCACCCAGACAGTTTTTCCATCGAGGGCCTTGGCGGAGTCGATGCTGTCAATGTAGAGCTTGCGCGGGATGACGAGCTCGTCGCGGGTGAGCTGGCGTTCGGCCACGTGCTGCGGCTGCACCGGCTGGTGGCGTTCGCGGTAGATGAGGAAGACGCGGATGCCGACGGCGATGAGGACGATGAGGGTGATGATTCCGACTTTTTGCCAGGCCTTCATAGAAACAGGGTACAGCGGTCAGCGGTCTGAGCGACGGTGCGTGTACTTGATGACGTCCACATCGGTGAGGACTACCAGGCCCTCTTCGACCATGCGGTCAACGATGGGGAGAAACGCCTGGAGCTTCTGCTCTGTATCGACGACGCTGATTACGATGGAAGCGTCATGCGAGAGCCGGAACGGCTTCTCCTTGTACATTTTGCCGTGCGCGCCGAAGCCCATGATGCCCCGATAGGCGGTGGCCCCGGCGAGGTCGTTGGCGCGCATGGCGTGGATGAGTTCCTCGTGCAGCGGCTTGTCGCGCCACTTGTCGCTCTCGCCAATGTAGATTTGCATCATCTTGGCTTTGCCTTCGATTTTGGCGTGTACCGGGAGCGGCTCTGATTTGGGTTGGGATGCCTGGGCCGACTTGGCGATAGTGGTTTCCTGCAACTCGATCATGCCGGGGCCGACGAGTTCTTCCAGCTTTGGCAGCAGCTCGTTGACTTTTTCTTCTGTCTCGGTGAATTCGATTTTCAGGGGAAGGCGTTCGGCAATTTCGACGGAGCTGGAAGAGTGGAGTTGATGATCGGCCCCGAAGCCCGCCACTCCTTTAAGGACAGCCGCGCCCGAAACTCCACGGAAAAACAGAAAATCGAGGATGCTGGCGTAGGTGGAAACTCCGTGGCGGCTCGAACCTTCTTCAATCGAAATGGAAACCTTGACGGCTTTTCCGGCGGGCAGCATGGTTCTCCTTCAAAGCAGATCAGAATAGAACGGCGGCCCGTGGGTTGTTCGCTCAAGGCACAAACTTTGCAAGCAGGACACCGCACCAAACGGCAACCAGCCCCAGAACGACACTCGACACGGCGTAAGCGCCGGCCACGGCAATGCCGCCGGTCTGGAGATTTGCGAAGGTTTCCCACTCGAAGGTTGAAAACGTACTGTAGGCCCCGATGAAGCCGGTGGCGACCAGGTACTGCCATGCCGGATTCAGCCCGATGTGTTTGCTGAACAGCTCCAGCGAAAATCCGATGACGAGGCAGGCGGTAATGTTGACCACAAAAGTGCCGTAAGGAAACTTCGCCCCAAGCCTGGTGGCGACGGCTGATCCGACCCAGTAGCGGACGAGTGTGCCAAGCGCTCCTCCGATTGCGATGTAGAGATATTTCTGCAAACGTGCTCTCCTTCAGTGCCGCAAAGTTCCGCACGCGCGCAAAGCTGCAAGGACGCGCGCGGTCGGTTCAAATTGTCTGGGAATCTGAAGGCGCGACTCCGCAACAGGATCCCCTGCCAGGAGTCATCATCTGTCTATCGCAAGTTAAAAGCGCAAACCTGATAGACAGCGGTTAAGGGCGAACTCCTTCGCCGCAATGATTTCTTTGTATGGTGAGACGGGAGAATTGTCAACAAGTACACCGCACATTTTCCTCCGGGGGCGGCTTGCAATCCGCGTGCTCTGTGGTTAGCATCCATCTGAGAGACCGGCCTGCAAAGCAGGTGCGGCAATCATAGCTGGTTGAACCTACATTCATTGAACAGGGTTCTCGACTCGATCATATTGGCTCGGTGCGCAGTGTCCG
>JAICYR010000237.1 GCA_025934135.1 Acidobacteriaceae bacterium | reverse complement strand
GACGCCTTATTATTCTGCTCCGGCTTCAGCTGCGAGTAGGCCAGCACCGTCAGCGGCACAAAGAAGAACGCATACCCCAGCCCCTGCAAGGCACGCGCCCACGCATAGTGGCTGTAGTCCGTCTGTAGATTCATGTGGCTGTAGTGCAGCATCGACAAGCCGACGACCATGATCGCGCCAAACAACAGCACCCGCGGATGCACAATCTTGCGCTGTACCAGTTGTGCTCCCACCGGCGCCAGCAGCGTAATCACAAAGGCACCCGGCCCCAGCACCAGCCCCGCATCGATCGCCCGATACCCATACAGCTGCTGCAGCATCTGCGGAATCATCGTCGTGCTCGCAAACAACCCGAACCCGAACACGAAATAAAACACATTCGCCACCGCAAAATTCCGCACCTTCAGCATCCGGAAATCAATCACCGGATCCGCCTGCCGCAACTCCCACCACACCGCTGCCGACAGGCATCCCACCCCAATCCCAAACAGCCAGCAGATCAGCGGCGACGCGAACCAATCCTGAATCTGACCACGATCCAGCAGCACCTCCAGCGCGCCCGACCCCACCGCGATCAGCGCAATGCCCACTCGGTCCATGTTCAACTTCCCCGACGCATCGCGAATCGTCTTGCGCTCCTCTGCAAACGCCGGCGGATCATGCACAAAGCGGCTCGTCAAAAACAGGCTCAACAGGCCCACCGGAATGTTGATCAGAAACACCCACCGCCAGTTGTAGTTATCCGTCACCCATCCACCCAGCACCGGCCCAATCGCCGGAGCCGTCACAATCGCCACCGTGTACAGCGCAAACGCCGACGCTCGCTTCTCTGGAGGAAACGTGTCCACCAGGATCGCCTGCTCCACCGGAGCCAGCCCGCCTCCGCCCACGCCTTGCATCACCCGCGCAATCAGCATGATTCCCAGCGTCGGAGCGATGCCGCACAGGAACGAAGTCGCTGTAAACAGCGCCACGCACGCCATGTAATACGTCTTCCGCCCAAACACCCGGCTCAGCCACGCCGACATCGGCAGCACCACCGCATTGGCCACCAGGTACGTCGTCAGAATCCACGTCACCTCGTCATACGACCGCCCCAGCCCGCCCGCAATATACGGCAGCGACACATTCGCAATCGACGTATCCAGCAGCTCCATAAACGTCGCCAGCGTCACCGTCAGAGCAATCACCCACGGATTGATCGCTCGCGTCGCCGCGCGAACTTGCACAGGCAGGGGAGCAATTGCGGTCGCCATGGGTCATCCTTCCCGGCCAATCAGGATAAAAGCGACCGGTCAGTCGCTTTCAACATCAGATTCTCCAGAAATGCGACCGATGCGTCTTTTTTTCCGTTATGCTGGACCCCGCGAGGTGAACCATGCGAAAAGGTGAAGCAACCAGGCAGCGCATCATCGCCCAGGCCGCGCCCATCTTCAATCAGCGTGGCTTCGACGGCTGCTCTATGCAGGACCTCATGCAGGCGACCGGCCTCGAAAAAGGAGGCCTCTACCGCCACTTCCCCAACAAGGAGCACCTCGCCGCCGAAGCCTTCCGCTTTGCCTTAGCGCAAACCGTCAAGCTCCGCACTGGCCACCTCGACGACATCCCCAACGCCGTCGACAAGCTCAAAACCTTCGTCCAGCACTTCGTCGAAACCCCGTCCGCTCTCCCCGGCGGCTGCCCTCTCATGAACACCGCCATCGATTCCGACGACGGCAACCCCACCCTCCGCGATCTCGCCCGCAAAGGCGTTCACGACTGGCGCACCCGCCTCGCCCGCATCGTCGAAGCCGGCATCAAGGCGGGCGAGATCCACAAGTCCACCGACTCCCGCCGCATCGCCAACACCCTCATCGCTACCCTCGAGGGAGCCCTCATGATCAGCCGCCTCGACAACTCCCGCCAGGCCCTCCGCGACGCACAAGCCACTCTCGATAGCATCCTCACCGGCATCGCCACCTCGCGCCGATGACGTAAGGCAGAATCAATCGATAGCCTGCAATAGCATCCACACACAAGAGCAGCGTCGGTGCCGCGAGACGCTGTTCTAGTCACGTAGGATTCTTCCCGCTTTGGGACTTCCACTAAAACCAGTAGCGCGGCTCTCACCCGCGTATCGTTAGGTCATCCTCTCAAAGACTTGCACCTCCGGCTCGTTCCGTACCGGGATATGGATGGTGACCGTCAAAGTCTTTCCCTCGCGAGAAACGCGGAGCTCTTGCCTGTCCCTCACCTTACCGGCGATCTTTTCCGTAATCTCCACCGTGCGCCTGTTCACCCGCTGCGCCGACGCTGTCACGCCCTCTACTACCGCGCCCACATTGGGGCGATCCTTCCCGTCGAACTTTACATTCTTCGTCCCGCCTCCGCCCTGCGAGAGGAACGAAAGCCCGTCGCCCTGCCACTCCCGAACCTTCAGCACAACCACTGAGTTCACCTGCTCACTTGAACTCACCCAGGTGCCCACGAAGCCCGACCCACGTCCCGTCCTCCTGTAGACATAATCCAGGCTGGTCGTATCCCCGTCCGACCGCGCACCCGTAAAGTGATCGTTCAAGGTGGTGCCATCCTTCGACAGCGTCCACACTCCCGTCACCACCGCCGCGCCATCTTTCTTTCGTACAAACGTCCACTTGTCCGGCGCGTCCACCCTCACTGCGATCATCGTTCCAAAGTGCCCCGGCTGTTCCGTCCCGTCCGCCACCGCGATCTCCGGCTCGCCGCCGCCGAAGTCGAACGAGTACTTATTCCCGCCCAGGCTTTCAACCTTCATCACGTCGGCCAGCTTGCTCTTGTGCGGATTCAGCTTCCAGTCGCCAACCATCGGATCGCCCGCCGCCCACGCCGCCTCTCCCAACAGACATGCCATCACCATCACCAGACACACCCGTTTCAGCATGCAGCCTCCAGAAGTCTTTGCGTCGGCGATATCTTCATATCCCATTCACTTGTTCTCGGCGAATACCAGATGCCTCTGGAAAAATGGCAGAGCATCCGTATACAGCCGCCCATCGAGCCCCCAATCGGCTCCAAATGCCCCGTTGTACTCCTCGGCTTCGTGGGCAATTCCGAACTCGTTCAGTTTGCGCGTGAAGGCCTGGTTGGCATACACGTGGTCGAAATTCGTGTCGTTTCGGCTCCAGTCAAACTTCAACCCCCGCAGTGACTTCAGGTTGTCTGCGTACTGGGGAATCATGGTTTCCAGATAGAAGTTATCCCGAAAGCGCTCCATCCGCCTGGCGTCGATGACAACTTGATCTCCTTCCTGACGCGCCACCAGATCGATAAACAGCGGCGGCCTGTCCGGGTCCGGCAAATGCGCCTGGAACATGGTCGTAAAGATCTGCGTCGCAGAATCTCTCTTCACATCCTCTATCGATTTCGCGTTCGTCAAGATGTCCCATTTCGGAATCGCCATACTCAACTTGACGCCAGTCCCTGTCCCCACCGGATGCATTGCGTACACCGTGCCAAAGACCTCCGGATGCCGCATGCCGAAACGAATCGCGCCATATCCCCCAATGAAGATTCCAGCGATGCCGCGCGAGTCTCTGTTGGCTATCGTCCTGAAATTCGCGTCGATGTACGGCACCACCTCCTCGATCAGGAAGTCCTCCCAGTTGCCCGTAACCGGCGAGTTCACATACCACGAGGCTCCCAGCGGCGTATTCATATCTACCGCAACCAGAATGAATCTTCGGATCACTCCATCCGCAATCGCGCGGTCGAACAGCCCCTGAGCATCTTTGTGGTCGAAGTCAAAGCGATAACTCTCTTCAAAAGGATTGGGCAGAAAGTAGATCACCGGATAACGCTGCGACGACGACTCGTCATACCCCGCAGGCAGATAGATCAGCATCTTCCTCACCGGATCGGTGCCCACTCTGTTCCGTGCAACATTCACCGAGCGCAATGCCCGGGCCATCACCTGGCTCTTTC
>JAICYR010000002.1 GCA_025934135.1 Acidobacteriaceae bacterium | reverse complement strand
GATAATTGAACATTGTGCTTACGGTCGCAGAGGTTGATACCTGCACGTAGATGACCACAAAGTTGGTTGTGCCGGCGGTTGTGCTGGGAGGGCACAGGGTGGCTGGCAGCGAGGAGCCGCCACAGGAACTAACCGGGATCGGGGTGGTCGTAACGGTTCCGGTGCTGGTGGTGACGCTTTCGCATATGCAGGGGTCGTTTGACGTGACGGTCATGGTGGAAGGGAGATCGGGCGCGGCGGCCCTTGCTGCGATTGCTATATTAGCGGTGTCTGGGGCGGTTGCTGCGCTTTGGGCGCCGTAAGCAACTCCGGCGCGGGCGGCGTCTGAAACCTCAATGGCGAAGTAAGCCATGCGTCCGAGTTCTGCAGCCCCGATAAGCACCAGGGTCAGGAGTGGCAGTACGAGAGCGAGTTCCACAAATGCGCTGCCGCGGTCATTCCGCAGGGTGCTGATCTTCATGGTCGCCCTCCTTTCTAAACAGCCATGAGGCATTATAGGGCCTAACCGGTTACTCGACCAGAGAAATTCTTGGAAAACGTCCGTTACCGCTCGCCTGGGTGTAACTGGTTATATTGATATCCGCCGTTTGGTCGCACATGGTGCCCACAACGATATTGGTAGTAATATCCGGCCCGGCGCTGTCGCTGCCGCTGTCCTGGAACACCAGGTCGGAAGTGGGCGCGTAGATGATTCCGTAAAAATTTCCGGTCGAGTTGCCCAGGTTGAGCTGGATGACTCCCGGCCCAGCATTGCCAGTACCGGTTGGACAAATCGAGGTACCGGCATAGGTCCCCCCGCCCCAGAGCAGGATGCCGCTATAACTGCCGCTTCCGGGCGCGTACAGGTTCAGTACAGTTCCGGCGGTCTCATTCATGCCGCCGAGGACATAGAGGGTCACTCCAGCTCCGCTGGAATGGTCAATGGATGCAGTACTGGGGTCAGTCGAACCAGACGTGGTTGGGCCATTGATTGCTCCGCCCAGGACCAGCGTACCGGTGGGATTGTTAAAAATGTAGGTGCCGGGGGCCAGGTTCACGTTTGTGAGATTGATGTCCCCGGTGCTGCTGTAGCACACCGTGCCTGTGGGATTAGGAATATAAGTTTGAGAACCGGTTGTGCCTATGCCTGTACTGCTAACGTCGGTGCAAGGTGTAGTGCCGCTGGGACCGTAGCTGGGGGTGGTCAACTGCCCGGCTAGTGGATCTCCGCTATAGTCGGCCCCGGTGGTCGGCGCGGGAGTGCTGTCGCCAGTCTGCCCGCCGTCGCCACCGACGACCGAAACTGAAGCGGCGGTTAGGCTGCCGGCGCCGCCTGTAAATTGCAGGGCATCAGGATCGCTGGACTGGACCGATACCGCGCATCCGGGGGCGGTCACGTGGAATGATCCCTTAAAGATCATGGTCGTGTCTGTAGCTTTGGTTGCCGTGAGGCAGTTTAGGGAGGAGCCTTTGTCGGTTGCGACCGCCCTGGCGGCGACTGTCGCGGAATCTCTACCGAACATGTGCATGAAAAAGGTCGGCACCTGCTGGGTGATGATTGCTTCCGTATAACCAGATTGGCCCGCGAATTGGCCATCAATGGGAGTCGGCTCGATGTCCACAGTTGTAGCGTACCCATTGGCGTCGGTCCCGGCGGTGTAGCCGTTCGCGGTGGCAGCCGCAGTTCCAGTAGCGACGGCGCCCGTATTCTGGCTGACTCCCCAGGCGGCGGCAATCGCGGCGCTGTCCGCCGCCGATTGTACCCGCCTCTTTGCGTTGAGCATGACGCCCACGTCCGTTGCGAATGCCGCAAAGCCAAGCAGCACCGCCATGCTCAGGGCCACCATTACCAGGGTCTGACCGCTTTCGTCGCCAAATCTTCTCATATATAGTTCTCCCTGCGCAGCACGGGCCTGAAACCGGCCCTGCACGCTGAATGCCAAATTGCTACTAGGGGAGTGAAGTCCGGACAAGCCGAACATCCTTACTATCGGCATAGGCTAGGCACCGGTCGAGTCGACCGGATACCATCTGTGCCGCTCTACGAACGATGCAAGGCATCCGCGAAGAGATGCCTAGATGCGGCGGCACGCCGACAGAAAGTTAACGATAGTGAATCGTCAGGCGAGAGTCAACGTAACTTGTTTAACTATTTAGTTACTCAACCAATGTTACGGAAGTAAGAGGGAAGGAAAACGAAGCGACGGTCGGGTTATAGGGTGTAATGGTGAGAACGCCGGTCTGATCACTGAACTGATAAACGACAAAATCAACATTGAACGTCAGCGTATTGCCGCCGCTGGTATCCCCGCCGCTGTCGTGGATATACAACTGCGAAAACGGTGCATAGATAATTCCCTCTAGATATCCAGTGGCATTGCCAGGTTCGAGGTTGACCAAGTGTAGCGGGGAAGCCAATGGAGAGTCGTTGAAGATCAGGAGTCCGCTGTAGTCGCCGCTTCCCGGCGCGGTGAGGTTCAGGACTGAATTGGTGGTGGCGGAGAGATCGCCCTGGCCGAGGAAAAGCGTGACGCCGTTTCCGTCTACTTTGCCCCCGAGCGAGACATTCCCATTCGGAAACACGTAGGTTCCGGGATTCAGAATGACATTGCTCAGGGTCACGTTTCCGTTGTAGCAGACGGTTCCTCCATCGGTGGGGCCGATGGTGAGTTGGTTAGTGGCGGAGGCGCCAGCGATGGTGTATGTGGTGCCGGCGGTGCCGCTGCAAGTGTAACCAGAGGGGGGAGCTTCCCACGCTAAAGGATCGTCTAGCGGGGTGACACCCAAGGTGGGGGTCGGGGTGCTGTCCCCGGTTTGGCCGCTGGCTCCGCCAACAACATCGACGGCTTGCGCTGTGAGATGGCCGTTGGTTCCATTAAAGTGCAGGGCATCGCCGCTGCTCGAGTTAATCTGGAAGCTGCAACTCGGCGCGTTCACGTAAAAAGACCCCTGGAGTTGCATGGAATAAGGATCGACCGGATCCAATATGTAAAAGCACACAGTGCTTCGGGCTGAATTGGTGGCCACAGCACTGGCGCTTACCGCCATGGAGGTGCGGTTAAAGGCTCTCATGAAGAAGCCGGGGGTGTCCTCGGAGATGGTCACCTTAACGAAATTTGGCCCCGTGAAGGCGGCATTCCCACTGTCACTGGCGGAGGGCGAATCAATGACAGTCACGGTGACACCGTTGGTGCCGTTGGTGAAGCCATTCAGCGAAGCATCGTAAAGTGCGGCGGCGGTTACAACGGAGGATGCATAATGCAATCTCGTGGCGCCGGCGATGGCGGCGCTGTCAGCCGCGTGCTGGGCAAGGTTCTGTTCGCGGAGCATGATCCCGATGTCAGTTGCGAGGGCCGCAAAACCGAGCATCAGGGATATTCCCAGCGCGACAAAGACCAGGGTTTGTCCGCTTTCATTGCCAAGCTTTCTCATTGGCGCCTCTCCATTACCGGAAGGGACTTCCGAGTATTACCAAAGGGACCCAAATTCTTATTACCGGAGACTGGCGATAAGTATCCGCCAAGAAGTGACGCAAATCAAGACATTTTTTGAGGGAGGACAGGGATGGTCCACAGAGGGGTCAGCTGCGGTCAGAGGCGAGACGCTGTAGAAAGCGCTCAAGGGTCTTGCGGTCTGCGGCATGGAAGCCCGGGCGGGGCCGCTGGCCGGGGGTGGCACTGTCCACGGGCAGAAAGGTAAATCCAACGCCGTCGTCGCCGTGGTGAACGACTTTGGCCATGACGATGACAGAGCAGTCGGGCCTGTCCGCCTCGGTCTTCGTCCTCTGGAGGGTAATCATGACGAGGGTGCCGAGGAGCCAGCGTTCCTCAGTGGTGAGATAAAAGCCCGTGGAACTGATGTCGCGAACATTATGGGCCACGGGGCGGCCGCCGTCCCAGAAATATGCGACCAGCGGCGGCGTCTTCTTGCGCGACGCCTTTCGCTGATCGGGGAGCAACAGAGATTTGAGCCAATCCTTCATCTTCGTACCTTGCGCGGCCTGATGCAGAGCGTGGACTGGCTCTGTCCAGGACAGGCGGAGCGTCGCAGAGGCCGGGGAAGGAACGTCTGGCCGGGAATGCCGATCATTCGGAACCATTGTCTCATTTTCCCGGATTAAAGTTCGTCCTGGCACAGGCAGGTTATCGGCTAAATTACCTGGTCCTTGATTTGTGCAAACGACCCATGTTTCAGGCGTGATTCAATTTCATCAACCGCGCAGATAATCAGTTGATCGCCTGTCTGAGTTTGTGACGAGTATATGGTGTGGGTTGGCAGTTCGAGGACGCTGGCCGCCTGAATTCTAAGGGGGGCGATGCGGAATCTGGGGAAGTGTTCGATGGCATGGATGACCTTCAGGGTTTCGTCCAGATAGATGAGGTCGAGAGGGAAGAGCACCCCGAGAGTATGAATGCCCTGCGAGGGAACGACCCAAAGGCCCTCATCGAGCTTGAGTTTGAGTTTCCCGATCAAGCCCTTGAGGCGCGAGAACGTAGTGTCCGCGGGAGTGACGCCCAGGCAGAGGAAGCACTCGCGGGTCTGATTGTAGACGCAGTAGGTTTGTTTCTCCATGGCGGTCTAGAGCGGTTTCACAATTGCCATAGCGGTTTCAAGGGCGATACAGGACGACTTTTCCAGCGGAAAACCACTTTGATAGTGACTCAGGAGACAAAAATGAGACCGCCCTGACCGCCACACCTCTTCGAGTACGGAATCCCTGTCCCTGTAGACGCGACTTTAGGCGCATATCCTTTCAAGACGTTTTGGCCCAGGTTTCGAAATCGAAAGCCCCGTTCCAGAATAGACGAAAACGAACACAACGTTCCGTCCCGGGAGCAGAGCTTTCAGGAGCGAACCAGGCAGGTTTGATTTCCCGGCGGGGGAGCCAATTGCGCGCCCGATTTCTCGGAGGTTCCGCATGCGGCAAATTGCAGATTGCCGCGGACCCCCCATGGGAGGTTAATTTGCTCTTTTGCGGCGACGCTGGATCAAGATGACCAGCAGGACGACAGCGACGACTGCGGCGATAACCCGGATGACTGTTGGATCGGCCATGACAGCTCTCCTTTCTTAGTGAAAATTTTTGAAAAATTCCGACATTTTGATCATTGCTGGACCCAAGGTAACAACAAAGATCGAAGGAAAAATAAATAGAACCAGAGGGAAAACCAGTTTGACGGTGGTCTTCGCCGCCTGCTCCTCGACCTTTTGGCGGCGTTCGGTTCGGAGCGTATCGGAGTGGATGCGGAGCGTCCTGCCGACACTGGTTCCGAACTTTTCCGCCTGGACGAGGATGGAGACGAGATTGCGGATGCTGTCCACATCTGTACGATCGGCAAGGCTTTTCCAAGCATCAGTGCGAGGGCGCCCCGCGGCCTGCTCAAGGACAACGACGCCGAGTTCATCGCACAACTCTGGCTGGGCCACTCGCAATTCCTGCGAGGTGCGGATGACGGCCTGATCAAGACTTAGCCCGGCTTCGACGCAGATGACCAGCAGATCGAGGACATCGGGAAGTGCCCTGCGAATTTTTTTCTGGCGCTGGGAGATTTGGCGGCGGAGCCAGATATCGGGCGCCAAATACCCGATCCCCACAGCCATGGCATAGAACAAAAACGGACTATTGCGTCCCAGTCCTGTGACCAGGACAACGATGCAGAGCACAACAGGGACGAAAACTTTGGACCCCTGAAACACCTTGAGCGTGGATTCATTGCGGTAGCCGGCGCGGATGAGCTTCTGGCGAGATGAGGAGATGTCGCGCTCGTTCTTCGGCATGACGCGCTCGAACTGCTCGACGATGGTCGTGAGCGAAAGGCCCGTCTGATGAATGGTGCCGCCCAGGCCCCTGGGGCCGGATTTGACACGTGGGGAAGTGACGGCGGCGATCCGCTGCAGCATGGCCTCGCGGTAGAAGAGGATCAGGCCGGCGCTGGCGATCAACAGGAAGAATACGATAAACGCGAAGATTGCGACTCCCATAACCTACCCCTAAACTTCCATATTGACGATCTTGCGAATGATCAAGCCGCCGATGATAGTCATGACACCCGCGGCGTAAAGGAGCTTGATGCCAGCGGCGCTTGTCCAAAGAAGGCTCATGTCCTTGGGGTTGATGAGATAGAGCAGGAACCCCAGGATAACGGGAAGCATAGTGAGGACCCAGCCGGTCATGCGTCCCTGGGCGGTATGGGTGCGGACTTGCCGTCTGAGCTGGAAGCGCTCGCGGATTACGTACGCCACCTTATCGAGAACCTCGGCGAGATTGCCGCCGCTTTCCTTCTGAATGAGGATGGCGGTGACGATCATTTTCATGTCGTGGAGGGGAACACGGGAAATGAGATTGTACATGGCCGTTGATAATTCCAGGCCATAATTCTGTTCTTCGAAGCAGATGCGGAACTCGGTCCCGATAGGGTCGTCAATTTCATGGGCCACTAGATCGAGCGACGAGTTGAGGCTGTGGCCCGCGCGCATAGCATTCACCATCAGGTCGAGGGCCTCAGGCAGCAACTTTTCAAATTGATTAAAGCGGCGCCTTCGCTTAAAGAGCACATATCCGAAGGGGCACAGCCCGAGAAAAAGGCCGATGATGAAGGCGAGAAGGAGATGGTCCGTCTTCAGGTAAACAAGATAGAAAGGAATGACGAAGGCGGCCAGGGACATCAGGATCAGTCCGCCGGCTGTCCATTTCACGTTGGCCTGATACAGCAGGTGGCGCAGGCGGGGCGCCATCTCCATTTTGAGCAGGAAGCGGTTCAGCAGGGGAACAGCGCTGAGAAGTTCTTTCTTGCGGACATCGACGACAGGGTCAGAGGCGACCCCCTGCTTTTCGGCGCTGAGGGCCGCGTCAAGCACGGTGAGGGTCCGCTTGGTCTGCTGCGAGGCCCCGGTGCCGCTCGCGACGAGCAACAGCGCAGCCACGGCGAATACTCCAAGAAAGACGAGCACAATGACTAGTAACATGCCGACCTCGATTCCCTGTCTCTCACTGCACTTCCGTTATATTCTCAAACATGCTTGCTGGCAGCATAATTCCTGAGACGCGCAGCCGTTCCAGAAATTTGGGGCGGATGCGGCTGGGTTGAAATGCTCCGATGACCTTGCCATCCGGCCCGATGCCCTTTCTCTGAAAGCTGAAGATCTCGTGCATGCTGATGACGTTTTCTTCCATGCCGGTGATCTCCGAAATGCTGACTACCCTGCGGCTGCCATCGCTCATTCGTGAAACCTGAACGACAATCGAGATGGCCGAGGATATCTGCTGGCGAACCGTCCGTTCCGGCAAATTCAGGTTGCTCATGGCCACCATGGACTCGAGTCGGGATAGCGCGTCGCGGGGGGTGTTGGCGTGGATGGTGGCCATCGATCCCTCGTGGCCGGTGTTCATGGCCTGAAGCATATCGAACGCTTCTTCCCCGCGGACCTCGCCGATGATGATGCGGTCAGGACGCATACGCAAACTGTTGATGAGCAGTTGGCGCTGGCGAATGGCGCCCTGGCCTTCCACGTTGGGCGGACGTGTCTCCAGGCGGACGATGTTCTGTAGTGCGAGCTGAAGTTCGGCGGCATCCTCAATGGTGACGACCCGCTCGGTTTGCGGAATGAACTGGGAAAGGATGTTCAGCAGGGTGGTCTTGCCGGCGCCGGTTCCGCCTGAGATCAAAATGCTGATGCGCGCGCGAACGGCGGCCGCCAGCAGCTCGAGCATTTCCGGCGAGATGCTCTTCAACGCAGTCAACTGGCTCGCGGCCACGGGGCCGGTGCCGAAACGGCGAATGGAAACGGCCGGGCCATCAAGGGCAAGAGGAGGAATGATGGCGTTGACGCGGGACCCGTCAGGAAGGCGCGCGTCAACCATCGGGGAGGATTCGTCCACTCTGCGCCCGATGCGCGAGACGATGCGATCGATGATCTGCATCAGGTGGCGGTCATCGCGAAAAGTAGCATCGACCCGGCGAAGAATTCCGCCTCTTTCAATGAAGATGTTGTCTTTGCCGTTGACCATGATGTCCGAGATGGACTTGTCGCGAAGGAGCGGCTCCAGAGGGCCGAGCCCGAAGACTTCATCGAGCAGCTCCTCCTGCATTTTGTCCTGCTCGTTGAGGTTCAGAGGCACGCGCTGGCTGGAGATGATCTCGCTGATCATGCCGGCGACGGCATGGCGGGCCTGGCCGCTGTTGACGCGCGAGAGCTTCTCCAGGTCAAGCCTGGAGATCAGCGTCCGGTGTACTTCGGCTTTGAACTGCTCGATATTGAGTTGTTCCACGCTCTTCTATCCCTATTTATCGTTGTGAACGGATTGGGCTTCAGTCCGTTAACCAAATAGCCCCAGGCCGAACCGCTTTTTCTTTTCCGGGACGGCGGTAAGGCCGCACGCTGTCCTGGCCATTTGTCGAATGACGCTAGCTATGGGCGAGTCGCCTAATGCGAACGGTGTTGCGCTGTTCTGTGCCTGCCGGACCACGGGATAGTCGCTGGGGACTTTCCAGGTGGGAGGCAGGGTGAGCGCTTTTGTAATGCTTTCTTCATCAATGACCAAAGACCGGGGGGTGAAACGGTTCAGAACAATCTGGAGCTTTGTGGCCCTGGAACCAAAGAACTCTGAAATGAGGCGATTGGAATTCCTTAGCTCGGAAATGCTGACCTGCGCAATCAAATAGATGAGCGTGGCGGAGTCAACCAGCAGGTTATAGACCGCGCCCGTGGCGGATCCTGCATCGACGATCACATAAGTAAAATCCTGGCGCGCCGAGGTCAGCAGCTTTTCGAGGGCCTCGACAGGAATTGAAACGGAGGCATATTTGTCCGGAGCGGCCAGCACGGAAAGGCCCGAGTCATGCTTGACAAGAAGGCGGGAGAGGAAGTTGGAATCGAGCCTGTTGGCATTCTGGAGAGCGTCGACGGTGGAAAATGGCGCGGTGATACCGAGGTCGAGCGCGGCGGCGCCCAAGGGAAGATCAAGGTCGATCAGCAGTACCTTCTGCTCCGACTCGTGGGCCAGCGCGACGGCGAAATTAGTGGCAATGGTGGTGACTCCGGAGCCGCCCTTGGCCCCGGTGAAGACCAACAGTCTCCCGAGGGCCTGCTTGGAAGTCTTGATCGCGGGACGGCGCACCGAAGCCCGAACCATGGCTTCGGCGATAGTGCTCTGCAAGAAGGGCGCGGTGAGGAATTCGCGAGCGCCCGCTCGCATACAGCGGACCAACAGGTCCGAGTCGGCGCGGGCGGAGTAGACCATTACGGTAACGTTGCTGTGGGCGCCGATGTGCTCGACCAGATCAAGCGCCTGTTCGGGATTGCTGTCCAATTCAATAATAACGACCTGATAACCCGCTTCCACTATCTGCGGCACATCGTCCAGTCCTGGATATTCGCGGAACTCCTGGGCGACAGTCGCCTGTGGCCCGGCGATCGCCACAGCCAGGTCGCGACGACGCGATTCGTCGGGGCCAATGAGGGCGACGGTCAGGAGATTGGCGCCGAGGGTGTCGGTATCTTGTGTGTAGACAGACATTACAAACTGGTTACTCCGTGGTCCTTGCATCTTTGCCACCAAAGTTGCCGATGGCTCCTCTATTCTCACTCATCTTGCTGGATATTGGGCCAAAAATGATATGAGTGTTCCGATGGCGATGGCCGGAGCATACGGCATTTTCCTCGCCAGCGGATTGTCCAGATTCATTTCCGGGTCTTGCCTTAGTCCTCGTTTGCCAGCATCGAATATCAAACTCCCCGCGCCGCGAAACAAATCGCCGAGAAAGCCTCCCGCGGCAGCCCAGCAAAGGGCCATAATGCCTCCGGTAATCCCCGTTAGAACTAGGGCGAGAAGTGTCTGATGCCACCATATCCAAGCGCCTACAGCGGCGCATAACTTTACGTCTCCCCCTCCCATCCCGCCCATCACCGCGAGGATGCCAAATAATAGCCCTCCGAGTGCCATTCCGAGAAGACTTTGTCCGAGCCCGCTCCAGCCATGGAGCCAGGTGGATACCGCGATCCCCGCCGCGAGAAAGGGAAGCACCAGCCAATTCGGGATACGCCGGCTCCGCAGGTCGGTAAAAGTGGCCACCGCTACCAGGGCAACAATTGGCCACAATGTTATCGAAGAGCGCATGCGGACCCCCATACAACGTCAAAGGCTGTGGATAAATGCAAAACAAACTATCCAATATTACCGGCCATTGAGTACCGGAATTCAAGTGTTATCAGCGCACCCGTTCCACGGATGTCAACCTCTGTTTACAGGAAATATAACAGGGGAGAAGCAGATCATACACACTTTTAAGGTGGAGTGCCTGATTCAACATGGGACAGTCAATGCCGCGCTCGTCCGCGGCGTCTGTGCCCGCGGGGCCACCCGCCATGCTTCCCCTGATGGACTCCCTCGCGAGCTGACGGGTCTTTGCCGATAAAGAGCGGGTGATTGCTTGGACTTCAATGGCAATAACGGAAGTAATGTACCCGAAAGGTTACTTGCAAGGTCAATTTTGGATACTGTGGTGCGAAGAATTTTCTGGACATTTGCAAGCTGTTTAGTTATCAATAACTAGCTGCCTGCATAGAAGAAGCCGTTCATATCTCGCTTCCAAGGCGAGCAGGCGCTCTTCCGCCGTGTTGGAAACATTTTGGACCTGAATGAAGGACTCCGTCCCCGGACCGCAACAAGAACTTCAGGGTGATTTTCAGCATGGATGAAGGAGATTAGGCCAGAACATGGTACGCATTGGGCTGTACTCGGAAGATCGGAAGCTGCTGCCAATCTTGTCCTCCGCATTGGGGCATGAATTTCAGGTGCAGCTTGAACCGAGCGAGGACGAGATCACGAAAAAGCTCTCCAGGGGAGAGTGGGACGTGGTCGTTCTCGATCTGGATTCAAATCATCCCTTGGTGAAGGAAAGGACCGCGGCCTGCAAGCGGATCGTGGGATCACAGGGTTCCTGCGTGGTCATGGCCGACGATGGGCTTCGCGGGACCGCCGAAGAGCTTGTGCGGCTGGGGGCCTACAGCTATCTTCGTAAGCCACCATCGGTACGGGAACTCAGGGCGATCATGCGGCGCGTACATGAGCGTTGCCTGCTGCGACAGGACCACGATGACGTGCGCAATGCTGCTGAAGAGATCAACTCCTGCGACCAGATGATTGGTTCCAACCCGCAAATGCTTCAGGTTTACGATCTGGTGCGGCGGGTGGCAAGTCTGAACGCCTCGGTCCTGGTGGCCGGGGAGAGCGGGACTGGAAAAGAGCTTATCGCCCGCGCGATTCATAATCTGGGCGCGCATTCTCTTCGTCCATTTGTCGCGGTATGCTGCGGCGCGATTCCGGAGACGCTGATCGAGGCGGAACTGTTTGGCCACGAGAAGGGGGCGTTTACCGGGACAGTGGGGGCGCGCGAAGGCCATCTGGAGCAGGCCGGCGAGGGCACTCTATTTTTGGATGAAATTGGAGAGTTGAGCCCAGCGACGCAGGTCAAGTTGCTGCGCGTTCTACAACAGCGCGAATTCAGCCGCCTGGGAAGCAATAAGCTGATTCCGCTGCGGGCGCGGCTCATCTTCGCTACGCACGCGGACCTGAGTGAACTGGTGGCGCAGGGCAAGTTCCGTCTGGATTTGTATTACAGGATCAACGTGATGAAGATCACGGCCCCGCCACTGCGGGAGCGCGTGGAAGACATTCCGCAGATCGCGATGCACTTTTTGCGGCATTACACGCAGATTTATCAAAAGCGGGTGGATGATTTCGAGCCGGGGGCAATGGCCCTGCTCCAGGCCTATTCGTGGCCGGGGAATGTGCGGGAGCTGGAAAATGTGATCCAGAGGGCTATCATTGTCACCTCCGGCAAAACCATCAGCGAGGAAGACCTTCCCGGAAACATTCAGGACGAGACGCTGGTGAGCATTGCCGACTTTCAGCCCTCCAACTCGTTTGAGAGCCGGCTCCGCGACTACAAGGTGAAGCTGGCGGAAGCGGCTGTTCGTGAACACAACGGCAACAAGACACTCGCCGCGCGCAGCCTGAATATCTCTCGCGCGTACCTGCACCGCCTGATTCGCCAGGCGGATGAGGACCCGACCATGCCGCAAGAATCGATGGATGCAGGCACCGCTTGAGCACCGCTTCTCTTCCCGCGCGGAACAGCGCGCCTTCCGCTCCTCAGCGCATTTTGCGGCGTATCTTCTCATTTCCTGTTGCAATCGGATGCTCCCTCGCGGTGCTGGCCGAATTGAGCGCGCGCGGACGCCTGAATGATCCTGACATGTGGTGGCACCTTAAGTCCGGAGAGGTTATCTGGACAAAGCACGCTGTTCCCACAGTTGATTTGTTTTCCTTCACCGCCTTGCATCACCCGTTGGTGCCGCAGGAGTGGCTGTCGCAGTTATCGATGTATGCGGCCTACAGGCTGGATGGCTATGTCGGCCTGATGCTGTGGATATTCCTGCTGGCCACGGCGCTTTTCGTTGTGGGCTATGCGCTGAGCAGCTTGTATTCCGGCAATTCCAAGATCGGGCTGCTGGGTGTGATTGTGCTCTGGCTCTTCTCGACTTCGGGCATGTCGATACGGCCGCAGATGATTGGCTACTTCCTGTTAGCAGTGGAGCTATTGGTTCTGTATCTCGGCTGGTCGCGCAGCCCGCGATGGCTCCTCTGTCTGCCGCCCCTGTTTGCCGTTTGGGTGAACTGCCATGGTTCTTTCATCCTAGGGTTGATCGTCCTAGGCGTAATCCTGGCCTGCTCCTTTTTTGGCTTTCGCAAAGGATCGCTGGTTTCGGTGCCGTGGGACTCCGGCCGCCGCCGCGTGTTGATGCTCGCGCTGGCGCTTTCAAGCGGGGCGGTGTTTCTCAATCCTGTGGGCTGGCGTCAGGTCTTGTATCCGCTGGACACGATGTTGCACCAGCCCGTGAACCTGAGTTACGTGCAGGAGTGGCAGCCGCTGCCGTTGCATCATGGACGCGGGATCGGACTGCTTTGTGTTCTGGCTCTCATCTTTCTTGTCCTGCTGCTCCGGCGCTCGCAGGTGCTTTATCTCCATGAATTGGTCCTGCTGGGCATGGGCACATGGATGGCGCTGAACCATCGCCGGCTGGTATTTGTATTCGGAATACTGGCCGCGCCGGTTGTTTCCCGGCTTTGCTCAGACTTCTGGGACCGATATGACGCGGACAAGGACCGCATCGCGCCCAATGTGATTTTCATCGGCGTGGTTGCAGCGGCGCTTTTTTGGGGATTCCCAAACCGCCGGGCCCTCGCGAAAGAAGTCGGCAGTGGAAGCCCAGTTCAAGCGGTGGAATATATTCAGTCCCACCACCTTGCAGGCAACATGCTGAATGATTATGGCTATGGCGGATACCTGATCTGGGCGCTGCCGGAACATCCGGTCTTTATCGATGGGCGCGCCGATATCTTTGAGTGGACCGGAGTGCTAAAGGAATTCGGCGGGTGGGCGACGCTGCAGACCAATCCGAATCAGCTTCTGGACAAGTACCACATCAGCTTCTGCCTGCTGGGGAAGGACTCTCCAATTGTGCATGTGCTTCCGCTGATGCCGAACTGGAAGAAGGTCTATTCGGACCAGGCTTCGGTAATTTTTGTAAGGACCGGCAGTGGGAATTCTTTGCAGTAGTTCCCGGCTCAGGTCCACCATGCTGTGTCGGGCTGCTCGCGGACAACGAGATCATTCAGAAACGCGGCGGCTTTGGTCAGTCCCTCTTCAGCAGAGAGCAGGCTGTCTTCGTGCTCGATGGAGAGGACGGAGTCGTATCCGAACATGCGCAGCGTGGAAATGAACTCCTTCCACCACTCCGCGCCGTGACCGTAACCGCAGGTGCGGAAGATCCAGCCGCGATGGCGCTCGTCGGTGTAGGGTTTGGTGTCGAGGACGCCGGTACGCGACAGGTTGGCCGGATAAAGCTGGGTGTCCTTGGCGTGGACGTGGAAGATGGCTTCGCCAAGCACGCGGACCGCGGCGATGGGATCGATGTTCTGCCAGAAGAGATGGCTGGGGTCGAAGTTGCAGCCGACGGCTAGCCCGACGATGGAGCGCAGTTTGAGCAGCGTTTCCGGGCTATAGACGACGAAGCCGGGGTGCATTTCGAGGGCGACTCTGACGCCATGATCGGCGGCGAATTTGGTGTGCCCGATCCAATAAGGCGCGACGACTTCGTTCCACTGCCATTCAAGGACTTCGAGATAGTCAGGCGGCCAAGGGCAGGTGATCCAATTGGGAGCTTTGGCCGTGAGCGAGTCGCCGGGGCATCCGGAAAAATCGACCACGGTTGGGACGCCGAGTGTTTCCGCGAGCAGAATGGTTTTGCGGCTGACCTCGGCATCGTGGCGGGCGCGCGCGGTATCGGGATGTAATGGGTTGCCGTGACAGCTCAGGGCGCTGATCGAGGCCCCGTGGTCGGCAAGTATCTGGCGGAAATCAGCCAGCGCGGAGGGATTGTCGAGCATGGAGAGCTTGCAGTGGGCGTCGCCGGGGTAATTGCCGGCGCCAAGTTCTATGGTGTCGATTTTCAACCCGCGAAGCTTTTCGAGGACTGCGGGCAGGGCAAGCTGTGACAGTAGCGGCGTGAAGACCCCGACTCTCATTGGGCAGGTCCGGAGGCGGCGATCTGGAGAACGGTGCGGGCGACGCGCTCCGCATCGTGACGAAGGACGTCTCCTTCGGCGGCGAAATTGCCGGTGATGCAGCGAATGCCCATGGCCTCGATGCGCTCGATGTCCGGCTGAATGGTCTCCGCGCCCTGGACGGCATAGCGTTCGCGGAGCGACTCGGAGACGGGAGCGGTGTTGAGTAGGGCGTAGTCGAAGACGGGTTTTTGCGTGTGCGCATAGATGCGCTCGATGTGTTCGGATGCGGTGAGGTGCAAGCTCTCATTCGCCTGGGTCATGAGATTAGCGATGTAGACGCGCGTGCCTTTGGCGGAAGCGAGGGCCTCGGGAACCCCTTGAACAAGGAGGTTGGTAATGAGGCTTGTGTAAAGCGAACCGGGACCAAGGGTGATCAAATCGGCCTCGGCGATGGCGGCCAGTGTTTCCGGAAGCGGCTCGACAACAGGGGGATCAAGGCTCAGTTCTATGACCTGTTCCTTGCTGGCGGTAATGTTGGTCTCTCCGCGAACGACGGAGCCATTTGCCATGCGGGCAACGAGAGTCGTGTTTGTATAGGTGGCGGGATAAATTTGTCCGCGCATGGCCAGGACCTCACCGGCCAGCTTGAGCGCGTGGCCAAAGTCTCCGGTCATTTCGGTTAGAGCCGCGACAAACAGATTGCCAAAGCTGTGGCCTTCGAGTTCGCCGCCGGCCTGAAAGCGATGCCGGAAGAGGCGCGACATTAGGCGCTCGTCTTCTGAGAGGGCGACCATGCAATTGCGCAAGTCGCCGGGGGGAAGCATATTGAAGTTCTTCCTGAGCCGTCCGCTCGATCCGCCGTCATCGGTTACGGTGACAACGGCGGCCAGATCGCTGATGGAGGTGGGCGCGTCTCCGGGGATGCCCGTGCCGAGCGCGGAAGGCGCATACTGCTTGAGCCCACGTAGAAGCGTCGACAGCCCGGTACCGCCGCCGATAGCCACGACTCTGAGTCCGCTTCGTTCAATGGAGCGCGACGACGGCGGGTTCGCAATCACGGAGAGATCCATAGGACAGTGTATCGGGATGGGCCGGAGCGGCCCCGGCGCAAGATCAAGTGGCTTCCGGATAGAGAAGTTCTGTGAACCGCGGATCGTCGGCCATGTCGTTGAAGTCGGTATCCCCGCGTGCCTGAATGCGGTTCTGCGGATTCATTTCGATCGCTTTATGAAGATGGTCGAGACATTCCTCGGCCTGCCCAGTGATGCTGTTCAGGATGGCGAGACCGTAATGGGCATAATCAATCAGGATGCCGTTTTTCAGCAGGCTTTCAAACTGGTCGCGCGCGTCCTCGTAATTGCCGGTGTTCAGCAGAGAGATGGCATAGTCGTACTGCTCCTCGGGACTGCTGAAGGCGAGGCCGTTTTTCTTGCCATTGCGCTCGCAGATAGCGAGATAGGTACGCGAGCGCTCCAGCAGTTCCGGAGCGCCGTCTTTGCAAAGCTTTTCAAATAGAGTGCGCGCCTTCTCGAATTTTCCCTCCTGCAACAATTGCATGGCGTTCTGATATTGCGTGAACGAGGGATGGAGTGCGGGCTTCGCGGACGGAGCTTTCCTGGCCGTTACCGTACGCAAAGCTTTGATTTTGGCGCTTTCATGACGTGCTTCGGGCATGGAGGAATTTTCCCCGGGATAAATGCTGTTCAAGGTCGAAGTTATACGCATAACCATGCCCTGCGTCAAGCGGAGGCGAACACGCAACCGCCAACGTCGGGGATGAATGGGTAGAAGCGAGTGGTCAACTCGGACAACTAGGCGAACTTTCAAGCCCGTCATCACGAAGAACATCTGCTTGCAAAGGTGGTGGTCTTCGCGATCCAGTGTCAGGACCTGCCGGTATCCTGAGCAGCTGATCTCGGTCCCGAGGCAACAGTAATTCTCCGGGGGCGAATCCAAGGAAGTAGCTCGATCCCTCTTCGCGAACGCCTGAACGAACATCATTCGATTGATCGGAAAGGCTGGCTCCCCGTGCAAAATCCTGGTGAAACATCCTCTCGCAGTTGTTCAGCTTCTACCTACGCCGGCATGCCGTTGATGCTGCTGGCTGGAGCGCTGGGCGCATATAGTCTCGTCCGCGGAAAACCAAAGCTCGTCGCCACTGCGGCAGTTGGCGCAATCGGAGCAGTGGCGATAAGGCGAAGTGCCGAGAAAGCCGCGACGGAGCAGGGCAAACCCGATGCGGCGGTCGCGAGCTTTGTGATCCGCTGCTCGCGCGAGCGGGCCTATGAATTGTGGCGGGACTTTGAAAACCTGCCTCGGTTCATGCCGCACCTGCAATCGGTTACGCGAAGGGAACATCAATCCCATTGGACGGTAGCGGGGCCGCTCGGGGTACACCTGAGTTGGAACGCGGAGATTGTGGAAGAAGTAGAGAATGAAAGAATCTCCTGGCGGTCGCTACCGGGATCGCTGGTGACGAATGAAGGCGCGATTGAGTTTCGTCCAGGCCCACATGAGGGCAGCATTCTTGCGACGCTGAGAATGCAGTATTTTCTGCCGGGCGGCGCGGTAGGGAAGACGTTCACGACGATGCTGGGAAGAAACCCGGAGTTCACGGTGAGGGAGGACCTTCGCCGCTTTAAGGCGTTTCTGGAGACCGGAGAGATTCCGACGACGGCGGGCCAGACGCACGGGCCGCGCGGCATTCATGGGCACCTGCAAAATATATTGCTTCGCGAAACCTCGAATATGCCCAAGCCGCAGAGAACGGCGAAAGTTGAACCTATCCGCCGCATTGCCTGAGCGGGGGGGGACCAGAAAAGGAGTTTTCTATGAAAGCCGTTTGCTGGATGGGAAAAGAAGACATGCAGGTGCATGAGGTTCCGGAGCCGAAGATCCTGAACCCGCGTGATGCCATTGTTCGCGTAACCACGACGTGCATTTGCGGATCGGATCTGCACCTGTATGACGGGCTGGTTCCGACGCTGGCGCAGGGAGACATTCTGGGCCACGAGTTCATGGGCGAAGTTGTGGAGACAGGGCCGGGAGTGGATTCGGCCAAATTGAAAACGGGAGATCGCGTGGTGGTTCCGTTTACGATTGCGTGCGGAGGCTGCGGGCCATGCCATGAGGAATTGTGGTCGCTCTGCGATAACTCGAACCCGAACGCGTGGTTTGTGGAAAAGCTGATGGGACACTCGCCGTCAGGGCTTTTTGGATATACCCACATGATGGGCGGCTATGCGGGCGGACAAGCGCAATACGTGCGCGTGCCATTTGCCGATGTGGGGCCGATCAAGGTCCCCGAATCGCTGCGGGACGATCAGGTGGTGTTTCTGTCCGATATATTCCCGACGGGCTATATGGCGGCGGAGAACTGCAATATTAAGCCCGGAGATACGGTCGCGATCTGGGGCTGCGGTCCTATAGGGCAATTTGCGATTCGAAGCGCCTTCATGATGGGAGCAGGGCGCGTGATTGCGATTGACCATGTGCCGGAAAGGCTCCAGATGGCGCGTGAAGGCGGAGCGGAGACGCTGAACTTTGACGATGTGGACGTGCTGGAAGCCCTGCGCGAGATCACCGGCAGTAAGGGTCCTGATGCGTGCATGGATGCCGTGGGGATGGAGGCGTCGGGGCATGGAATGCAGTACTTCTATGATTCGGCCAAGCAGAAGCTCCGCCTGGTGCAGGACCGGATTGGAGTGCTGCGGCAGTGCATTCAGGCATGCAGGAAAGGCGGCACGGTTTCGGTTCCGGGTGTTTATGCCGGGTTCGACGACAAGGTGCCGTTGGGCGCATTCATGAATAAGTCGCTGACGCTCAAGACGGGCCAGACGCACATGATGCGCTACATGAAGCCTCTGCTGGAACGTATTGAAAAAGGAGAGATCGATCCGTCCTTTGTGATCAGCCACCGTCTGCCTCTGACTCAGGCGCCGGAAGGCTATCGCATCTTCCGCGAGAAAGAGGACCATTGCACGAAGGTGGTGCTTGATCCTTGGGCGGAAGCTGCTGCAGCCTGATCGCACGCGCGTTAACCCGACAATTCTCTTCTCAAGTGACGGACCCGGCGTTAGGCGCGCCGGGTTTCGTCGTCTTCGATTGATTCTATCCCAAAGTTTGAATTGCGCGAAGGAACTGGTATAAGGGCGGAGAAGTCCTTTGCTATATGAATTTACTCGCGCGGGCAGGAGGCGCGGGAGCGGAGATGAGGGCCAAGGATGTCAACATCGAGACGGGATTTTCTGAAGACAACAATCATTGCAGGGGCGGGCGTGGTGCTGCCTCCGGCTGCGGGCATGGCAGAGGCGGCGAGCAAGCCGACGGCGTTGCGCCAAGAGGCTGTTGCCAGCGAAAGTGCAAGCACCGGGCCGGGTTACACGCGCGGCATCGGGGTTTATCCCGGCGACCCGGCGGAAGACTTCAGCCCCACTCTGGAGATTGATAACTCGACGTATCGGAATCTGGCGCTGTTGCGTCCGGCGTACCACTCCAGCAGCTACGACTACAACCTGACGGCGCAACTGGTGACGGATGGGATCAAGGACACGAAGCTGCCGAACTGGATCGCGGTTTCGGTGAATCCCTTCGAGAAGCTTCCGATCAATGAGCGGGAGATCATCGTCAACCACTTTCCTGTGGCGACGCAGCCGCTGATGGGGGAAACCCCGTTCGCGGAGATTTACATGGGCGGCGGGGATGCTCCGGAGATTGATCGGGTTGAGGTGTTGGTCGCGGTTCCGCAAGAACTTCCGGCGGCGAACCTGAGCTTCAAGATATCGGTTTCGGACGATGGGAGGACATGGGAGGAGATGGGTCGCGCGAGCGCGCCGAAAGCGCTCTCGCCAGCAGGGTATCCTCCGGATTTTGTGAGGCACTCCAGCCTCTATAACCCGTCGATTGCTCTGAGCCAGCCGTGCCGGAACCGCTACTACAGGGTCGATCTGGCGGCGTCGAACCTGCCTGAGGCGATGCCTTTCGTCTCCATTTGGCAACTGGGAGAAGTGGCCTTTTATCGCGGCAAGGAGCGGGTGCAGGTTGGAGGACCGTACTCGTTTTCGAGCGCGTGGATGAGCGCGGGGTCGGGCGAGGAATGGGTCTATGTGGACCTGGGTGCGCGATGCTCCTTCGACCGCGTCACGCTGCACTGGATTGCTCGCGCTGCCGAGGGGATTGTTCAGGCGTCGGATGACGCGCAGAACTGGCGCGATGTGCGGGCGTTTTCCAATGGAACCGATCAGGTGGATGACATCAAGCTGGCGAAGCCCGCGACGGCGCGGTATGTGCGGGTGCTGATGACGCGGCCCACGTCTCCGGCTGGTTACATCCTGAGCGAGATTGAGGTGTTTGGGAAGGGCGGGCCGGTGGCGAAGGCGCATCCGGCGGCGGGTCCAAGTGCGGACGGAAAGTTGAAGCTGGCCGGAGGCGCGTGGCGGGTGCAGCGGTCGAACTTTGTCGCCGATCCGGGAGAGGCGGTTGCGAAGAGCGGGTATAAGGACGATGGCTGGGTTGTGGCCACGGTTCCCGGAACGGTGCTGAGCTCGTATCTGAATGTGGGCGCGATTCCCGACCCTAATTATGGGCAGAACCAGCTTTATATCTCGGACTCGTATTTCTACTCGGACTTCTGGTATCGGACGGAGTTTGAGGCTCCGGCGGTGGAGAGCGGCGAGGCAGTCTGGCTGAACTTCGACGGCATCAACTGGAAGGCCGATGTCTTCCTGAATGGCGAGAAACTGGGGCGCATTGAGGGCGGCTTCATGCGCGGGCGCTTCGATGTGACGGGCAAGGTGGCGTCGGGTAAGCCGAATGCGCTGGCCGTGAGGATCGAGAAGAACGATACGCCGGGAAGCTGCAAGCAGAAGACCTTCGAAGCTCCGGGAAAGAACGGCGGCGCGCTGGGAGCGGACAACCCGACGTACCACGCCTCGATTGGCTGGGACTGGATTCCGACGATTCGCGGCCGAAACACCGGCATCTGGGGCGATGTGTACCTGACGAAGACGGGCGCGGTGACGGTGGAGAACCCGTTCGTCTCGACCAACCTTCCGCTTCCCGACAACTCGCGGGCGGATGTGACGGTGGAGGTCGACCTGGTGAATCATGAGCCGCACGCGGTGAAGGGCACGCTGCGCGGGCGGTTGGGCGATGTGCGGTTCGAGCAGGAGGTCGAGCTACAAGGCTCGGCGACGCAGCACGTGAAGCTCGATCCCAACACTCACGCCGCACTCCGAATTAAGAACCCGAAGTTGTGGTGGCCGAACGGCTATGGCGAGCCGCACCTGTATGACGCGGAGCTTTCCTTCGAGGCCCATCACCAGAAGTCGTCGGACACGAAGCGGTTCAAGGCCGGGCTTCGGCGGTGGACCTATTCCGAAGATGGCGGGAAGCTGCGGATGTGGGTGAACGGGCGGCGGTTCGTGGCGAAGGGCGGCAACTGGGGCTTCAGCGAGTCGATGCTGCGCTACCGCGGGCGCGAGTACGATACGGCGGCGCGATACCACCGCGAGATGAACTTCACGATGGTACGGAACTGGGTGGGTCAGATTGGCGACGAGGCCTTCTACGAAGCCTGCGACCGGCACGGGATTGTGGTGTGGCAGGACTTCTGGCTGGCCAATCCGTGGGACGGGCCGAACCCCAATGACGACGCTCTGTTCCTGCGCAATGCACGCGACCTGATCCTGCGGGTTCGGAACCATGCCTCGATGGGCCTGTATTGCGGACGGAACGAGGGCTATCCGCCTCCGAGGCTGGAGAGCGGTCTGCGCAAGGCGATTGCGGAGCTCGATGCGGAGATGCACTACATTCCCAGCTCGGCGGATGACACAGTGAGCGGGCACGGGCCTTATAACGCGCTGCCGCCGGTGTTCTACTTCCGGTTGGCGGACAGCAAGCTGCACAGCGAGATCGGGATGCCGAACATTCCGCCAATTGAGAGCGTGCGGCGGATGATGCCGGAGCAGGCGATGTGGCCGCAGGGGCTGGACTGGGGCCTGCACGACTTCTGCCTAGACGGGGCGCAGGGCGGGCGGACCTTCCGGTCGATGATCGACAACGACTACGGCGGCGCGAAGGACGCCGAGGAGTGGGTGACGCTGGCCCAGTTCCTGAACTATGAAGGCTACCGCGCCATCTTCGAGGCGCAGAGCAAGTACCGGATGGGCGTGCTGCTATGGATGAGTCATCCGTGCTGGCCCTCGTTTGTGTGGCAGACCTACGACTACTACTTCGAGCCGACGGCGGCCTACTTCGGGTGCAAAAAGGGGTCGGAGCCGCTCCATATCCAATGGAACCGCGAGACCGACGCCATCGAGGTGGTGAACTACAGCGGCGGCGATGTCTCCGGCCTGACCGCCAAGGTCGAGGTGCTGAACTTCGATGGAACCAGTAAGTGGTCCAAGACCGCATCGGTGGACAGCAAGGAGGACAGCACGGAGTCGTGCATCCCGATGAAGTACCCGCAGGGGCTGACGCCGGTGCATTTCCTGCGGCTGACGCTGACCAGAGCGGGGGCCGTCGTCTCCAGCAACCTCTATATGCGGGGGCTGGAGGAGGGGAACTACCGTGCGATCCGGGAGCTGGACAAGGCCCAGGTGAAGGCCACGACCACGGCCAAGCAGGACGGCAGCGTATGGCGGCTGACGACCGAGCTTGAGAACACGTCCGCGGGTCCAGCGCTGATGGTCCGGCTGAAGGCGGTGCGGGAGAAGTCAGGCGACCGGATTTTGCCGACCATCTACAGCGACAACTATGTGACGCTGATGCCAGGGGAGCGGCAGACCATTTCAGTCGAACTGAACCAGGCCGATACGCGAGGGGAGAAGCCGAGGATCGCGGTGGGAGGGTTCAATGTCAATCAGGTGTAGATGTCGCGGCAGCTTTTGGCGAATTTTTTTATGGTCGATACTGTAGTTCATTGATTCTAATATGGTTTCTGAAAATTAGCCTTCATGGAATTTATTGATTTCAGAGAACTTGTAAGAATCTTCTCTGGCTTCAATGAGTTAGATTGACCTTCGGCTGGCTGGCCGGAGGAATGGGCGTTGATTGATCTCGTGGCCCATTTCTCAAAAGCGAGACCCTTCGACCTTCGCTCAGGGCAGGGTATGCCACCCGCACCATGCGGAGATTTTCGACGAAATTCTCGTGTTTTCCTTTCTTTTGTTTAAGTTAGCGGCTGGTGGCGGCCGTAAGTCAGCCCTGGTCAACGAGTTGGGCGCAAGTCAGCCTTTTTCAAATACTTAGTTATAGAATGCTGTCCCCCACTCAAGCCAAAATCAGGCTTGAGTGGGCCACCCACCAAATACCTAGGGTTGCGATTCCACCTCGGCAGAACCGCAGATCCTTCGACTTCGACGTTCGCGCTCTTGCGCGAGCGTCTTCGCTCAGGATGACATCGTTAGTGTCAATCCAGTAAGAACACGAAAGGCGCAGCTTGCGGCTGCGCCTTCTGTCGATCTCCATCTAAGTTCTATTTTACCAAATTCAGCGAAATTATATGCATCTGGTAAATATCGTTGTTGCAGCCACTTAGACTCTGGTGGCACTTGACAAAATTGGATGCCTCGCAGGTCTACCCACCCTTTCGCACGATGAAGACTACCACCCCGTGAACGAAGACCTGTTCACGGGGACCCCGGTGCGCGAAAGGATGGGGCACCCGCAGGTTTTAGTGTTTGTTCCCCATTCAAGCCAAAACCAGGCTTGAGTCCACCCCACGAACGAAGACCTGTTCACGGGGGCCCCGGTGTGGGGACCCCGGTGTGGGCCACCCTCCAGTCCTGGTTGTCCACGAGTTCCACAGCTTTCCACAAAAGATGCAATGGTTCTGCGTCTTGTGGGGCAAGGGGGTGGGGAGTAGGGTCGGAAAGGCAGGGATCAGGGATCAGGGAATAGGGATTATCCGTCGAAGCCCAACTTGGCACTGACCTTTGAAGCGCCTAGATCGCGAGCAGAGCGGGGTCCGGGGGTTCTCCACAGGCGAATGCCTGAATTTGCGGCACTGGATTACCGGATTGCGTCTAAAATACAAGATGTAGTGGTTCTTGCTTGACATGCACAAGTAACAGCGGTACTTTGCCAACTGCGGCTCTTGTAGGAGCTTTGGCCGCAGGCAATGAGATGGGCGGTTTCCGACGGGGTAGAAAGCTCCGATTGGATATCTTCTCGTTGACCATTTGTTGTTCGTGAATTGTAGGGCCCGCCGAACTTTTTCGCGGCCCGCCTTGATGAGAAGAGTCCAAGCAGTACCCCATTTTTTTACCCCCGGAGGAGCATTCCCATGGCTGAGGCCACCCACAAATCCGTTGTAACCGCCACCTCCACTGCCGCCAGGGAAGGCGGCTCTGCGTCCGCGCTGCGGTTTAGCCGTTTTTTCTCGAAGTCCAAGGTTTCTCCCTATGACGAGGTTCAGTGGGAGCGCCGGACGGCACTGATCACCGATGCCGCGGGCAAGACGATTTTTGAGCAGAAGGACGTAGAGGTTCCGGTCGACTGGTCGATGACGGCGACCAACATTGTGGCCAGCAAGTATCTGCATGGGCAGATGGGGACGCCGGAGCGCGAGACGGGCGTGCGGCAGCTTGTAGGACGGGTGGCGGAGACGGTTAGGGACTGGGGCCTGGCGGGTGGGTATTTCTCGACGCCGGAGGACGCGGCGATTTTCCATGACGAGCTGGTGCATCTGCTGGTGACGCAGAAGGCGGCGTTCAATTCTCCAGTGTGGTTCAACGTGGGGTGCGACCGGCTGGAGCCGAATTCGGACGCGCAGAACTGGCACTGGAACCAGCACACCTGCGCGATTGAGTTTTCGGTGGCGGGCTATCGGAAGCCGCAGTGCTCGGCGTGCTTTATTAATGCCGTGGAGGACTCGCTGGACTCGATTCTGACGCTGGCGAAGACGGAAGGGATGTTGTTCAAGTGGGGGTCGGGAACGGGGTCGAACCTTTCGAGCCTGCGCGGGTCGATGGAGCAGCTTTCGGGCGGCGGTACGGCTTCTGGGCCGCTGAGCTTTATGCGCGGATTTGACGCTTTTGCGGGCGTGATTAAGTCGGGCGGGAAGACGCGGCGCGCCGCGAAGATGGTGATCCTGAATGTGGACCATCCGGACATTGTGGATTTTGTCGAGTGCAAGATGAAGGAGGAGGCGAAGGCCTGGGCGCTGATGCGCGAAGGCTATGACGGCTCGTCCGGGCCGGATAGCGAGGCGTATTCGAGCATTTTCTTCCAGAACGCGAACAACTCGGTGCGGGTGACGGACGAGTTTATGCGCGCGTTCGAGAAGGACGGCGAGTTTGCGACGCGCACGGTGAAGGACGGCACTCCGGTGAAGACCTACAAGGCGCGCGACCTGATGCACAAGATTGCGGACGCTACGTGGCAGTGCGGCGATCCGGGAATGCAGTATGACTCGACCATTAATCGGTGGCATACGTCGAAGAACACGGCGCGGATCAATGCGTCAAATCCGTGCTCGGAATATATGTTTCTGGACAACTCGGCGTGCAACCTGGCGAGTTTCAACCTGCTGAAGTTTGTAACTCCGGCGGGCACATTTGATATTGCGGCGTACCGGGCGGCCATCGACATTCTGATTACTGCGATGGAGATTCTGGTGGACAACTCCGGGTATCCGACTGAGTCGATTGCGCGGAACTCGCATGACTACCGGCCGCTAGGGCTGGGGTATGCAAACCTGGGCGCGCTGCTGATGGCGTTCGGGCTTCCGTATGACTCGGACGCGGGGCGCGACTTTGCGGCGACGCTGACGGCGATCATGTGCGGCGAGGCGTATTTGCAGTCATCGCGGGTTGCGGAGAAGTGCCCGGCGCTTGGGTCGGCCACTCCGCTGACAGCGAGCGCGGAGCGGAACGGCGGCGCGTGCCCGGGATTTTATGTGAACCGCGAGCCGTTTCTGGATGTGATCCGGATGCACAGGGCCGAGGTGAACAACATTGGGAAGTCGCGCACGGCGGGCGACAAGACGTTTGCTGTGCCGCAGTTTGACGAGTTGCTGGAAGCGAGCCGCGACTGCTGGGACAAGGCGCTGGCGCACGGCGAGAAGCATGGGTATCGCAATTCGCAGGTGACGGTGCTGGCTCCGACGGGGACGATCGGCTTCATGATGGATTGCGATACGACGGGCATTGAGCCGGATCTGGCGCTGGTGAAGTATAAGAAGCTGGTCGGCGGCGGCATGATCAAGATTGTGAACAACACGGTGCCGGCGGCGCTGTTCAAGCTGGGCTACAACAACAAGCAGGTGGACGTGATTGTGAGCTACATTGACGCCACCGGAACGATTGAAGGCGCGCCGGGAATCAAGCCGGAGCATCTGGCGGTGTTCGACTGCTCGTTCAAGCCGTCGAAGGGCACGCGGTCGATCCACTACATGGGGCACATCAAGATGATGTCCGCGGCGCAGCCGTTTTTGTCGGGCGCGATTTCAAAGACGGTGAATCTGCCGCATGACTGCTCGGTGGAGGACGTTGCCGAGGCTTACCTGGAGTCGTGGCGGCAGGGCCTGAAGGCCGTGGCGATTTATCGCGATGGATCAAAGGGCGCGCAGCCGCTGAATGTTTCCGACGGGAACAAGGCGAAGGCGATCAAGGGCGCGAGCGCCGATGAGACGCTGAACGCGGCGGCGGACCGCGTGCTGGCCGCGATTGCGACGGGCAAGGCGGCTCCGGCGGACGATGTGAAGACGCTGGAAGCGAAGCTGGCGGAGAAGATCGAAGTGACGGCGCGATCCGTGAGTGGAGCGGCGAGCGCGTTCACGGCGGCGCTGGCATCGCTGGGCGTGGATTCAGCCCTGACGGAGGAGCAGGACCTGAAGGCGCCTCCGCGGGCGGTGCGACACAGGCTGCCGGAGGAGCGGCCGTCGCTGACGCACAAGTTCGGCATTGCCGGACATGAGGGATACATCACGGTCGGGCTGTATCCGAATGGGCAGCCGGGCGAGATTTTTATCCGCATGGCGAAGGAAGGCTCGACGGTGGCGGGGCTGATGGACAGCTTTGCGACGGCAATTTCGCTGGCGCTTCAGCATGGGGTTCCGCTGCGGGTGCTGTGCGAGAAATTCGCACACAGCCGATTTGAGCCTTCGGGCTGGACGGGCAACGAGCAGATTGGGTACGCGAAGTCGGTGATGGACTACATCTTCCGGTGGCTCCAGTTGCGGTTCCTGTCGGGGCAGCAGTTGTCGCTGTTTGTGGGACTGGCTCCGGCGGGGGCAGCGGTGCCGGTGGCGGGAGTGGTTCCGAGCGAAGGGCCGATTGCGCCTGAGCAGCATGCTTCAACGCGAGGGATGGGCGCTACGGCGGCGCCGCAGGGCGGGATTATTTCCGACCTGGCGGGCGCGAGTGAAGGCGAGCTGCATTTGCAGGACCGCGGGGTGTTTCACGCAGCCGATGCCATGAAGGAGATGTACGACATGGGCGATGCTCCAAGCTGCCACACGTGCGGAGCTATCATGGTGCGGAATGGAAGCTGCTACCGCTGCATGAGCTGTGGCTCGACGAGCGGGTGCAGCTAAGAGCAAACGCTGCATGGACCCGATTGGCCCCGTCTCGGCGGGGCCTTTCCTTTTCTGGCGTGATAATAGGGACTGCGGGAGGATGCGGGACGAATGGATTCGATTGGGGCGCGGCTAGTGCGGCGGCTGTTGATGTGCGGTCTGATCTTTCTGCTGTGCGCTTCTTATGCCGTGGCGGCGCAGGGGGCGGTCCGGGCGGATTCGGATGGCGACGGCCTGCCGGATGCTCTGGAGCAGGCGCTGCTGGTGCAGTTTACGCCGAGGTTCATGGTGGGGCAGGGGGACTGCTCGGACGCGCCGAGCGAATTCAAGGCGGATGTGAAGCGGCCGACGGTGCAGGCGCAGAACGGGACCATCTATGGACAGGTGTTTCCGGAGAAGGGTGCGGCTGGTCGCGAGGTGGAGATCCACTACTACCATTTGTGGCGTACGGACTGCGGGCGGCATGGACATGCGCTGGATGCCGAGCATGTGTCGGCGCTGGTGCGGGAGTCGGCAGGGGCGTGGACCGCGTTGTACTGGTATGCGGCGGCGCATGAAAACACTGTCTGCGATGTGAGCCAGATTGCGCGGGCGTCGACGCTGGGTGCGGCGCATGGCGGGCCAGTGGTGTGGATTTCGCCGGGGAAACATGCGTCGTATTTTGACCAGGCGATGTGCGAAAAAGGGTGCGGCGCGGACCGGTGCGAGCGGATGGTTCCGCTGCGCGTGCAGGCGATCATCAACCTGGGCGAGGTGGGGCATCCGATGAATGGGTCGGTGTTTGTGGCGTCGAAGCGGTGGCCGCTCAGGGAAAAGATGGAGACGTCGAATTTTCCGGCGGAGACACTGGCGCGCGTGGACGGGCTTCCGGCGGGGGAGATTGCGTGGTTCCATACGGGGCGGCATCCGGCGCAGGGAGTGATTGCAGTGAGCAGCACGACGGAAGATGCGCTGGCGAAGGGCGGCGCGGAAACCTCGGACGCGCTGGCCACCGGGGACGCGCATACATCGAAGGCGCTTGCAACGGCGCAAGACTCAACGGGCAACGCGCTGGAGAAGAGCTATCGGAAGACGGTCCACGCGCTAGGGATTTCGGCGGGGCATGTGCGGAAGGCGCTGGGGGATGAGGCAGCGAGCGACGAGGCTGCACATTTTTGATGAGGCCGCTGGCGGCGTGAGGGGGCGGCTCGCTTCGTCTGCGACTCCGCTCGGGCCTGCGGCAGCAAGGTACGCTCCTTCGGAGCGGATTTTTTCGGAATGGCGGGAGGCATGCCGATACGTTCTGAGTTTCTCGGTTAGAGGTTCACCACGAGCTTAGGGACGGATCCCATGTCTCTGCGAGACATGGGGCACCCGCACCCGTCTCTATGGTACTTGGTGCTATACTTTCTTGAGTGAGCGAAAGTCCCGATGAAGTCCTCGTTTACAAGAACAAGGCGTTTGCTCGTTTTGCCAGAAAGGCCCGCATCACGGATGCGGACTTGTGGAAGGCCGCTCAACCTGCCAACGATGGATCAATCGACGCGGACTTGGGTGGAGATGTGATCAAGCAGCGCATTGCGCGTGCCGGGCAGGGAAAGTCGGGAGGTTCGCGCTCGATCATTCTGTTTAAGAGGAACAAGCGGGCGGTTTATGTTTATGGATTCGAGAAGAAAGACCTGGCGAACATTAAGGCAAATGACCTGGTGGCGTTCCGGGAGTTGGCGGCCATCGTTCTTGGCCACACGGAGGCCGAGATGGCAAGGTTTGTCGACGATGGAGTTTTCTTCAGAGTTCAGGAGGAGGTCGGGAGATGAGTGGAAATAAGTTTGGCAGTGCGGCGCTCGCGGCTGTTCATGAGACGGCTTCCGATCTGCACCGCGCGGGTGGGATTGACAAGAGGACGATGCGGAAATTCGACGCGCTTTGCCTCACGCCTATCCAGAAGATGACTCCCAGGAAGATTCGTGCGCTGCGTACGAGGGAGAAGGCAAGTCAGGCGGTTTTTGCGGCGTACCTCAACGTGACTCCGAGCCTGGTGAGCAAATGGGAGCGGGGAGAGAAGCATCCACAGGGGCCTTCGCTTAAGCTCTTGTCTCTGGTGGAGAAAAAGGGGCTGGAAATCGTGGCGTAGCCGCTGGCGGCGTGGGGGCGGCTCGCTTCGTCTGCGACTCCGCTCGGGCCTGCGGCAGCAAGGTGCGCTCCTTCGGAGCTGATTTTTTCAGCATGGGCTGAAGCCATGCCATGATACGAAGCTTCCTTGCCCACCCTTTCGCTAAGAGCGCGAAAGGATGGGGCACCCCCAGTAACTGTCGCATCCGAGTCCGGCCTGCTGGTGCCCATGTCATCCCGGGGCTTCAATCGCGAGGGACCGGCGGCACGCTCATCTGTGATTTGGAAAGTGCTGGGACCGGGAGACCGCTATAATTCCCATTACCACGAGACCAAGTGATCCATCACGGAGTTGTGAATGAAAATACATCGCGAACTCTTCGTCGAGTGCGAACTCGAGCAACTGAGCAAACTTGCTGCGGCGATTGAAGCGCACCTCCCCACCGGGTGGAAAAGAAACCGAAGCGCAGAGAAAAAACTCAGGGAATCCTATCTCTGTTTCGCCTGCTCATCCCGCGACGGGTTACCGAACGCTGAGGTGTGGATCTCGTATCATTCCGAGCGCTCGGCAGCATGGGTTGCAAACGTCATCCCAACCGATTCATCACGTTTGGGGATTGACGCTTACAACCGAATTGTCGCCGATTTTTACGAGCACGCCACAAAGCAGGCTGCAACCGAATTGGGGTTTCGGAGTTTCCTTACCGATGCCGATGTTGACGCGAGCCACTTCGGACTCTCAAATCGAACAATACAGCTTCTTGAATCCTTTTCGCTATCCGCGAATAAGTCTACCGGATCAGCTCATCCAAGGGATCGCGAGCGTTGGTACGACTTTCTCATCTCATCGCATAAGGATCGTGCTGTTCTAGACACAACGATGCTCGGCCGCCTTCTGACAGAATCTTATGGCTGGTCCGATGAAATAACTTCGGATCTCCGCCTTGAGTATGAATTTGCTCGAGGGCTCCTTGATCGCTACGACTCCCACCAGTGATTGGTTCAATGCTCATACCGCAGGCAGTACAGGCCATTAATCAGGACCCGGCACCTGTCATATTTCTCGACACCTGCTCACTTCTTGACGTGCTACGCACGACAATGAGGATGCGAGTCGAGAACGTTACGGCGGCGCGAACGATCGCCGCACTGGCGGCGGCTACTCCGCGCAGGGTGTGGCCAATCCAGATTCAACAAGTCCGCGACGAATGGAACCGTAATGTTCCAACGGTTCGCAATGAAGTCAGTCGGCACATTATCAAGACCGATGCTGCGATTGGCCGGATTCATGACGTACTCGAAAATCTTCCGCCCGCATCCAGACCCAGTCATGTTTCTTTGGCTGGATTCAATATCGGCGCAAGCCTAGAACAGCTCGCTCTATCTCTTATGAACACATCAGCCTCAATCGAGCAAGATGACCTGTGCTTTCAAAAGGCGATGCAGAGAATCATGGCCAGGCGTGCTCCAGCTGAGCGCGGAGGCTCGGTCGCCGACTGCGTGATCTTAGAGCATTGCCTTGAAGTAGCGGTGCAACTCTCTGCTTATGGTTTTGCTTGCCCGTTGGTGCTGGTCACTTCCAATAAGGACGATTACGGTACGCCAGGTCAGATGCCGGCGACTCTGGAGGCAGACTTCAACGCAGTTAATCTGCAGCTTTCCACGGACTTGGAACACGCGAGGGCGATTTGTGGTCTTTGAAGGATCGAAGTTCGATTTGAATGCCCTCCAAGAGCGACCGCAGAGGTTTTAGATTGGCCCATTCAGGCAAATCACTCATCTAGAGAGGCTTCTGGTTCGAGCACGAGCATAGGTCCCCCGAAACGGGCTTCTCCTCACGGCTCATTCTTATAAATCCCAATCTGCACCTTGCCACCTTGTTTTAACTTCGCGCGGAACATGCCGGGGGTGTTGAAGCTCCAGGCGAGTTGGCCGTCGGGGGTGATGGCGATGACTCCGCCGTCGCCGTGGATGGGGGCGAGTTGTTTCTGGATAACTTGATCCGCCGCGGCTTGCAGGCGCATGTGTTTGTATTGCACCAGGGCGCAGATGGTGCGGGCGACGGTGTAGCGGATGAAGTATTCTCCGATGCCGGTTCCGGAGACGGCGCAGGATTGGTTGGAGGCGTAGGTTCCGGCTCCGATGAGGGGGGAGTCTCCGATGCGGTCCCAGCGCTTGGCGGTGAGTCCTCCGGTGGAGGTTCCGGCGGCGACGTTGCCGTGCTGGTCGAGGGCGACCACGCCCACGGTTCCGTAATTATGGTTGTCGGGAAGCTCGATGTAGCCGTTGCCGAATTGGGCGCGGGCGCGGCCTGATGTGGGCGGGGGCGGGACTCCCTGCGGACGCGGCGGGACGGGGAGGTTTTCCTTCTTCAGTTCTTTGATGAGGGCCTGCCAGCGCGACTCGGTGAAGAAGTAGCTGCGCGGCTCCTGCTGGAGTCCGGCGTGGACGGAGAAGGCGTCGGCCCCGGTGCCGGAGAGCAGGACGAAGGGGGTCTTCTCCATAACGGCGCGGGCGAGGGCGATGGGGTGGCGCGTGTGCTGGACATCGGCGACGGCCCCGGCCTTCATGGTGGCTCCGTCCATAATGGAGGCGTCCATCTGGTTGGTTCCGTTGGCGGCGAAGACGGCTCCGCGGCCGGCGTTGAAGAGGGGATTGTCTTCGAGGATTTCGATGGCGGCCTGAACGGCGTCGAGGGAGGAGCCTCCTTTATCGAGGACGGCCCCGGCGGCGGTGATGGCCTGGCGAAGGCCGTCGCGGTACTGCTTCTCAATTTGCGGAGACATGGAGGAGCGCTCGATGACGCCTGCTCCGCCGTGGAGGACGACGGCCCATTTGTGGGGCCTGGACGCGCGCGGCTTGTGGGTTTGGGCTTTGCTCTGTGCGGGCATGGTGAGTACCGGGACGAGAATGCAGGCCAGCAGGACGGCCAGTCGTTTCACGGCTGCGCTCCTTCAGGTTGGATTTTGTCTTGGGATTTGTAGATGACGCCGTTCTTCATCACGAATTTGACGCGGGTGACGGCGGAGATGTCGGCGAGCGGGTCTCCGTCGATGGCGATGATATCGGCGTAGAAGCCGGGCTTGAGCTGGCCGATCTGGTCGGGCCACATGAGAAGGCGCGCTCCGTTGATGAGGTCGGCGCGGAGGACATCGGCGGCGGGCATTCCGTATTTGTTCATGAGGACGAATTCGCGGGCCTGGGTGCCATGTGGGAAGGGGCCAACGTCGGAGCCGACAGCCATGGGGACTCCGGCGGCGACCTGCTTGCGGAACTGCGCGGTGTGGAAGTCGAAGAAGGCTTGCTCGCGGGCGGCTGCGGCGGCGTTGGGCGCGTGGGCGGCAAAGTACTCGAAGATGGTGAGGGTGGGGACGGCGAAGATCTGCTTCTGCTTCATCAGAGCTTCAGTTTCGGCGCTGAGGTAGAGGGCGTGGTCGATGGAGGCGACTCCGGCCTGCGCGGCGTAGAGCGCGGCGGGCTCGGTGGTGCAGTGGACTCCGACCTCGGTGCGGAGGCGGTGGGCTTCGGCGACGGCGGCTGCGAGCTGGGCCTCAGTGTATTGGTAGGGCGCGACTAACATTCCGTTGACCATGCGGTCGTGGCCGGTCTGGTAGATCTTGATCATGTCCGCGCCTTGCTTGATTTGGGTGCGGATGACGTGGATGAGCTGGTCGGTGGAGTCGGCGTAGGTGGCGTTGCCGGGAATGTGCAGGGCGGGGTTGAAGCCGAGGGCGTCCTCATGGCCTCCGGTGATGCTGATGGCGTTGCCGGTGATGCGGAGGCGGGGGCCGGGGATCTCACCGGAGTTGATGGCGTCGCGCACGGCGGTGTCGGCGGAGCCTGCGCCTTCGGTGCCCATGTCGCGCTCGGCGGTGAATCCGGCAAGGAGGTCGGCGCGTGCCTGAAGGGTGGCGGTGATGGTGCGCTCGGGGACGGATTCGTCCACGGTCTGTAGGTTTTCATCGGGCGCGGGGTGGAGGAAGAGATGGACATGCGCGTCGATGAGTCCGGGCATGAGGGTGAGCGGGCCGAGGTCGATGACGCGAGCGCCGGGCGGATGCGGGACGGTGGTTCCGACGGCGGCGATGTGGTTGCCGTTGATGAGGATTTCTCCGGGAGAGATGAGGGAGGCTTTTTCCACGTTGAGGAGATGCGCGGCGTGGAGGATGATGGCGGGCGGCGCGGGAGCTTGAGCGAGAAGAGAAAGGGGCAGGAGGGCCGCGAAAAAGAGGATGGAAAAGAGGGGGCGCGCGGGCATGGGCAACATGATAAGCCCTTTTTTGAGTGATGGATGCTATACTTGATCCACGCTCAGTTGTTTGGACTGTGAGCAGCTCTTAGCCCTCATCCAGCAAGACCGCCTGTCAGGAATTTTCCCCCAAGCCCCTCAGCGTAATGGCCCGATTGATACTCATCCGGCCAGGTTGCATGGCAACCGAAGACGCAGCGTGCGGCAGAGTTGAGGCAACTCAAAAACTTCCCTACGTAAGAAATGTACTTTTCCCGCGCCTTAAGTGTGCAGGGAATTATCTACGCCAGCGGTGGCTCGTATCTTGAGATACGCGGATGAACGCGACCGCAGGCGCAAGGACCAAGTGAACCAATTTTCTGAATTTTCTATTTCCGCCGGGCTGAAGAAGCAGCTTACGGCGGCAAACTTTATTACTCCGACGCCAGTGCAGGCGCAGGCCATTCCTCCGGCACTGGAAGGACGCGATGTGTTGGCGACGGCGCAGACGGGCACAGGCAAGACTTTGAGCTTTTTGATTCCGCTGATTGAGCGGATGCCGAAGGCGAAGGGGTGCTCGGCGCTGATTCTGCTGCCTACGCGCGAGCTGGCGATGCAGGTGGAGCAGCACTACCGCAAGCTGACGGGCAACTACAATTCCATTGCGCTGGTTGTTGGCGGCATGGCCGAAGGGCCGCAGTTGCAGGCGATCCGCAACGGCGCGCGGATTATTGTGGCGACGCCGGGGCGGCTGGAGGATTATCTGGAGCGCAGGTTGGTGAACCTGAGCGGCGTGAAGATGCTGGTGCTGGACGAAGTGGACCGCATGCTGGACATGGGCTTTAAGCCGTCGATCCGGCGGATTGCCGCCGCGCTGCCCAAGGAGCGGCAAACGATGTGCTACTCGGCAACGCTGAGTGAGCAGATCAAGGAAGTAGTGCGGGATTATTTGAGGAATCCGGCGCGCATTGAGATTGGGTCGGTGCTGAAGCCCTGCGAAAATGTGGAGCTACAGACATTCGAGGTCCCGACTGACAAAAAGCAGGAGTTGCTCGAGCACCTGCTGGGGCAGAGCAAGGGAAGCTTTCTGGTGTTTGTTCGCACGAAACATGGAGCGGACCGCGTGGCGCGCAGGCTGAAGCGTTCGGGGCACACGGCCACGCAGATCCATGGCGACCGCTCGCAGTCGCAGCGCAATGCCGCGCTGAAGAGCTTTGCTCAGGGTGGGCATCGGGTGCTTGTGGCGACAGATGTGGCCGCGCGCGGGATCGATGTGGCCCATGTGGCCCACGTTGTCAATTACGACATGCCTCGCGAGGCCGAGGACTTTGTGCATCGCATCGGGCGCACGGGGCGCAACTCGGCCAAGGGAGTGGCTTCCACGTTCGCGGCTCCTGATGAGAGGACATTGCTGCGCAAGATGGAGAAGACGCTGGCGATCACGACGAAGCACTTCCGGGTGCGTGCGAACCAGGTGGCGCAGACGGCATAAGACCGGATAGAGCTTTTCCCCACACAATCCAAGACCCAGGGTTGTGTGGGCCGACCGTCGGTTGTTCCCGACCGGAGTTATCAGGACCACCTGCCACCTATCCATGCAAGCAAAAGTGCTGCAACGAGGTCTCCGCGGGGCGCATCCGACTGAGGTGCTCAAAGGAAAGGAGCATCGTAATGAAAACAGTCCACGGGCGGCCCTTGCCAGCCATTTCGCGCGCAACCATCCTTCTGGCCCTAACCTTTCTGGCATTAAGTGCGGCGGCCCAATCACAGGCTCCTTCGACCAAGTCGGAAAATCAGAACTGGTTGCAAGTTCCTTCCGCTGTTGAGGCCGAGCACAAGGAATTGCGCGCGGAGCTTTCCAAGTTAACTCAAGCTGGAGGGAAAACCGGCACAGCGGCGCGGAAGCTCCAGAAGGAGTTGCAACCGCATTTTGAGAAGGAGGAGAAGTATGCGTTGCCTCCTCTCGGCCTGTTGGGTCCCCTGTCTCAGGGAAAAGTAACGCAGGACATGCGCCCGGCCATTGCGCTTTCCGATGATCTGAAGGCGCAGTTGCCTGAGATGCTGGTCGAGCACCGGGCAATTGAAGCAGCCGCGCGGGACCTGGAAACGGCGGGCCGGGAAGAGAACCAACCCGAGGCCACGGCTTTTGCGGAAAAGCTTCTTGTGCATGCCCAAACCGAAGAGCAGGTCCTCTATCCCAGCGCCATTTTGGTTGGGGAGTACCTCAAGCTTCGACTGCAAAACCCAACCAAAGATTAGGCGACCGTAATTTCAGGCGGTGGCGACTCCGAGCATTTGGAGGAGGGTTTGGGTGGCGTGGGCGGCGTCGTGGGAGTGGAAGTCCGGGGCGAGCTGCAGAGCGGAGGCCTTGGGAGCGAGCGAGGTCAGCTCTTTGTAGACCATTTGCGACGTGAGCTGCGGGTTACACGGGCCGATGAGTAAGTAATCCACCTGATCGGCGCAGAGCAGGATTCTGGCGTCGCGGAGCGAGCAAACGGTTTTTACGTGAAAGCCGTGTTGGGACAGCACGCTTCGCACGAAGGCGCAAAGGTCAGAGGACTGGTCGAAAACCAGCAGGGTGGGGCCGGGCTTTTTCTCCTTGACGGGCGGCGGGCACGCGCCGAGGAATGACTGGATGGCTTCATCTTCGGTGGAGTAGCTCCGGAGGAATTCGTTGAGTTTTGTGATTCCGAGCAGGTGAGAGACGAAGGGCTGCGGGGCGGCGATGCGGATGGAGCCTCCGCGCGTGCTGACGCGGTAGGTTTGCCGCACGATCATTCCCAGCCCCATGCTGTCCATGCGGGAGACGCGGGCGAGGTTCAGGACAATGCGGGAGAATTCCTGCTCGGCCTCTTCGAGCGCCGCTTCCAGGACGGTCGCTTCGTGTCCGGCCATGATGCGGCCATCGCAGTCGATGATGCAAACGGTCCCGCAATAACGTGAGGTTACGGTAAGAGACATGCTTCCCCCGGTTGATGCTCGGAGATTGGGAGAGGGAACTGGCCTACAAGCGTACATCAATATGGCGGGAGGGGTGTGAATTTTTGTTTCGCTTGTCCCCCACTCAAGCCAAAACCGGGCTTGAATGGGCCACCCCAATATCCTGAGTGAGCCACCGATTTTGTCTTGTGAGAGGATCGAAGGCGGGTTGATTTTGCGCCCGGGAGTGTTGTCTGTCTGAACCGGTTGTTCTGCCTGGGTCTTCGGCATCGTCTGCCTCGCCCGCGCGCGTTCCGCCCGCGTGGATTGTGGGGCTGGCGCTTTTTCCATTCGGGCTGGTGGTTGGGTTTACGATCACGGCGCTGCCTTTTCTATTGACGCGGCAGGGGATTCCGCTGGGGCAGGTGGCCTCGACGAGCGCGGTGGTGATGTCTCCCACGTTCTGGGGATTTTTGTTGTGTCCGGTGCTGGATACGGGGCTGACGCGGCGGGCCTACTGCTGGATTCTGGCCGTGGTGTCAGCGGCGTGCATGGCGGCGGCGCTGCGGGCGTTGTCTCCGGGGCGGCTGGGGCTTGCAACAGGGTTGCTGCTGTTGGCCGAACTGGGCATGGTGATGTATGCGAATGCCGCGAACGGATGGATGGCGGAATTTCTGCCGGACAACCGGAGAGGGTCGGTTGCGGGATGGACGAACGTGGCCAACCTGGGCGGCGGCGCGGCGGGTTCGATGGCGGTGATGGCGCTGGCTCCGCATATGAGGATGGAGTGGATCGGGGCGGGGCTGGCGGCGTGCATTGTGCTGGGCGTGCTGCCGACGGTGGTGTTTCCGGCGTCGCGGCGGTCAGCGTTCAAGTTTAAGCAGGTGTTTACGAAGACGCTGAAGGCGACGTGGGCGGCCTCGCGGAAGCGGGCAAGCCTGGTGGGGTTCGCGCTGTTTCTGGCACCGGTGGGCGCGTGCGCTGGGATCAATTTGTTCGCGGGGCTGGGACAGAATTTCCACGTGAGCGAAAGCATGGTGGTGTTGATTACCGGCGCCGGCGCGGCGGTAGCAACGTCAGTAGGCGCTCTGGCGGGCGGATATGCGGCCAACCATGTGAATCGCGGACTTCTTTATCTGGGCGCGGCGGTGGGGATTGTGGTGGTATCGCTGACGCTGGCGCTGACGGGGCACACGCTGGAGGCGTACATTGCCGGTGTGCTGATCTACAATGCGCTGACGGGCGTGGTGTACGCGGCGTTCAATTCGCTGGCGTTCCAACTGGTGGGGCGGACGAGCGCGGTGGCGAGCACGCAGCTTGGGCTGTTTACGGCGGCGATCAACGCGGCGGTGGTGTACATGACGTGGGCAGATGGGCAGGGCTTCAGCCACTTTGGCGTGCGAGGGCTGTTCCTGGTGGATGCGCTGGCGAGCGCGGTGGCGCTGGTTCCTCTGTTTCTGTTAATCCGGAAAGAATTAACTCAGGTCCAAGAAGCGTAAGTTTTCTCCCATGTCTCTGCGAGACATGGGGCACCCACATTCGATTCTCTTCCTCAATTCCCACCCTTTCGCGCGATGAAGCAAGCGCGAAAGGATGGGGCACCCACTGTGGTTTTTCATGCAGCCGCGGTTTCGCGCAACTCGCGGACACGGGCACCGATGGCATATTTCAGCTTGTCAATGCCGAGGCCGGTGACGGCGGAGATTTCGTAGAAGTCCAACTTCTTTCGCTTGGCCATGGCTCGGAGTTTTTTGAGTTTTTCGGGGTTGGCGACGTCGGCTTTGGAAGCGATGACGATCATGGGCTTGTCTGTGAGGCCGTGGCCAAAGCTCTCCAGTTCGCCGAGGATGACTTTGAAGTCCTCGACGGGGTCGGGCCGTGCGCTTGCGTCGGATACGTCGACGAGGTGGGCGAGCAGGCGGGTGCGCTCGATGTGGCGCAGGAACTGTACGCCGAGTCCAGCGCCTGTGTGCGCGCCTTCGATGAGGCCGGGGATGTCGGCGACGACGTAGCTTTCCTCATAAGGGGCCTCGCCGATGGAGACCACGCCGAGATTCGGCTGCAGCGTGGTGAAGGGGTAGTCGGCGATCTTGGGCTTGGCCGCGGAGATGCGTGAGATGAGAGTGGATTTGCCGACGTTGGGAAAGCCGACGAGGCCGACGTCGGCGAGAACTTTTAGCTCCAGGCGGTAGACGCGCTCCTCGCCGGGCTTGCCGAGTTCATATTCGCGCGGGGCCTGGTGGGTGGGAGTGGCGAAGTGCTGGTTTCCGCGTCCGCCGCGCCCGGCTTTGGCGATGACGACGCGCTCGTCGGGATGAGAGAAGTCGTGTACAAGCTCGCCGGTTTCAGCGTCGTAAAGCTGCGTGCCGACTGGGACTTTGAGGACGACGTCGTGGCCTTCGCGGCCAGTGCAGTTGGATCCCATTCCGTGCTCGCCGCGCTCGCCCTTGTGTTCGGGGTTGTAGCGGAAGTACATGAGGGTGTTGTGGCGCTGGGAGGACTCCATGATGATGTCGCCGCCGCGTCCGCCGTCTCCGCCGGAGGGGCCGCCGCGAGGGACAAACTTTTCGCGACGGAAGGCCATACACCCATTACCTCCGTCACCTGCTTTTACCCGGATTTTCGCTTCGTCAATGAACATTCTTGTCCTCAGTCTATCGAATCACGTTACTCTTCACTCACGAAATCAAGCGATTAGCTGAAGCTTCGTGGCGCCAACAAGGTTGGGGGCCAGATTGCCCGCCTGCTTTCCGCTGTCGCGAAACAACACAACGGGGGGAGGGCCTGCATGAATCCGCATCGGTTTTCGCGCGCCGGCCAGGTTCTCCTTCTGTTCATCGTCATTGTTTGCGGACTTGCTGAGCTTCGTGCCCAGTCGGGCACGGGAGGGTCGGTTGCGGGTCAGGTTTCGGGGATTTCCGGAAACCACTTCCGGGCGCTGGTGACGCTGCAAGACGTAGAAACGGGAGCCGAGGTCCAAGCGTTGAGCGACGCTGCTGGGAACTTCCGTTTTGCCGAAGTCGAGCCTGGAGTTTATTCCGCGCGGGTAAATGCTCCGGGAACGGCGATTTGGCACGCTTTCAACATTATGGTGGAAATTGGCCGAACGACATTTCTTGATCCGCGCATGACAGTGGCATTCTTTTCGGGGCCTCCGGGGCGGGCGTCGTATTCTCCTGAATCGGATTTGACGCCAGCCGTCGGCAGCAACGTTGGCGAATCCTATATAGATGCGCTGCCCAGCACGGACGGACACTGGTCGGCGTTCGCTGATTTGGCGGCGGCATCGGCCCCTGTGATTTCTGAAGATGAGTCCGGCGTGTCGGCGAGGAGTTTTCGCGGACTCAGCCCAGCGATGAATGGAATCAGGTTGGACGGGGTGGACAACACGGTCGCGTTCCGGGCGCGCGAGCGTGGAGTGACGGGCGGCGGATATGTGACGGCGCGCGCGGCGGTGAGCCAGTTTCGGGTGAGCAGTTCCAACTTTTCCGCCGAGTCTGGAGGAGCGGCGGGGGGCGTCATCAATTCCGTAACGCGGTCGGGCGGGAACAGGCTGCACGCGACGGCGACTTTTCGCGAGCGCAATGCCGCGTGGGGGGCGGCGAACGCCTATGCCCGCGTGATGCAGGCCGAGCCAGCGGGGGCGAAAACGACGGCGGATGGCTCGCTTGTTCAGTATCTGAATGGGCAGCCGATTACCTATGTTGACCGGCCGTATAAAGCGCTGGACCGGAGGCTGCAGTTTGGCATTGATGGCGGAGGACCGATCCGGCGGGACAAGCTGTTCTGGTTTTTCGCCGGGGATTACTCCAGGCGCGATTACCCGGCGGTGGCGCGCGCGGCCGAGGCGGAGATATTTTTTGCGCCGCCGTCGTCGGCGACGACCCAGACGCTTGCGGCGCGGATTTCGACCAGCAGCAATCCGATCTATACGAGCTGCCAGGGTGCAAGCCTGAACGCGCGGGCTTCGTGCGCATACACGGCGGTGCTGAACCAGCTTGGGGGCGTTCTGGGCGAGGTGCCGCGGACGTCGCGGCAGATCATTCTTTTTCCGAAGATTGACTGGTGGTATAACAACCGGATCCATTTGAGCGGCGAATATAACCTGATGCGGCGCGACTCTCCGAATGGAGTGCTGGGTGGGGCGAGCGCCACCGACGGGATGGGGAGCTTTGGAGTGAGCCGGGTTCGGCAGAACTCGGCTGTGGGGCGACTGGAGTATTTTCTTGCTCCGGCTGTGTTGTCGAACGCGCGCTACCAGTACAGCCGGGACTTGTTGTCGCAGATGTCGGCTGATCCGACGGATTTTGAGAAGCCATTTGCGGCGAATTCGTATGGGCGCTCCCCGGAGATTTCGATTGACTCAGGTGCGGGATTTAATATCGGGGCACTGTCGTCGGAAGGGAAGTCGCAGTATCCGCTGGAGACGCGGCAGCAGTTTGTGGACGCGATTAGCTGGATCCACGGGCCGCATGAATTTCGGTTTGGATACGACTATAACCACATTACCGAGTCTATTAACGGAGTGGCGAACCAGAGCGGGGAGTATTCGTATTCATCGCTGGCGAATTTTGTGGCTGATCTGCTTGCGCCCGATCGTTGCGATGGGACGACGACGGGAGTGGGGGATTATCCGTGCTATTCGTGGTTTCGGCAGACGCTGGGGTCTTCGGTTTGGAAGTTTGAGACGGCTGACTATGCGGCATATTTTTCTGATGACTGGCGATTGAGGCCGAGGCTGACACTCTCGCTGGGCGTGCGCTACGACTACGAGCGGCTGCCCGATACGAATAAGCTGGTGGTGAATCCGGACATTCCGCAGACGGCGTATCTGCCCCATGACCGCAATAACTTTGGTCCGAGGGTGGGCTTTGCGTGGGACGTGTTTGGTTCAGGGCACACGATATTGCGCGGAGGGTATGGACTTTATTACGCGCGGGTGCCGAATGCGATGGTGTTCAATGCGCTGACCTCGACTGGATCGACGCGCTCGGCGCGCAGCTATTTCTATCGACCGCTGGATGCGGGGGCACCGCAGTTTCCTTATGTGTTTGCCGCGAATGAAACTCCGTACACCGATCCGAATGCGGCGGACCAACTGCGGTCAAGACCCAACGCTGTTTATTTCGACCGACGTTTTCAGAATCCGCAGATCCATCAGGCGGAGATTTCGCTGAAGCAGCGGCTTGGGCGCGGGTCTTCGGTCACGATTACGCTGATGGCTTCCGAGGGGCGCGAGCTGCCGCAGTATCTGGACCGGAATATTGATCTGAGCGCAGTCGCGCCGATCAATTATGTTCTGGATTTTTCAACGAACCCGGAGCATCTGGGGCCGATCCAGCATGGGTTTACGGTGCCGTTTTATTACCAGAGGCTGAATCCGAATTATGGGCCAATTACGGACATTCTGAGCGAGGCGACTTCCAGCTATCAGGGGGCGGTTGTTCGCTTCACGAGGCGGGCGTCGCGTGGGATTGGGGTGCATATGACTTACACCTGGTCGCACGCCTTTGACGATAACCAGACGTCTGCGACGTTCGCGAAGGTAAATACGGTTTATGATCCGGCCAAGTTGGGGCTGGAGCACGGAACGTCGACCTTCGATTTGCGGCAGCGGGTTTCCGGGGCGGTTATTGCGCATGTGCCGTGGAGGTTTGATGGATGGTTTGGACGGATTGCGAATGGGTATGCGCTGTCCGCTTTGGGTGAGTGGAGGACGGGGCTTCCGTATACGATGCGGACGGAAGGCTCGGTGCCGACTCCGCTGTGCTCCAATTACGACTGGCTGGCGGCGGGAGGGCCGGACGGAGGGTCGAACTGCCTGAAGGACGTGACCGCTCCGGGAGGCGTGATTACCGATGGCGCACGGCCTGCTCCGGGGCTGGGGCCGACGCTGAATGGTTCGGGTGGGGAAGACTTGATTCCGTTGATTGGGCGGAACACGTTTCGCGCGCCGGGGGCGGTGGGGCTGGATGTTCGGGCGTCGAAGCGAACGTCGATTACAGAGCATATTGGGTTGGAATTTTTTGCCGAGGCGCTGAATGTGCTGAATCATCGAAATGTGACGCGGGTGCAGAACATCGGATACCGGCTGCGCAATCAGTCCAAGAGCGGGGCCTATCCTTACGCGAATACCGTCACGATGGTTTACCAGAGCGGATTGAAGACGCAGTCGGTGATTGGCGCCGATGGGCAGACGCACAAGGAATTGATTGGGAGTCCGACAGCGGCGTTTGGGGAGACGATCAACAGCAACAGCACGGGGCTGTATCACGACCGGAAGATCCAGGTGGGGTGCAGGCTGTATTTTTAGGGCGACGGGTCAGGCGGCACGGCGGACGCGGACCTTTACCTCCACGCGCGAGCCGAGGCGGTTGAGGATGGCCATGAGTCGGTCCACGGTAAAGCGCGCAAGATTGGCATTGCGGATGCGGGAGAAATCCGCCGCAGCGATTCCGGTACGGTCGTGAGCGGCGCGGACGGTGAGGTGCTCGCGGTCGAGAGCTTTGATGATTTCTGCGGCGAGAATGGCTTTGAATTGCTCGATGTCGGCATTTGGATGTTCGAGATCGCGGAATACATTGCCACTTCCGCGGGTTAGTGGGAAGGATTTGGTTTTCATCGCAAGGTCTCCTTGAGTCTCTTTAGGCGATCCGATATAAGTTCGATTTCACGTTTGGGGGTCTTGATGCCCTGAGTTGATTTCTTCTGAAAAGCATGAACCACCCAAATTTCCTCGCCGAGTTGCAGCGCATAGATGACTCGAAAGGCATCTCGCTTATTAGGCAATGCGATTTCAAAGACGCCTGATCCCAGACCCCGCATTGGCTTCGCGATGTCAGACTTACCGCCTTCGGCGGCGATGGTAAGCGCCGTGAGGCAGATGGCCTGAGCGTCTTCGGGAAATGTCCGAAACTCTTTGAGGGCAGCATTGACCCATGAGACTGGCCTAGTTTGTCGAGTCATGTGCTGGGCTCATCCAAACGGTATTTTGTCAAATATGACAACAGATGTCAAACTGGCCACTCGTAATTGAGAAAGAGGCGGATCGCGGCGATGCCGGAGGCACCGGCGGCGAGGCAGGTTGGGGCGTTTTCGGTCGTGATGCCGCCGAGGGCGAGGACGGGGATGTTTCCGGCGGCGTGAACGGCGGCGCGGAGGGCGTCGAGGCCCTGTCCGCAGACTTTTTCGGCTGGCTGATTGGGCGCCGGCGGGGCGATTACTTTTTCAAAGACCGGCGCGTAGAGGATGAGTGTGTTGGCGGTGGTGGCGTGTGGGTCGCGCTGCGATTCCTCGCGGATTCTCATGACTTCCTGAATGGAGTGGCAGGAGTGACTGAGAATGGCGTCGCGTCCGGATTGGGCAAAGAGGGCGCGGGCTTCGGCTGCGACGTTTGGAGCGGCGTTAGTGGGGAGGTGGACGCCGTCGGCTCCGGCGGCGAGGGCGCTGGCGGCGGGGCCGTTCAAGAGGACCTTCGTGGTCTGGTTGATTTCGCGGACAGCGGAGACGATGGCGTGGGTGAGTTCGCGGAGGTCGAGGTCTTTTTCTCGAATCTGGATGTAGTCGATGTTGCGGGCGGCCCATTGGCGGGCGAGAGTGATGAGGGCGGCGGTTCCCACCCTTGTCGAATGCTCTGCATCCGCCGCCAAGGATGGGGCACCCGGATCGTCGGGTTGGAGCAGATGACGGTTGGTGATGGCGTAGAGGAGCATCGTAGTTAGGGATTAGGGCGTTGAGGGATTAGGAGGATGATGTCCATTCGTTTTTGGGAATCGGGTGTTGATTGGGTGCGGAGAGATCATTTGACGGTGAACGCTTAGAGTTAAGATAGCGCGTGGTGGCATCTACGAGTAGAAGTTTTCGGAGAGTATGGCTCAATACGATTTGCTGGTGATTGGATCGGGGCCGTCGGGGCAGCGGGCGGCGGTTTCGGCGGTGAAGAAGGGCAAGAAAGTGGCCCTGGTGGAGATGCGGAACGTGGTGGGAGGAGTGTGCATCAACACGGGCACAATTCCCAGCAAGACGATGCGGGAAGCGGTGCTGCATCTCTCGGGCTACAACTACCGCTCGAGTTACGGGAGGAATTATCGCGTGAAGGAAAAGATCACGATGTCTGATCTTGCCTTTCGTGTGCAGCACGTGATCAAGACGGAAGTGGATGTGACGGAGGCGCAGCTTTCACGCAACGGCGTGGACGTGGTGACGGGCGTGGCGACCTTTGTGGATGACCATCACCTGAAGGTCTGCGCGCCAGGCGGAGAAAGCCTCTTCGAGGCGGAGAAGATTGTAATCGCGGTGGGTACAAAGCCGGCGAGTTCTCCAAAGGTTCCGATCAACGGGCGGAACATTATTAATAGCGATCAGATTCTGGACTTGCAGGCGCTACCGAAGACACTGATTGTGGTGGGCGGCGGCGTGATTGGCGTGGAGTACACATGTATGTTTGCGGCGCTGGGCGTGAGGGTAACACTGGTGGAGAAGAGGCCCAGGCTGCTGGAGTTTGCAGATCAGGAGATTGTGGAGGCGCTGAGCTATCACCTGCGGGACAGCCGCGTGACAATGCGTCTGCATGAAGAAGTGGAGAGCGTGGAGGAGCTTGCTGATGGGACGGTGGTGGCGAATCTGGAGAGCAAGAAGCGGATTTCCGGCGACGCGCTGCTGTACGCGGTGGGACGGCAGGGGAACATCGATGAGTTGAACCTGACTGCGGCCGGGATTGAGGCTGATGCGCGCGGGCGGATTCCGGTGGACAAGGATTTTCGGACAAAGGTTCCGCATATTTTCGCCGTCGGAGATGTGATTGGGTTTCCGAGCCTGGCTTCGGTTTCGATGGAGCAGGGGCGGGTCGCGGTGGAGCGCGCTTTTGGTGATGAGGGCGTGCAGTCGAACCCGAGTTTTTATCCGTATGGGATTTATACGATTCCTGAGATTTCGTTTATTGGGAAGACGGAAGAGCAGTTGACGGAAGAGGATGTTCCGTATGAGGTGGGCGTGGCCTATTACCGCGAAATTGCGCGGGGGCAGATTCGGGGCGACACGACGGGAAGGCTGAAGCTGATTTTTCATCGCGAGACGCGAAAGATTCTGGGCGTGCATATTATTGGCGAAGGCGCGGCGGAGCTGGTCCATATTGGCCAGGCGGTGATGGTGCTGGGCGGCGCGGTGGACTACTTTATCAACACGGTATTTAACTATCCGACGCTGGCGGAATGCTATAAGGCGGCGGCGTTTAACGGGATCAACCGGCTGGCGCGGTTTGAAAGCTGAAGCGGCGAGGGGGATGTGATGGCAAAGACCGTCGGCGTAGTGATGACAGACCGGATTGCGGCCGGACTGATTGAGGACCATAAGATCGCGGGCGAGCTGCGGCAGTTTCCCGAGCATCCGGAAGGGGATGCGGAAGAGAATGGGCCGCTGGTGGAGACTCCGGCGGACTCGCTGTGGGAGATGATTTGCGACGAGATTGCGACGCTGGCTCCGAAAGGTTCGGGAGTACAGGCGGTTGGCGTGGCGCTGCCGGGGATGATTCGCAGTGGAGTGGTGGAGGACTCGCCGAATCTTCCGCAACTGAAGGGCACAAGGGTAGAGGAGGCGATTCGCGGCGGGCTGGCGGAGCGGGGACTCCAGTATCCGGTATGCGCGATGAACGACGCGGACGCGGTTGCGGCGGGACTGGCGGCAACGCGCGGGCACCTGGACCGGATGATTCGGGTATGGACGATTGGGAACGGGATTGGATATGGAAAGTTTCCCACGTCGGACTGCCCTTTAGAGGGCGGCCATATGGTGGTGACGCTCGATCCTAAAGAGAACTACTGCGGGTGCGGCGGCAAGGGGCATCTGGAGGGAATCATGGGGTATCGCGCGATGCGGCTGCGGTTTATGGACATGGAGCCGCACGAAATTTTCGAGCACGCGCGAAAAGGCGACCGTCGCTGCGCCAATTTCGTAGACCTGTGGCACAGGGCACTGGCGGCGGCGACCGCTTCGATGATTCATCTGGAAGGGTCGGGGCGGTTCTACTTCACAGGGCGCGAGATTGGCAGGCTGGACCTGGCGCGGCTGAAGGAATTGTTGTATCAGATGGTGAAGATGAGCCCCATGCAGAGCTATTCGCTCGAAGTGCTGCCGGAAGATCCGGCGATGGCGGTGATTGGAGCGGGGACGGCCGCGGGGCGCGAGTGAGGTTGGCCTCTGGCGGCGCCTGCGCGGCGGGCGGTCCTTGCCGGACGGGCGGGTGTGGAATCGAAAGAGGATAAAGCCCTCTTCCGCTTCCACACTGCTACAGTATCCGTGGCCCGACCGATGACACGACGGATGTACGCGCGTGAGTTCGACTGAATCGGCTCGCTGCCTGCACTGCGGAAGCAATCTAATGCCTCTGGTAGACTCCGGTTGTGAGTCGAGAAGATCTTTCCCTGAAAATTGAGGAGTATTTTGCGTCCGGTGTGGCCGTTGTGGGTGACTCAGGCGCGATGGTCGCATTTGAAAACCTGCGCGAGGCGCTGGAAAAGGGCGTGGTTCGCGCGGCGGAACCGGACGCTGATTCGCCGACGGGTTGGCGGGTGAATGCGTGGGTGAAACAGGGGATCCTGCTGGGGTTTCGGCTGGGGTCGCTGACGACGTCGGGCGATGGACTATCGTTCGTTGACAAGCACACGTATCCGGCGCGGCGGTTCACGGCGGAAGAGGGCGTGCGGGTGGTTCCGGGCGGATCGTCGGTGCGGGCCGGGGCGTATGTGGCGAAGGGCGTAGTGTGCATGCCTCCCATGTACGTGAACGTGGGCGCGTATGTGGACGAGGGCACGATGGTGGATTCGCACGCGTTGGTGGGGAGTTGCGCGCAGATTGGCAAGCGAGTTCACCTGAGCGCGGCGGCGCAGGTGGGTGGCGTGCTGGAGCCGGTGAATGCGAGTCCGGTGATTCTGGAAGATGATGTGCTGGTGGGCGGCAACTGCGGCGTGTATGAGGGCACTATCGTGCGGAAGCGGGCGGTGCTGGCGGCGGGAACGGTGCTGACGCGGGGGACTCCGGTGTATGACGTGGTGAAAGGCGAAGTGCTGCGCGCCGAGGGCGAAAAGCCGCTGGTGATTCCGGAAGGTGCGGTGGTGGTTCCGGGAGCGCGGGCAGTGCATAAGGGCAAGGCTGAGGAGTGGGGGTTGAGTGTTTACACTCCGGTGATTGTGAAGTACCGGGACGAGAAGACAGAGTTGAGCTCGGCACTGGAAGAACTGCTGCGCTAGGGGACTGGCCGTCCAGGCGAACGCGCTTCGCGCCTCTTTGGATCAATCCGTTAAGGCGCTCCCGCTGGTCGCGGGGCCAGGAGTGGATCAGGTTCTATTCAAAGGAGCGGTGGGTCAGCGGATGGGCTGAGTCGTGCGACGGCGGCGGGCGTCGAGGGAGAGCAGTCCCGGGCCGAGTAAGAGGATGGCGATGAGGCCGAGGAGCATCGAGATGTCGGTTCGGCTCTCGTGCAGGGCGGCCCAGGCACCGTGGTGGATAAAGTAGGGAATCTTGGTGGTAGCAATGGCGGTGCAGATGACGGCCAGCAGAGGGATGCAAGCCCAGACGGTGTAGATTCCGAGCAGAACCAGCACTCCGAAGACGATCTCGACGCCGCCAACGAAGGGAGCGGAGAAGCCGGGGTCGGGGATCCCGATTTTAGCGAAGCGGGCGACGCCGAGGGTTCCGGGGAAATAGAGCTTCTGAATGCCTTCTGAAATGAAGACCCAGCCGACAAGGATGCGGAGAACAAGAAGACCGATGGATTGGTTACGCATGCGATTGGGTCTCCACGATTGATCGCAAAATTGTAGCAGTTCCTGCGCAGCAACCCGGCGCCCGCTTCGCACTTATGCTTCCAGCTTTAGTCCTGTTTGCAGGGTACAGGCGCTGACGAGGAGCATGAGGACCTGGTCGTAAGCTACGCGCGCGCCTTCGTCCATTGTGCCAACCCGGTCGAGCAAACCGACGACATTTTTCTGATTGAAAAAAGGGATGGCTGTCAGGGCCGATCCGCGCAGAGTATCGTTGACGAACGCGCTGAGCTTTTGTTTGGGATTCAGCGTTGCAGGCGGGCTGACAAATGGGTGCTTCTGGCGGCGGTAGACCGTGTCGGTGATGACGTCGCGGGTGGCTTCGCGGAGGACGTATTTTTCGGTGGTGCCGTGGATCTTCTGGCTTACGGGTTGGGAGCAGATGACTTCGACGAGGTGGTGGTCTAGAAAGGGCACACGGCCTTCAACGGAGTGGGCCATCTCCATGCGGTCGCCGAGGACGGTGAGGATGTAGTTGGGCAGCAGCGTCTTTGCCCAGAGATACAGGGATTGATGCACAGGGTCGCGGCCTGTGAGCTGCTTGCGAATGTCGAGGCCGCTGAATAGAGGTTGGTAGCTCTCACGGCCACCGTATTCCGCGGTGAAGTCGGGCGCGAGCAGGGTCTGCATTTTGGCGGCGCGCGCGGAGAAGGTTTCAATCCAGGACGGGATAAAGCCAAGCACGCGCTGAACGTTTTCGAGCGGACGGGCATCGCCGTCGGGCATCAGCAGGCCGCGCGACACAGGGTTGAGCTTTTCCAGGTTGCTGAGTAGCGCGGCTATTTGGGCTGGGTCCTGTCCGTTGCGGTTGTAGAGCAGCATGTCGCGGCGGAAGTGGGGATATCCGGCGAGGATCTCATCGGAACCTTCGCCGGTGAGCACGACCTTGTATCCGGCATTGTGGACGGCGCGGCTGAGAACGTACTTGGCTACGCCATGAGCATTGATGCAGAAGGTTTCCGACTGCAGGATTGCTCCGGGAAGGTTGTCGGCGAGGTCATCCTGGCGGATGGGAATAGGGTGGAACTCCGCGTTGGCTTTGGCAGCCATTTCCTTCGCCTGCTTCTCTTCGTCGTAGTCAGGGTGGTCGAAGGTGAGGGAGAAGGCGCGAATGGGATCGGCGTGATGTTTGGCGGCGAGGCCGAGGACAGCACAGGAGTCGAGTCCGCCGCTGAGATAGCAACCGACAGGCACATCGGCGCGGAGGCGTATGCGAACAGCTTCTTCCAGCGCGTGGCGAACCTCGGCGGCGTAATCGGCGTCCGAGCGAAGCGGGGCGTGATCGGCGGCGGGATAGTTGAAATCCCAGTATTGGTGAATCTGGAGGTGCTTCCCGGTGGCGATGAGATAGTGGCCGGGCGGGACCTGGAAGACTCCGTCGTAGAGCGTGCGCGACTGGTGGCTACCGCCCTCGATGGAGTGGTAGACGGACTCGGCGTCCCAGCGGGCGGGCACGCCGGCAGCGAAGAGCGCCTTGACCTCGGAAGCGAAATAAAGGGTGTCATTGTGAATCGCGTAAAACAGGGGCTTGATTCCGAAGCGGTCGCGTGCGGCGAAAAGGGTCCGGTTGGTTTCATCCCAGAGAACGAACGCGAACTCGCCGCGCAGCTTGTGAAGACATTCGGGACCAAGGTCTTCGTACAGATGGAGGGCAATTTCGCTGTCGGACCGGGTGCGAAGATGGTGGCCGGATGCTTCCAGTTCGCGCTGGATGGCTTCATATCCGTAGAGCTCGCCGTTGACGATGATGTGTGTGCGTCCATCCTCACTGGCGATGGGCTGGTCGCCGGTAGCGAGGTCAATAATGCTGAGGCGCGCATGGCCCAGTGCGACGCGGCGGTCCGGGGATATCCAGTGGCGCTGGCCATCTGGGCCGCGATGGTGCAGGCTCCGCGTGGCGCGCTCAATCGTCGCGGCAGAAACCGGATCACGGCGTGAAAACAGCGCGGCAATTCCGCACATTGGGTGTCCTCCGCCCTGATGTGGAGTGGAAGGGCGCGGCGCCGGGCGGGGACCAGGCAGGAGGATTATAGCCTGAATGAGCCACTCGCGGCTGGAGCGAAAAAATACGAGGCAAGACTATTCCTGTGCTTTCAACGATTCGTTCCGCTCTTCGACAGCCTTCGCCTGTTCGGGGCAGAGGCTTTGCAGCAGGCCGAGCAACTGCTTGGGGTCGAAAGTGTCGAGCTGATATTCGGCCCCGTTGCAAGGCTCACTGAGTGGCCGGTGGACGATAATGACGGGGACGGAAGGCGCTAGATGCTTGAGAGAGCGGACGAGGTCGGGGCAGGGCATCTCCGGCATTTCGGCGTCCACCACGATTCCATCGACCGCGGGGAATCTCCTGAGAGTGGTAAGTGCCTCGGCGACACTGTAGGCGGTGAGAACGTTGAACTTCGCGGTTTCAATGACAAGTTTGCGGGTCGAAATGCTGCCGGAGTATTCGCGGTCAACAACGAGAAAGCAGGGCCGATGCGTTCTGTCCATAGATAGATTGATGCGCAGTACTGGCGCTGCGAAGGGACGCAAATATGACTACACTGGGGCAACCTTCGGCAGTTTGAGCTAATCGGCTTTGATGGTGGCCGTACACCTGATAGCATCGTAGTTTCGATGGCTGACTCAAAATTACAGATTATTCCGCTGGGTGGGCTGGGCGAATTTGGCATGAATTGCCTGGCCGTCCGCTGGCACGACGACATTATTGTGATCGACGCCGGGTTGATGTTTCCAGAGTCGGAACTGCTGGGCGTGGATGTTGTTGTCCCGGACATTTCTTACCTGATCGAGAACAAAGAACACGTGCGCGGGATTATTCTGACGCACGGGCATGAGGACCACATTGGTGGGCTGCCGTGGATTCTGTCTGAACTGAATGTTCCGGTGTATGGGACGGAGTTCACGCTGGCATATGTGGAAAACAAGCTCGAAGAGCACAAGATGCTGGATGACTCGGAACTGATTGAGATTGTTCCGGGAGCGAAGTTTGGGCTGGGGCCGTTCACGATTGAACCGATTCGGGTGACGCACAGCCTGGTGGACTGCGTGGCGCTGGCCATTGAGACTCCGGTGGGCGTGATTGTACATACGGGCGACTTCAAGATTGACCTGTCGCCGCCGGATGGGAAAGCGTTTGATCTGCATCGGTTCGCGGAGTACGGTAAGCGCGGCGTGCTGGCGCTGCTGCAGGACTCGACCAATGTGGACAGGCCGGGGTATACGCCGAGCGAGTGGTCAGTCAAGCCGCGTCTGGACGAGCTTTTTTCGCGCACGAAGAAGAAGCTGTTCTTTAGCTGCTTTTCGTCGTCCATTTACCGGATACGGATTGCGATGGACCTGGCGCGGGCGCATGGACGCAAGGTCGCGGTGGTGGGGCGCTCGATGGTGGAGTCGTCGGAGGTGGCACAGGACCTGGGCTATCTGGATGTTCCGCCGGGGCTGCTGATTCATCCGGGGCAGATTGCGGACCACGCTCCGGAACAAGTAATGGTGCTGATCAGTGGAACACAGGGCGAGCCGATGAGCGCGCTGAGCCGGGCGGCGGTGGACAACCACAAGCATGCACGGATATTGCCGGGCGATACGGTGGTGCTGAGTTCGAGGGTGATTCCGGGAAATGAGAAGAGCATTTACCGGGTGATCGACCATTTGTATCGGCGGGACGCGCAAGTGATTTATGACGATGGCGCGTCGGGACTGATCCATGTAAGCGGGCATGCGAGCCAGGAAGAGCAGCGGCTGATGATTAATTTGCTGAAGCCGAAGTTTTTTATTCCGGTGCATGGGGATTACCGTCACTTGAGGAAACATGCCGAACTGGCGCAGAGCGTGGGCGTGGTGGACCTGGCGCTGGTGATCGAGAACGGCGACGTGTTGGAACTGGACCGCGCGAATGCGAGCAAGGCGGGCAAGGTGACGGCGGGGCGTGTGTGCATCGATTCGGGTTCGGCGGCGGACGTGGTGGAGGACCTGGTGATCCGCGACCGGAGGCACTTGTCGGAAGACGGGATTGTGCTGCCGATTCTGACTATCAACAAGCAGACGGGCAAAGTGGAGCGGCAACCGGATGTATTTACGCGCGGATTCGTAGCCGACGAGGAATTGATCGAGTCGGCGCGGCAAGTGGTGGCGAAGACGCTGGACGGGTCAAGCGCGGAGGAGAAAGCCGACTACGGGGTCATTAAGGAAAAAATCCGGATTGATTTGAAGCGGTATATCCAGAAAAATTCGAGCCGGCGTCCGCTGATTATGCCGGTGATTCTCGAGATATAGCGGGTAGCTAAAAAGCGGGCAGCTAAGAAGCGTTGAGCTGGTAGCCCGGGTCGTGCGCGGGGCTGGTTGAGATGGCAATCACGGACTCCTCGGTCACTTTGAATGAGATTCGGGCGGCGGCGGAACGGCTTTCCGGCGTGGCGGTGCGGACTCCTTTGGTGCGGGTTGAGATACCGGGAGTGCCGGGCAAAATTTTTATCAAAAATGAGGGGTTGCAGGCTACGGGCAGCTTTAAGCTGCGCGGGGCCTACAACAAGATTGCGCAGTTGCCGGCGGAGGAGCGGGGGCGCGGTGTGATTACGTATTCGAGCGGCAATCATGCGCAGGGGGTGGCGTATGCGGCGCGGGCGCTGGGGGTGGAGGCAGTGGTGGTGATGCCGGGGAATGCGTCGGAGAAGAAGCGAAGGGCGACGGAAGCGCTGGGCGCCGAGATTGTTGTGGTGGGGCCGGCGAGCGCGGAGCGGAAGCAGAAAGCGGAGGAGTTGGCGGCGGAGTTTGGGTATGCGGTTGTGCCTCCTTATGACGATGCCGCGATTATTGCCGGGCAGGGGACGTGTGGGCTGGAGATAGTGGAAGACATGCCGGATGTGGATCTAGTGCTTGCTCCGGTGAGCGGCGGAGGGTTGCTGAGCGGGGTGGCGGCGGCGGTGAAGTATCTGAATCCGAATGCGCGCGTGATTGGCGTAGAGCCGGAGTTGGCGGGCGATGCGCGGGAGAGCTTCCGGACGGGCAGGCTGGTGACGTGGCCGGCGGAAAAGACGACGCGCACGATTTGCGACGGGCTGCGGACGCAGAGCCTGGGAGAACTGAATTTCGAGTGCATTCGGACATTTGTGGACGACATCCTTACGGTGTCTGAGGGTGAGATTCAGGAGGCCATGGGGGTACTTGAGTCCGCCGGGGTGAAGGCGGAGCCGAGTGGGGCGGTGACGACGGCGGCGGTGATGTTCCATGGGGCGGAGCTTGGGGCATATGGGAAGGCCGTGGCGGTGATGAGCGGAGCGAACTACTAGGGGCCAAGGACCGAGGTTTCTCACCCTTGCCGCTCAGACGAATGAAGATGCGGCGGCAAGGATGGGGCACCCAGAACTCGGTTGGCCTTAAGGTATGCTGGCTGCGAGACGTTTTTGGTTTTGTTTGCGTCTTATCTTTGCGATGCGAATTCGAGCTTATTTTCTAATATTCTTAATTGCCTCATGCGGGGTTGCGCTGGCGCAGAAGCGGATGCCGGAGCAACAGATCCCGAAGAATGGGCCGCGGGCGACGCTGGTACGCGATGCCAATCTCTACGTGCAGCCGAACGAGCAGGCGCAGCGGGTTTCTGTGATTCTGCCGGGGCGCGAGATGGTGATTGTGGAGCGGAGCGGTGACTGGGTGCGGGTGTTCGCGAACATTGATGAGGTGAGCGGCCACGAGCAGGACGCGAGCGCTCCGACCATGGGGGGCGGCTCGGAAGTGGTTCCGCTGTCGGGATGGATGCTGAACAAAGGCGTGATTGATGTGAATACGCCGAACGGGGACAAGATTTTATTTGGTGAGGCGGAGAGCAAAGAGGATGCCGCGTCGGAGCCGCATCCGCCACCGCAGGCAGCGCTTGAGGCGCGGCTCCTGTACATGCGGGTGGTGGAGATGTTCCCCAAGTCTTCGCTGACAGCGGAGGCGATGTGGCGGGCGGCGGACATTCGCTGGCAGTTGCAGAAGGCGGATGCATCGACGCTGCCTTCGGCGCATGAGAAGGCTTCGTATTTGCGGGAACTTCCGGATGACAACGAATTGAAGGACATTGAGAAGTATTTCCCGAACACGAAGTGGGCGGATTATGCGGCCTATGAGCTAATCGACAATAAGCTGTGCGGCGATTGGCAGGGATCGGAGAAGTGTCCGGAGAAAGAGTCGGAGTACTACGCGAAATACGCGGAACAATATCCGGGTTCACCGCGCGCTCCGGAGGCGCTGTACAAGGCGGCTTGGCGGCTGGCGGCGGCCGGCGACATGTGGATGGCGGACGGAAACACGCGGCACGCCAAGGATGACCGGGAGCAGGCGGAAAAGCTCGCGCAACAGTTGGAGACGAAGTATCCGGATTCAGAGTATGCGCCGCAGGCCGCGAACCTGGTGTACAAGATGCACTCTGGGATTCCGGTGTATGGGAGCGCTCGGGAGTAGCGCAGCGATGGCTGAGGAGTGCCGCTCTCCACAAGGGAGAGCGGCATTTTTTTATCGGCTGACGACGATGATTTCAAAGCTGCCGGGTACCCGGCTGGGGCGAGGACGAGGGTTCTGGGCGGTTGCCGCAGGGCGAGGGTCAAATTCAGCAGCGGAAAGATAGATTTTTCCTGTTGACTCATCCAGCGCCATGGTGCGCGCGCTGCGTTTGGTGGGCAGGGTTTGAATGACGGAGTAGGAATCCGGCGAATTCTGATGCACGACGCTCAGAGTACCTTCTCCATTTGAACTGAAGGCGAGCTGGTATTTGGGATCGAAGCGGGCGGCGTCGGGGCCGTTGCCGATGGTGGGCGTGGCAACGATTTTTCCGGTGGAGGCGTTCACGACAGCCATTTTGCCATCGCAGACGGCGAACAGCCGCTGATGCTGCTTATCAATGGCGAGACCGGAGGGGCCTTCGCAGGGAGCAATGGGCCACGCGGCGAGGACCTTGTGAGTGCGGGCGTCAATATGGACGATTTCGCTGAGGTCTTCGATGTTGTCGTAGACGGAGCCTTTGCCGTCGGCGACGGGGAATTCGGGTTTGCCGGGAAGCTGCACGGTAGCGACGACCTGATGGGTCTTATCGCTGATGACGGTGGCGTTTTTACTGCGGCCATTGAAGGCCCAGACGGTCTGCGTGACGGGCTCGAAGACGATGCCGTCTGGATTGGTGCCGGCGGGGATCCGCTGAAGGATGGCGTCGGTCTTGCGGTCGAAGACAACGACCTGATTGGCGCGGCCGTCGCTGATGTATCCGAACTTACCGCTGGTGTCGAAAGCGACGCCGTGAGTCCCCTGGAGACCGGTGATGTCAGTTTTCACCTTGCCTGTAGCGGTGTCGATGACCAGGACGTGGTCGCCGTGAGTAACGTAGAGCAGTTTGCTGGCGGGATCAATGGCGAGGTAGTCCCAGCCGGTGTCACCGCCGATTTTCCATTGAGTTTCGACATGGTAGGGGCCGTTCTGTGCAGCGGCCATGCCGCCGCAGAGGATCATGGACATTGCGAAGCAGAGGGCCAGCAGGCCAGAGAATTGATCCTTGACGTTGATTTTCATAGCGCCTTTCCGAGCGAAGCAGCCGCAGATGAATGTTACCGCAAGGATAGGCCGGGCGTTTAGCGATCGACATTCAGAAGAATTGAATTCATAGTTCAGCGATGGTGATGCAAAGTCTGCCAACGATGCAGGAGGAGGGCGGTTCGTCGGGGGCGAGCCGGAGCACTTCGACACGGGAGTCGAGAGAGCGGGGGCGCAGGACGAGGCGATTGGCCTCATAGCTTACGTAACGAAAAACAAGGTCGTTGTTGACATCAATGGCGTAGATATTGGGTCGCGCGGGATGGCTGGGGGCGAGGGAATTGTAGTGCCGGTCGATGACGACGATTGAGCCGGGAACGAGGAGCGGATCCATGGGGCGGGCCTGCGCAGCAGTGAGACGAACGGCGAGGAAACGCTGCCATTCGCGCCGGGAGAGCGTGCGACGGGGACGAAGGTGATCGAGCGAGCCTGCTGGTAGATGGATGAGGTCGAGGACGGAGCGCTGGTTGATGGCCGGAGATCGCAGAGCAGTTTCATGCGAGACGAGCGGCACGATGGAGGCATCGTCAAAACCGGACTGGATGCCGGTGCGGGGAGAGTCTGGAAGGAGGTCTTCGAGGCTGAGCAGTTGAGCGGCGAGTACACGGTCGAGAGCCGGAAGACTGAGGCGCCGTTTGCGGCGGATGAAATTGGAAAGATGAGAGGGCTGGAGTCCGGTCTGACGAGCGAGAAGCGTACCGGTGAGTTGGCCGCGGTCAATGCGGCGAGCCATTTCCGCGCGAAGGCGCTCGTGGAGTTGGGAAAAATTCATCTGTGGAATTTTGGCTTTAAGCAATACACCCCTACTAAGAAGTTTGCTGATTGCAAAGCAAGCCGGTAGCGTTTATCAGCCATCAGGGTGTGACTAAAGAGTAGCCGCAAGTCGATATCGCGCCAGGCGCGATGCGGCGATTGACGTTCGCAAGACCCAGTAATAAAGTCGGAAACACTTTCGCCAAAGGTCTAATCATCCAAATCAGAATGTGGTGCTCACATCGCATTTCGATGCTGTTGCACATTGCGTCGAGCAAGGCGCGAGCGCAAAACGAGCCGTCGGCGTTGTAAGCACTGATTTCCTGTCCTGGATCCGCGCGCCATTTCTTTTAACCAATGCGAAGAGTGGGCTGTGATTAGAACACGCAGCAAACCCTTGCAGTGCCCCGCGGAGAAGAAAGAAACGACCGCGGGCGTGAGATCCGCCTGGAGAATTCATGGTTTATTCGCGCGTATATCTGAAAATTTGCGAGGGGTGCGGGGGGTTATGGTTTCGCACCCAGGAAGAAAGCAAGGTTTATTGTGGCTTGTGCGAGAGGAGGCTGAGAGGTCATTCGAGAGAAACGAAACGCAGACCGGGCCGTCCTCGTAAGCACTCGATTGCAGTTGCAGAGACGGGAGGTGTGCGATGAGCGCGGCATTGACCCTACCCTACGTTTGGGCGACGGCCGCGGAGGCGTTGCCGCAGCCGACACCCGAGGCCGGGAGCACAAACGGCGTTGTTTTCTACCGAAAGAGAACGGAGAGTCTGCTGCAGCGGTATCTTCGCGCTTCCATGGCGGTAGGCCGCGTGCCGGCGTTTGCGCAGGAAGTGTCGCAGAGGGGAAGGGCGACGAACTGCCGGATGAAGAACTTTGAGGACGTGGTGATCTTTGACTTGTCCGTGCTGAAGAACCAGATGAGCACGCTGCTGGGTGATGGAAATTCGGGGCGCATTGCGGCCATTGAGGGCCGTGTGGAGCAGCATGAGCGGAGCTTTCAAAGGGCGAAGGGATTCGCCGTGGCCATGAGCGCAATTTTTACGCTGGTGCAGTGCGTGCTTGAGCTACTGTGGAGGAGGTAGAGCGGAGCCGGTCCGCGCCGTTAAATTACAATAGAGCCAAGAGAGAGACGAATGGCGCATACCGTATTATGTTCGCGTTACAAGCAGGAGATGGAGGGTTTGGACGAGCCTCCGTTCGACAACGATTTTGGCCGGAAGATTTATGAAAATGTGTCAAAGAAGGCTTGGCACGACTGGACCGAACACCAGAAGATGCTGCTGAACGAGTACCGGCTGCAACCGTGGACCCCGCAGGCGCAGGAGTTCCTGGCCGAGCAGATGCAGCGGTTCTTTTTTGGAGACGGCATGGTGCTGCCCAAGGAGTATGTTCCGCCCAGCAAGTAGTGGAACTTGCGCGGCGGACGGCTCGCCATTTCATGTAAACTAGCTCAGTGACCCTGGTCGTCGGGACGTGGCTCAGCCTGGTAGAGCACTCGCTTGGGGTGCGAGGGGTCGGCAGTTCAAATCTGCCCGTCCCGACCATTTTCAGAATCGACCATCGGAACCAATGAGATTGAAGAGGGAGAGCGCTGACTGCGTTCTCCCTCTTGTGCTTTTGGTGATCACGGGCGTGGGTTCTGGTCCGTTCTGTTCGGCTGTTCGCGGCGTTGCGGACGCTGATTGTTTCGCTGGGGCTGACGGCTGTCGGGATGCGTGGAACGTGATGCCGCCTCCGGCGCGTGCCCCTGCCGCTCGCGCTGCACCTGCTCGTGGACTGCTGGCGGCATCGAGTCCGGCTTCTGTCGACCCGCATTCAGTGGCTGCGAAGCGGCCGCGGTTTTAGGATGTCCGTGGTTCTGGCTTGCCCACTGCTCCCGGTTTTGGCTGGCCCGCTGCCGATGCTGTTGTTGGGAGGGGAGCGGACCGGTGTGGCGCTCGTGAGAGGCGACCCTCTCCGCAGTCAGAGGGCGTGCGGCCAAGCCACCGCGTCCGCCGTTGTAGCTCACGCGGGGATTCTGCACCACTCTTACGCGATGCGAATAAGTACTGTGGATAACCTCCGGATTCACTTGTGTAACGGCGGTGTTGTAGCGGAAAGAGCCGTTGTCCCAATATCCGCCGACATAGCCCACGCCTGTATAGCCGTGTCCGTAATTGATGCCGCCATAGAAGCCAACATGCGGTCCCCAGTAGCCGTGGTGCCACAGGTATCGGCCGTTGTAAATACCCCAGTAGCCGGGGGTCCAAAGCGCGCCGACATAGGGTGCCATCACCCATGCTCCCGGGACCCAGTAGTAGCCGGTATTCGCGTAGTGCCAATAGCCGGGTGCCCAGATGTAATTGGGATCTGGCGCTTCGGGCTGTTCATAATCCGGCAGGGGCGGGGGCGGCCCGGGCGCGTACTCCGCTTGCTCGTCGGATTCGGGCGCATTGTAAGCGTACTGTTGGTTCGAGGAAGGTGGAGGCGTGGTCTCAACCGCGGGTGCCAAGTTAGCCTGCTCCGCCGGATCCTGGCTTTCATCGGCGGCCTGAGTGGCGGCGGCGTTTTGTGATTGGTCGCTGTTCTGGGGCGGATTGCTGTGACATCCGGTTGCGCCGATCACCAGAATACCGAGCACCAGCGCCGGCAGGGCAGGAAATGCTGAGGCGGTCTTCTTCATAAGCTTTCTCCAAGTCAACTGGAGAGCAATGTTTTAGATGCTTTCTACATGCCAGGCGTCAGCGTGGGGCTTCACGTGGCATAGAAAAAGGCCGCTGTGAATGGCGACCTTTTTCTGTGGGACCATTGGGCGTCAGGCGGCACGCTTATGCTGCCGCTTGTCCCGCACCGTTTTGCCGGGTGGGCTGCTCTGTTGCGTGCCATTCCCCCTGCGGTTCATGGCGCTGGCTTCGCGCTGGCCCGGCGGAGTTTTCCGCCGCGAATCATCCCGCATCGAATCGTCCGCGAGTCCTCGATTCTGGCTTGCGAGTTGGGTCTGGCTGGGCGAATGGACATGTCCAAATTCCCGGCCGCCTTCGTTTTCGTTGCGCGTTGTTCTCGGAGTTTTATCGTGTTCAGTCATTCAGGAAATTTCCTCCTGCCTTCTCCTCATTGGGATGGGCAGGCTGGTTGACCGAGTTGCCGCGAGAGGGAAAGCGCTCAGGAGCCGCAGTTCCGTCAGGAACCGTAGCCGCGATGCGGCATGGACTCCAGGTCTTCACCCTTGGGCCAGCCAATCGTCAGCAGAAATGCCGAGTCCTCCTGTGCCTCCACATCGTGCTTGATGGATGCTGCCAAAGTCAGGAAGTTCCCAGCGCGGAGGCTGTGGCTTTCTCCCGATGTGCTGAACTGGATTCGGCCTTTGAGCACTTGAACGGAAATCGTGCCGTCAGCATGGTGCTGGTCCATTTTTCCGCCCGGTGCGGCGAGGATCAGCACAACGCGGAGGTCAGGCTTTTTGACGAGGGTCTTGGCGTGAATCCCCGATGGCCACGGCTTTTTCTGCTCCGCGGCGGCGATCTCCTGTTCAAGGTCGAATTGGAGGAGCTTGTCGACCATGTTGCCGTCATCCGCTGAATGGCCGGCCGCGTGGCCGGGCGCCTGTTTGCCGGCGGGATCGTTTTGAGTCATGTCGTTACCGCTTGGTGCTGACTGGGACATCTGCATATACCTCCGAATTTCTCTTGTTTACAAGATTGCTCCACGAACAAACCGAATATCAAATGGGCAATCATTCAGATGCGCGGAAGCGACTTTCAGCGCGGGCTGGCGCGGTGCGCTTTCCGTGAGCCGGACGGCGGCAGCGGGAGGTGGAAAAACACTGTGTATAGCGCGTTTGCTCCGCCTCTGGCCCCATGCTAAAATTTCATTCTGTACCCCCCTGTTTGCGAATGCCTTCGTGTGTCCGGAACAGGTTTAGGTATTAGGCCTGTTTTGGGCTGGCGTAGCTCAGTTGGTAGAGCATCTGATTTGTAATCAGACGGTCGGGGGTTCAAGTCCCTTCGCCAGCTCCAACTACACAGACAAAGCAGGATGCAAGCAGGGTTTGCCGGGCCGGCTTCGGAGCGAAAAATCCCTCGACAACGCAGAGAAATTGAACCGGAGTGCGGCTCCAGAGGAGTGCGGCTCTGGAATGCGGGAGACTGGGCGGAGCAAGGCGGCGAAGAGTTTTGAAAGCGGGAGCGTGGAAGCTCCCGGCGGAAGTGCACAGGTGGCCGAGCGGTTAATGGCAGCAGACTGTAAATCTGCCGCTCCTTGGAGCTACGGAGGTTCGAATCCTCCCCTGTGCACCAGAAGATTGGGAAGGCGGGACGGCGCGGATGGCGGTCGCGGGCGTAAAGCGCAAGGTGATTGCGCTGGTCGGGCTGGCATTCGTGGCGGGTCTGGCTTGGAGCACATTGGAACCGGGGAAAATACGCCTGGTTGTTCTGATTGTGCTTGCAGGATTTGCAATTCGGATCGCGCTCGCGCATGACCGTTCGCGATACGATGAGGAAAAGCCTCCCGATGAGGGGCGGTAGTTTTTAGAGGGCTGATGTAGCTCAGTTGGTAGAGCACTCCCTTGGTAAGGGAGAGGTCACCGGTTCAATCCCGGTCATCAGCTCCAGACGTTTAGCTGGTAGCTTTCAGGCGGGAGTAACTCAGTGGTAGAGTCACAGCCT
>JAICYR010000234.1 GCA_025934135.1 Acidobacteriaceae bacterium | reverse complement strand
CGCAGTACATTCTAGTCGGGTTTGCGCAGATCATCTTTTACCTGCTGCTTCTGTCGTTCGCCGAGCGCATCGGGTTCGGTCTGGGATTTCTCATCGCGGGCATCGCCTCTGTGGGGCTGCTCTCGGCGAACGCGGGATGGATTTTTGCCAGCCGCCGCCAGGGCTTCCGCGCGCTGGCCATCTTCAGCTTGCTCTATCTGCTCATCTATCTGCTGCTGCGTTTGGAAGACAATGCGCTGATGGTGGGCGCGTTGGCGAGCTTCGCCGCCGTGGCCGTGGCCATGTACTTCACCCGCAATCTCAACTGGTACGGATCGCTGCCTGAAAGTGCCGCGCCATCCATGGGAACAAGGAATGCGGAGTGAGGCCGCGAGGGTGCGGAACGGCGCGGGGCGACCGCGCCGCTGTCGTTACGGGGGAGGTTGGTGGTGTCCGGCCTCAGGCCGCTGTCGTCGGATCGATGATCGTTTTCACTTCCGAAATCTTGTTGGCAGGGAAGCCGCCCGCCTGCGCGTGTTGACGGATCATGTCTTCGTTGGGCGCCAGATAGACGCAGTACATCTTGTTTTGGGTCACGTAGCTATGCACCCATTGGATCTCCGGGCCCATGTTTTTCAAAATGTCGCAGGACTTCTTTGAGATGGCCTGCAACTCGCTGGGTGAAAGGTTTCCCAAGTTTGGTATTTCGCGCTCAATTACATACTTCGAAACTTTCTCTGACATGGCAGTCTCCAATTTGGAGGCGGAGCGGGGTGAACATGCCTCGTCCGGGCTTCGCGCCCAGGCTCATTTAAGGTAGCCAAATTCTACGCCATTCGAGTATTTGCTCGCTTACGGCGTCGCATGGACGATGTAGTGGTCAACCCGGTGGTCCGCCTGGGGCCGAAGAGACATAAAGTAAAAGCTCTCGGGTGAAAACCCTATCAGCAGATTTCCGAATTGATTCGGCGCCGAATAAGCTCCGACCTCGGAGCCATTGCTGGTATCAAAAACAAGGAGGATGGTCCGCTTGATTTTGATGGCGCCGGTTCTGGCCTGGCTCTTCGGGACAACGGCCTCCTCCAGCACAACTTGACCATACCCGGCATGAATGCCAAAGGGACGCAATTTTTCGTTGTCCGCAAGCGCAGGCGGCGGAACGGCTATTTTGGAGGTGCTGCCATCCGAGGCGACTTTGTAAATTGAACTGGAAAGCACGGGATCATAGAGATAGACATAGCCGTCGTCTCCCCCGCTCATCAAAAGAGTGGACGCGATGTATAGCGCGTCCAGGGCATGGTCCTCGTCGTTCGTGTCTGAAGATGTGTTCTTTGCGTTGGACGATTTTGGCGCCCGGAAAGGCAGTTGGAAGGCGCTCAGAAGCCCGGTACCCGACGCGTTGTTGATGGTTATGGGATCCCCGTCGCTATTCACGATGACCAGTGGCAGAGACGACTTGTCTTTTCTGCCCGCCGTATAGCCGGTCAGCAGCCAGTTGCCCGATAGAAACGTGGCAAAGCGGGTGGGGCGGAAATTGATCTTCAGCGAAACCATCCGGCGAAAATCTCCATCGCTGTCAAACTGGACCATTGCCGCATGATCGATGTGGTTCTTATCTTCCCATGTCACCAGTGCATCAAGCCCGCTCTGAGCATCAGCGGCGAAATCCCGAATGTAGAGATCGGTGGGGTCAACGCCGCCCTCCAGGGACAACCGGGTCAGATCCAGCGCGAGCTTCTTCTCTCCCTTTAGGTTGATCCAGTAAATCTTTTGACCAAGGGCGCCGCCGTTCGAGATCTGCGCGTAAAATCCGCCCTCGCCCATTTTCGGAAGCGACATCCCGTGACCGAGATCGCTCTCCACTTTGGTTTCTCCCGCCATTCTGAGGGGAGTGACAGATACTCCTGCCTGTTGAGGCGCAGTGGCGTGTTGCTTCTCCTGCCCGAAACCTGACGAGAAGAAGATGAGGAACAGAAGCAGGGAAGCTAGAGAAACTCGCCTATATTGCATGAGCGCTTATCTCCGGGTGAAACCGCAGAACCCGATTTGGTGGAGCATCCATTCTCTTCCTCCTCTCATTTCATATCAAGCCTGAATCACGCTGGCCGCCTCTCCTCACCCGCTTCCTTTGCCCTTTTCCCTTTCCGCTTGCTCCTAGTACCCTGATTCGTGATGAAACTCCCTTTGCTCGCCGCTCTCTCCGCCGTTCTGCTCGTCCTGCCCGCCTTCCCGCAGACCCAAACCCAGCCGCAGAGCGCACCCGCCGCCGCTGAACAGAACCCGCGCATCCCGGCGATTATTCATTCGCTCCAGAGGGTCAGGAGCATCCGCGAGACCCAGCTTTCGCCCGACGGCAACCTCATCGCGTGGGCCGTCAGCAAAGAGGGCATCTACTACGCGCCTCTGAGCGAGCCCGCCGAGGTTCGCCACATCAACACCTGTGGCGAGCCCGGCGACCAGCATGACAGCAGCCTCGCCTGGTCGCCCGACTCCAAGACCCTGGCCTTCTTCTCCGACTGCTCCGCCGATGGAAAGACCTCCAGCCACGAGACGGCGATCTTCACCGAAAGCGTATCCGGCACCGCCACTCCACACCTGCTGGCGCAGCTCAACGGATACGCCGAGGACCTCCAGTACGCGCCCAGCGGCAAGTACCTCAGCTTCCTCTACGTCGAGGGTGCCACCCGCGCATCCGGAGCGCTTTCCCCAGAGCCGCCGCCCTCCGGCGTCATCGGAGTCGAGCACATCGAGGTACAGCGCCTCGCCGCCGTCGATAGCTCCAGCGGACAGTTTGCCGACATCAGCCCCGCCCATCTCTACCTTTACGAATACAGTTGGTCGCCTGACTCCAACCACCTCGCCTATGTTGCCGCGCCGCCCCCGGGCCAGGACAACTGGTGGACCGCGAAACTCTATACAGAACAGGTCGAACTGGATATGAGAACGGGGACATTCCAGAACATAAGCACCGCCGAACCCAAAGTCGCCTTCGACCCAAACACAACTTCAGGCCCGCTCCACGGCCTCCAGATCGCGCTGCCGCGCTTTTCGCCTGACGGCAGCAAGATCGCCTTCATCGGCGGACTCATGTCAGACCAGGGGGTGACCGGCGGCGACATCTACACCATTCCCGCCAGCGGAGGCGACGCCACAGACGTGACTCCCGACCGCGCCGCCACCCCGCAGTGGTTCAAGTGGATCGACGACGACACGCTCGGCATCGCCGAGATCGAGGCGGCCCAATCGCACTTGTTTGCCTATGACCTGGCCACGCAGAAGGAATCGACCCAGTACAACCTAACCATTCCCGGCACCGTCAGCGCGGGTGGAGAGATGATGCGCATCTCCACCTCTTCCGACGACAGCGGCATCGCCTTCATCAAGTCGTCGTTCAGCGAGGCGCCGGAGGTCTGGGCTGGTCCGCTCAACGACCTGCGCCAGATCACCCATCTCAACGATGCCCTCAAGCCCGCCTGGGGAAAGTCCGAACCCGTCTCATGGACCAACGAGGGCCTCCGCATCGACGGCTGGCTGCTCTACCCGGCGGATTACGACTCGGCGAAAAAGTACCCCCTCATCGTTTACGTCCACGGAGGCCCCTCCTACGCCAACCTTGCCCGCTGGCCCGGCGCCGGGTTCGGCCCCGCGCCGTTCTCCGCGCTGGGATATTTAGTCCTCATGCCCAACCCACGCGGCAGCTTCGGCGAGGGAGAAAAATTCACCCAGGGCGTCCGCAAGGACATGGGCTACGGCGACCTCCGCGACATCCTTGCCGGGGTCGATGCCGTTTCCAAAGCCCATCCCGTTGATCCTGACCGCGTCGGCATTACCGGCTGGAGCTACGGCGGATTCATGACCATGTTCGCCATCACCCAGACCCATCGCTTCAAGGCCGCCGTCGCCGGGGCCGGAATCTCCGACTGGAAGAGCTACTACGGCGAAAACTCCATTGACCAGTGGATGATCCCCTTCTTCGGCGCGTCGGTTTATGACGACCCCGCCGTCTACGCCAAAAGCTCGGCCATCAACTACATCAAGAACGCGAAGACCCCGACGCTGATTGTGGTGGGCGACCGGGACGGGGAATGTCCGGCGCCTCAGTCGTTTGAGATGTGGCATGGGCTGCGTTCG
>JAICYR010000268.1 GCA_025934135.1 Acidobacteriaceae bacterium | reverse complement strand
GTACGGCGACCAGTTTATAGAAGAGTATATTCAAGGACACACTCAGGCAGCAGACAAGTCGCGACGGATATCGTATGTTCCTTTGCCGAGCATTTTCGGGAAGTATGGCGATGGTCGGATGCGTCGCGGAATTATTGTGGAGCCACCGGATTCGGGTGGCGAAGTGGTCCGCTTGTTGGAATTGAAGTTAACCGGCTGCACCCTCTCTAATAATCACGGGCAATTGGTGTGCTGCCTTGGTCCTTCAACCGCAAACGATTGGACGTTCAACCAATACCTTCCGGGAGTTCCACGAAAGACATGGCGAACCGTCACTCCCGTAATCCTACATGGATACAACATAGCCCGGCACGGGACAATCTCAGTATGTAAAACGGAACATCTGCTGTTACGCGCCTTCGCAATGGCTGGCTATGGCGAAGAGATGATTGAGGGCCTTGCGTTTCAGGGAGCTCCTTTTTGGCCCGGCACAAAGCACGCCTCCGCAATGCAGGTCCCGAATCACCTTGAGGGTTACCCACGTCTTCATGTGCAAGTGCAGTTCAAAACAGGTGTGCGTGGACCAGTGCTAGCCGGCATCGGGAGGCACTATGGGATTGGGCTCTTCGCCGCGATGGACGAATAATGCGCATCTCTTACCTCGTCTGTTACGACATCTGCGACGACAAGCGTTTACGAAAAGTCTTTCAGATCATGCGGGGATATGGGGATCATTTGCAGTACTCGGTCTTCGAGTGTCAGCTGACGCAGATCGATATGGCCAAGCTACGGCGCGAACTGGGCGCGGTGGTGCATCGAGACGAGGACCAGGTTCTGTTTGTGAATCTAGGGCCGGCGGAGGGGCGCGGCGACCGTGTCATTACGGCCCTTGGCAAACCGTACACGCGCATCGATGCTCCGTGCATTGTGGTGTAACGAAAACGCCAGACATGGCCACACAGCCAATTTCTTTTCCAGACGAGGCGCCGTCCCCGGAACAACGTGACCTGCCGGAGTACCTGCCGGCCCGCATGGTCAACGAGTATGTCTATTGCCCTCGCCTGTTTTTCTATGAGTGGGTAGAAGGCATTTTCCGCGACAGCGCGGACACGGTAGAAGGCTCGCATCAGCACCAGCGTGTCGATAAGGAAGGCAAAGGACTGCCGCCGGCCGACGAGTTGCCCGAAGATCTGCGGACCCGCTCCATCACGCTTTCGAGCGAAGCGCATCGCGTCATCGCCAAGATGGATGTGGTGGAGGCGAAGGACGGAATCGTCACGCCGGTGGACTACAAACACGGACGGCCGCGCGAACTGGACGCTGGATTGGAGATGTGGCCTACGGATCGCGTCCAACTGGCTTTGCAGGCGCTGGTTTTGCGGGAGAACGGCTACCGTTGCGACGAGGCGGTGCTCTATTATGCGGCGACAAAGCAACGCGTGCGGTTGACGGTCGACGACGCCGTTATCGCCGAGGCGCTGGACGCTGTCCATGCGGCGCGCGAGACAGCCCGCCTCGGCGTTCTTCCAAACCCGCTGGTGGATTCACCCAAATGCACGGGGTGCTCCCTTGCGCCAATCTGCCTGCCCGAAGAAACCAATGTCTTGCTGCGCGGAGAGGCAGGCGCTCCGGGTGAGCAGCTCACGTTATTCGACGACGCGGGCGCTCCGAGAAAACCGCCGAAGAGCGAAGTGCGGCGGCTGGTGACTCCCAGGGACGAACTGCGGCCGGCTTATCTGAACACGCAGGGATTGCGCGTGGGGAAATCGGGAGACGTCCTGCAGGTGAAGGAGAAGGACACGCTGCGGCAGCAGATCCGGCTGAATGAAATCAACCAACTGAATTTGATGGGCAACATTCAGGTGAGCACCCAGGCCGTGCAGGCGCTCGCGCAGGCGGAGGTGCCGGTCTGCTATTTCTCGCAGGGCGGCTGGTTCTACGGCATTACACAGGGGCTTTCGACCAAGAACGTGTTTTTGCGTAAAGCACAGTTCCGGCTTGCGGAGGAAGAATGGTTCTGCCTGCGCCTCGCGCGCAAGCTGACGGCCGGGAAGATTCGCAACCAGCGAACCATGCTGATGCGCAATCACGAAGAACCGCCAGCGCTGGTGCTGGATCAGATGCGGACGATGGCGCAGCGAGCCGAAGAAGCCGAGACCCTGGAGCAGTTGTTGGGAATTGAGGGCAATGGCGCGCGGCTCTATTTCGGCGAGTTTAGCGGGATGCTGAAGGCGGATGAGGATGAGCCGGAAGCCCGGTTCTCCTTCGATTTTCAGACAAGAAACCGGAGGCCGCCGCGAGATCCGGTCAACGCGCTGCTTTCGCTGGGCTACAGCATGCTTGCCAAAGATCTGACGGTGGCGCTATGCGGTGGGCTTCGATCCCATGATGGGCTTCTACCATCAGCCCCGGTTTGGAAGGCCGGCGCTGGCGCTCGATCTGATGGAGCCGTTCCGGCCCTTGATCGTCGAATCGGCGGTGCTGCAAGTGATCAATACGCGCATGGTGACGGCTGGGGACTTCATCGCCGCGGGGCGGGCGGTGGCGCTGAAGCCTGGAGGACGCAAGGCGTTCTTCCAAAGCTACGAATCGCGAATGGATACGCTTGTGACGCATCCGCTGTTCGAATACCGGCTGTCGTACCGGCGCATGCTGGAGGTGCAGGCGCGGCTGCTCGCGCAGTACATTGAAGGGAGCGTGCCGGAGTATCCGGTGTTTGTCACGAGATGACACGCGAGCGGCGAGGTGACGCCGCAAAGCCGGGAGCCGCTCGCAAGCATGTATATGGCTGCTTTAAAAGGCTTTAACAGGACCGGTGGATGCTGCTGGAGAGGTTGAGCACTGGCGACGCAACGGGGCGCTCGCGGATGGCCTCGCAGGTCTTTGACAATAGAATAGTTGGGTGGCCGGCTATTTCCTCGATCAATTGATCGAGGCCTCATTGAAGCCAGCAGATTCGGCCGCAAGCCGCGCAGCAGATGGGCATTTCCTCGATCAATTGATCGAGGCCTCATTGAAGCCTGGAGTTGGATCGCGAGCGTCTCGGGTGACTCCGGATTTCCTCGAT
>JAICYR010000142.1 GCA_025934135.1 Acidobacteriaceae bacterium | reverse complement strand
GATGTTTTCGCGCGCGGTCATTTCGTAGCGCATGAAGTCCTGAAAGATGACGCCGATTTCCTGATGCAGGTCTTCCAGGTCATAGTCGCGGAGGTCGATGCCGTCGAGGAGAATCTGGCCCTCGGTGGGATCGTAGAGGCGGGTGATGAGCTTGACGACGGTGGTCTTGCCCTGGCCGTTTTCTCCAATGAGAGCGATGCGCTCGCCGGGCTTCAGGGTGAAGTTGAAATGCTTGAGGACGCGGCGCTCGGTGCCGGGATAGGCGAAGGAAACGTCGCGGAATTCAAATCCTTTGACGATGGGGCGCGGGGCGGGCAGCGCATTGGGTTTGGACTGCACGGTGGGCTTCATCTCAAAGAATGCGATGAGATCGGTGAGGAAAAGGGCCTGGTCAGCGATTCCCGTCGCGGTGGAAAAGACCTGCTGAAGGTTCGACTGCGCCTGGACGATGGCGGCGGTGACGAAGGCGTAGATCTTGAGGTCGTAAGCGCCGTGGACCGCCTGCCAGATGATCCAGACATAGGAGCCGTAATAGCCCATGGTTCCGGTGATGGAAAGCAGGCCGCCCCAGATAAGCTTCTTGCGCGAGAGGGCGACGTTCTCGTCATAGATGCGCTGCGATAGCTGCGAGAATCGGTCGGTGAGATAGCCGCTGAGGTTGAAGAGCTTGAGTTCCTTGGCGGCCTCTTTGCTGCCACCCACCTGGCGCAGGTAGTCCATCTGGCGCTTGGCCGTGGTCTGGTTGAAGTTTTTGGCATAGCCGAGGAAGGCGAAGTGGGTCTCTCCGAAAAACGACGGCAGCACGCCGAGGCAGAGCAACAGAAAGAGCCAAGGCGAATAGTAGATGAGGGTGACGGTAAAGACCAGCGTGGTGATGACCTGCTGGAAGAGGCGGCCCATGGCCTGGATCATGCCAAGGCGGTCGGTGGCCTGCACACGGGCGCGCTCCAGGCGGTCGTAGTAGAGCGGGTTTTCGTAAGTGGTGAGGTCAAGCTGCGCGGCTTGGCGCATGACGCGCACGCTGACGTAAAAGGTGTAGCGGTCAGAGAGCAGATTGTCGGTGTAGTCGATGAAGCGGGCGAGGCCTCCGGTGAAGACGGCGAGGGCGACTTCGAGCGCGACTACCCACCAGAAGTTCGCGGGCAGACCGCGACCCTCGTAGGAGCTGGCGACGCCGCCCAGAATCCAAGCCGCGACCTTGGCGATTCCCCAGGGCATGACGGCAATCAGGGCGCGGAGGATGAGGCCCCAGGTGACGACGGCGCGACCGGACTCCCACAAAATGCGAAGAACGGCGGGCACGTTTCGCAGCGCGCGAATGCGATCTCCCCACGCGCTTTGGGAGCCAGATTGAGGCTTCTCATCGTGCATCAGGCTTAAGGCAGGTTAGATGGCCGGGAGATGAGTATAGTTGCGCTTGTTCCCCACACAAGCCAAAACCGGGCTTGTGTGGGCCACCCGGATTGCGCTGTTTTATTTCAGGATGGCGTTGTAGCCGTCGTTGATGAGCTTGGCGCGCATGGCCATCGCCTGCTCGCGGGTGGCGAAGGGGCCGACCTGGACGTGAAAGAGCTTGTCGGTTGGCTCGGTGCGCACGGAGGCGTTATAGCCGAGTCCCTTGAGCGCGGCGACGAGAACGGTGGCGTCCTCGGGGCGCGAGACGGCGGCGATCTGAACCATGATGGAGTTTGCGGACGGCGGGAAGGTCGCGGATACAGGCTTCGGCGGTGTGGCGGCGTTGTAGGCAGCCGTCGCGACCTGGCCCGGAACGGCGGTGGCGGAGGCCGGAGCGGCGACGGGGGTGTAAGTGGAGGCGGACGCCGGGTTGGCGGCGGTCAGGGCCGGAGCAGGCATGAGCGCTCCCGCAGCGGGCTTGGCGCCGCTTCCATCAGCGGGTTCGACGACGGTCTTGATTGGCGACGGGGCGGAGTTGAGGGCTTGCGGTGGCGCGGTTTGCGCGGCAGTGGCGGAACGAGTGGTGTGGGTCCTTCCCAGGGAATAGCCGAATCCGAAGAAGATGCCGCAGATGAGGGCGAGGCCAATGAATATGCCGAGGATGGAGCTTGTGCCGAGAGTGATTTCGGTGTCGGATGCGCGGTCAGTTGCGGGTTCGTCGTAAATTCTCATTCTGATTTCTGATCAAGCTCAACGGCTTGGTTTGGCCTCAAGCCGGGGATACCCTTGCCGAGGAGGGAGATGAACTCGACGGGCAGCGGAAAGACGATGGTTGTGTTTTTTTCGGTGCCGATGTCGGTGAGGGTTTGGAGGTAGCGGAGTTGGATGGCGAGAGGTTCGCGTGCCAGGAGGTTGGAGGCTTCGACAAGGCGCTGGGCGGCGGCGAATTCGCCTTCCGCGTTGATGATTTTGGAGCGCTTTTCGCGCTCGGCCTCGGCTTGCTTGGCCATGGCGCGCAGCATGGATTCGGGCAGGTCGACCTGCTTGACTTCGACGCTGACGACCTTGACGCCCCAGGGTTCGGTGCGCTCGTCAATGATGGTCTGGATGCGCTGGTTGAGGGCGTCGCGATGCGAGAGCAGTCCGTCGAGTTCCACTTCGCCGAGGACGGAGCGGAGCGTGGTCTGGGCGAACTGCGAGGTCTGATAGACGTAGTTCGCCACTTCAATGACGGCGCGGGTCGGGTCGAGAACGCGGAGGGTGATGACGGCGTTTACTTTGACGGTCACGTTGTCGCGGGTGATGACGTCCTGTGGAGGGACTTCGAGAACGTCCTGGCGCAGCGAGACGCGGACCATCTGGTCAATGGGGCGAAATACGAGGATGATGCCGGGGCCTTTTGGCTGCGGCAGGGCGCGGCCCAGGCGGAAGATGACGCCGCGTTCATACTCGCGGAGGATCTTGATGGAGTTGAGCAGGTAGAGAACAATGACCGCAATAACAATCCATACAGGAATCATGTGGAAACGTGCCTCACAACCAGCGATTGTACCGCACTGGCGCGGCGCGAGCGCCGCTAATTGGAAGCGGCAGTGGGCGCGGGAACCCGCTCGACCAACAACGTAAGTCCGCGGACGGCGCGGACGCGCACAGCGTCGCCGGGGCCTATGGGATCGTCGGACTCGGCTTGCCAGAGTTCGCCGCGCACAAACACCTGGCCGCGCGGAGCGATGGGCTGCTGCGCCAATCCGATTTCACCAAGGAGGGCTTCCGGGCCGGTGATGACTTTATTGCGCTGGGCGCGGACGGCGATGCGCGCGAGGAAGGCGGTGATTCCACCGAAGGCGAGGCCACAGGCGACGGCGGTGGCGATGTGGACGCGAAGCTGGGGGATGGGGCCTTCGACCAGCGTGAGAGTTCCGAAGATGAGGGCGAGGACCCCGGCGGACGCGAGGATGCCGTGGCTGGGGAATTTGGCCTCTAGGACCATGAGGATGAAGGCGGCCACGATGAGCAAGGCGGAGATGTAGTTGACGGGCAGCAGATTGAGCGAGAAAACAGAGACGAGCACCAGCACGGTGCCGAGCGCACCGGGAATGATGGTCCCGGGAGCGTGGAATTCCAGATAAATGAGCAGAGCGCCGACGATGAGGATAAGCACGGCGAGGTCGGGGTCCATCATGCGGTCGAGGATGCGCTCGCGGAGGGTCGGCTCGGCATAGGTGAGGACGGCTCCGCGGGTATGCAGCGTTTGCACGGCGCCGTCGAAGCGCGTGACTTTGCGGCCGTCGAGCGAGTCGAGCAGGGCACGGTCATTCGCGGAGATGATGTCGATGAGGTGAAGCTGAAGGGCTTCCTTCTCCGTGTAGGACTTGGAGTTCAGCACGGCGTCCTGGGCCGCGTCCACATTGCGGTTGCGCCGCGAGACAAAGGAGCGCAGGAAGGCCGTGGTGTCGTTCTCAAGCTTCTGCTTCATGATGGGGCCGAGCTTGGCTCCCTCGATGACCGGGTGGGAGGCCCCGGCGTTGGTTCCGGGGGCCATGGCGGCTATGTCGGCGGCCTCGAGCAGGAAGAATCCGGCGGAACCGGCGCGGCTTCCTGAGGGCGCGACGAAGACGATGACTGGTACGGGCGAGGCCAGAATTTTGCTGACCATGGCGCGGGTGGAGGTGAGCATGCCTCCGGGCGTGTTGAGGTCAACGAGGAGGGCGGAGGCGTTTTCCCGCGCGGCTTCGGCAATGCCTCGGTCGAGATATTGCTGGCTGATGGGCTGAATGGTGTCGTCGAGATGGAGGACGACAACGCGGGGAGGTGTTGATGGAGCTTGGGCGAATCCCATGTTCGTGAAGAGAGCGACAAGGATGAAGCACCCGATTAGCAGAAGGCAGAGTGCGGCGGATAGTTTTATCGATTTGAGAGGATCGTTCATGGGACTTGCTGTCCTTCGCCTTCCAGCTTCTGCTTCATATTCTTGGCTGTGGCGCTCGCGGGGTCAAGATGGAGCGCGGCGCTGATGTCGTGCGCTGCGGCTGGGAGCTGTTTGGCGTCCATGTCGAGCCGCGCCAGCACCAGGTAGGCCGCGATGTTGGGCGAGAGGCTGAGGGAGCGCTGGGCCTCTCCGCGAGCGGCTTTGTCGTCCTGACTGTGCTCGCGGACCTGCGCCAGCCCGGCATGCGCGAGCGCGGAGGAAGAGTCGGCGCGGAGCGCGGCCTGGTACTCGCGCTCGGCTTCGAGAATAAGGCCCCGGTTAAGGAACTGGTCTCCATCCTTGATGAGCTTCGCGGCGCGCTGCTCGGGCGGCAGGGCGGCCAGATTCACGGCCTGAAGCTGCTCCATTTCAAAAGCGGCCTGGCGAAATTCGGTTTCGTTGTAGTTGCGCTTGATGCGTTCGAGAGGCAGGGAGTCGTCGTCGGAAGCGGTGGAGACCGGCTTGACGGAGGCGGGTTTTTTGAGGGCGGCGGCGACCTGGCGCGCGTCATTGTCGGAGGGGAGCAGCTTCAGAGCGGCTTCGATTTCGGTGGCTGCTCCCGCGCGGTCTTTCCTTTTGAGCAGGGCAAGGGCCAGGTTGAAGTGGTAGTCCTCATCGTGCGGGTCGGCGGCAATGGCCTGCCGGAAGAGTGAGGTGCCGTCGCGGCCTCCGCGGCTGGCGGCCACACCCTCGTTGTTCACGACTTCGGCCAGCGGAAGCTGGGTCGCGACGAAGGCGAAGGCGTCCTCGGCCTTGAGGTATTGCGCGGTATAGAAAAACGCGAGTCCGCGGTCGAAGTCAGCTTCCAGGGCGTTCGGAGCGTCTCTGGGCATTTGTCCAAAGGTGGTGGCAGCGGATGGGTAATCCTGATTGGCGAAATAGGCCTTGCCGAGTTCCATCCGCGCGGGGGTAAAGGTGGGGCAAAGCTTTACGGCGTCGTTCAGGTGGGAGATGCGGTCCGCGGGAGCCTCGGCGATCATTCCGCGAATGTAGTTTTCAAACGCGCCGGGGCTCAGGGGGGCGTCGGCAGCGAGAAACGTGCGCTCGGCGACCGAGTAGGTGGGGTCGAGGGTGCGGGCCACGTCCCAGGCCAGTCCATTCAGCGTGTCGAGCAGGTCTTTGAGTTGGCCTTTCCGCTCGATTGGCTTCTTCGTGAGCACAAGCTTGTGCATGTCGAGGATGCGGGCCGTGGCGGTGAACTCGTCTCCAGTGAGCTTATAGGAGCCGATGATGACAGAGTCGGCGTCGAGTAACTGCGCGATGCGGATGGTCGTGGCGCGCGAAGGTCCAAAGTCCGGCGGGAGGCCGATCCGGTCGAGCGCATAAAGGCGGTCGTCGCGGTTGATGGTGAGAAAGCCCGCCGCGTCGAGCCGGCGGCTGAAGATGTCGGCCGCACCCTCGCCGATCCAGTCCATGTTGGGCTGGCTGGTGTCGTTCTCAAAGGGAAGGACAAGGATGAGGCGCCCCCGCGCGGGCACCACGGCAGCGGGTTCGGCTGAGGGTTCCTGCGAGCGCGCGGAGGCGGGCAGCAGGCACAGGGTCAAAAGCAAAACCGGGAAGAGCCGTCGAAATTTGAACATCCACCGCACAAGGGGATTATAGTTTGCGGGCAACCACCCCATGGACGAAGACCTGTCCATGGGGGCCCCGGGATCCGGGACCGACCGATTGCAGGCGGGCTTCCTGCGCCGGGGGACGGTCGAAATGCAGCACCGCCGCCCATTGGCCGTGGCGCTGCTCGGCCCAGACGACGCGGCCTCCGAGGATGCGCGCGATGAGCGCGGGGTCAAGGTCGCGATGGAAGCCGAAGTAGCGGGCGTCGAGCCGCTGGTTGAGGCGACCGAGGCTGAGGGCCCATCCGGGCGGATTGTATTTGGTGGAGAAGATGAGGGCGGTGGTGTAGGTCTGCCGCGATCGCGAGGCAAGCAGGATTTGCGGGAAGGAGAAATTCTGAATGGACGTAACGGGCATGGGCCGGGAGACGTAGCCAAGCTCGGGCTTGGTCAGCTCGTCGGATGCAGGCCATGCGGTGAGCACGGTCGCGTTGGGGTAGCGGGCGGTGATCTGCGCGATGGCGTCCTGCTGGAGGCGGACCATGTCGCTGTAGGCAAGATTGTCCTCGGGCGCGAAGCGGTAAGGCGGATTCACAAACAGAGCGGCAACGAAGGCCACGGCGACGAGGGCGGCGAGCCACGGCCAGAGATTGAGACGGCGGCGAAGCGCGTGCAGGCAAAGAAGAACCACCAGCGGATAGAGCGGCAGCAGGTAGCGGGTGAGGAGCGCTCCTCCGAGGATGGAAAAGAAGATGGCGTTGGCGAAGACCACGACCAGGATCAAGGTGCGGGCGTCGCGGGGCAGCGCGGGGCGCGGGGAGCCGTCGGGGTCATGTACCGGGTCGAGCAGCAAGACAGCCAGCGCGGGCAGCACCAGCACAAAGAGGTTCATGTGCAGGGTGAGTTGGAAAGCGCGGTGGAGAAAGGCGACCAAGACCCGCAGTGGCGTGAGCGTGGCTTCGGCGTTGTAGCGGAGATACTGCGGGTTTCCAAAAATGAATCCGGTGCGGTGGTAGTGGTAGGCGTACCAGAGGGCCAGCGGAAGAACGGGGGCGAGCAGCAGGGCCACGTTGCGCGCGGGCTTTCGGGAGCGGGTCCGGACGGCGGTCCAGGCCTGCCAGGCGGCCAGCGCGAGCGGCGTGACGATGGCGGTTTCTTTGGAGAGCGCGGCGAGCGAAAAGCAGAGGATGGAAAGCCAGATTCGGCGGTCGAGGAAAAACGCCAGCGCCCAGAGGGTGGCGGCGGCGGCGAACAGGTCAGCGTGGGCGAGCGAGCTTTGCGCGAAGAAGACGGGATACGCCGCCGTAAGCGCGATGGTAGCGAGCGCGATGGAAGGTCGCTTCGAGACAGCCAGCGCGATTCGCCAGACAGCGGCAAGGGCCAGAGCCGCGACGGCGCACATGGCTGCCCGCGTGACGAATGGCGAGAAGTTGAAGACTTTCCAGAAGGCGGCCAAATAAACGGACGGCAGCGGCGGGTGCGCGTTCGAGAGAGTGGAATAGGGAATGAGCGCGCCGGTGCGGAAGAAGTCGAAGGCGGCGGGGATGTAGTAACCGGCCTCGTCCCAATAGTAGGGAAGGCGCAGCAGGGGCCAGTGCGCGAAGAGAATGGCGGCAAACGCGAGGGGGGAGACGGCCCAGAACGGCGGAGATTTCCAGGACGAGGATGGGGCGGCCTGCCCGGGCGTGGATGCGCGATGGCGCGCGACCTTCAGCATGGGAGTGCTTTAGTGGACAGGGCCAGTGGGGACCGGCATGGGATGTCCCTGTGGCTCGAGTGCTATGGTCCCGAAGGCCTGCTCGTATTGGGCGAGGTTCTGCCCCAGCATGTTCCAGAGTGCCTTGGCCTGCTGCGGGCTGAGGTAAACGCCGTGGCTGTTCTCGACCGTGACCTGATCGGGTGTGTCCTGATGCGCGATGCCGAAGTTGAGGAGGAAATCCCAGACGCTGGCGCGCACCTGAACGCTGTTGGCGTAGGATTCGCGGTACTCGGGCGTTTTAGTGATGTGGACTTTGGGCTGGTGGGCGGCTGACATAATGCCTATAGGGTAGCGCAAAGGCACGAGCAGTGAAGCTGGTGCGAAAGGGGGGACTTGAACCCCCACGGGTTTCCCCGCCAGATCCTAAGTCTGGTGCGTCTGCCAATTCCGCCACTTTCGCATTTCAGCAGGTTGGGCCTGTCGCGCCCCGTCGCGGGGACGGGGGGGACGGCTATCTGCAATTGTACTGTGGGCGCGCGTTGTTTCGGAATAAACTCCGCAGTGAGCGGACACTTGCGTGAAGAAGCGCCGCGAATCTACAGCTTTGCGAAGAATTCCTTTATCCGGCTGATGCCTTCTTCGACGTCGGCGTGCGAGGTCGCATAGGAGAGGCGGATGTGCTGCGTCGTTCCGAACGCCTCGCCGGGGACCGTGACAACGTGGGCTTCGTTCAGCAGGCGCGAGGCGAGTTCCATTGCCGTTTGCGCGCCGGGCTTGCCGAGGTACGCGCTGACGTTGGGATAAACATAGAAGGCCCCTTCCGGCTTGGTGCAGGTGACGCCGGGGATTTCCGCCAGACGGCTGAGAATGCGGTCGCGCAGCTTGAGGAAGTCGGCGCGCATTTCCGCGACGCAGTCCTGCGAGCTGTTGAGCGCCGCGATGGCCGCCTTCTGCACGAAGGAAGCCGTGGACGAAGTGGACTGGCTTTGCAGCTTGCCCATGGCGGCGATGATGGGCTTGGGCCCGAGCGCATAGCCGGCGCGCCATCCAGTCATGGAGTAGGTCTTGGAGAGCGAACCGAGCACCACGACGTGTTCTTTGGCTTCGGTGAACGAGCCTCCGCTGACCAGGGCGCCGGTGTATTGCAAATAGACATAGCACTCGTCCAGCAGCAGATAGATGCCGCGCTCGTGCGCGAGGCGGACAATGCGCTCGAGGTCTGCCGGAGAAACGACGGAGCCCGCCGGGTTCGACGGCGAGTTGAGAATGATGGCCTTGGTGCGCGGCGTGATGGCCTGCTCGATGGCGTCGGCGGTGATGCGGAAATTCTCCGCCTCGCTGGTTTCGAGGAAGACGACCTTGCCGCCCGCGTACTGGATGATGTCCTTGAAGGAAACCCAGTAGGGGACGGGTAGGATGACCTCGTCGCCGTGGTCGACCAGTACCTGGATGGCGTTGAAGAGCGCGAGCTTG
>JAICYR010000161.1 GCA_025934135.1 Acidobacteriaceae bacterium | reverse complement strand
TGCGGCTCGGGAAGAATCGGCCTGTCCGGAACACCGGCGTTCTTATAGAACTGATTGAACCGCCGCGCCACCTCCCGCGTAAGCTCCACGTGCGCCACCTGGTCCTGCCCCACGGGCACGAAGTCAGCCTGATAGACGAGAATATCGGCGGATTGCAGCAGAGGATAACCCAGAAAGCCGTAGGTGCTCAGGTCTTTCGTCGTCAGGTTTTCCTGCTGCTCTTTATACGTAGGCACCCGCTCCAGCCACCCCAGCGGCGTAATCATGGAGAACAGCAGATGCAGCTCGGCATGCTGCTTCACATGGCTCTGAACAAAGATCACGCACTGCTCGGGGTCAAGCCCCGCGCCCAGCCAATCCAGCGCGACATCTTTTACGTTCTGCTCCACTTGCGAGGGGTCCGCGTAGTCCGTCGTGAGCGCGTGCCAGTCGGCGATAAAGAAATAGCACTCGTACTGGCTCTGAAGGCGCACCCAGTTGTAAAGCGCGCCCTTGTAGTTGCCCAGATGCAGTTTGCCCGTGGGGCGCATGCCGCTCAGCACGCGTTTTTTCTGATCAGTAGAGGAGTCCGGCACCCTTTTTCCTTCGCTTAAACTCGCTCTATTGTACCGAGTGCCGACTTCTCATGCTCCAGTCCCGCTGAACTTGACTCGCCGCCGTCCCCTCCCTAGCATCAAAGATTGACCCACCCCACCGAAATGACCTCTGCAACCACTCCCCGCGTCCGCTTCGCGCCTTCGCCCACCGGCTATCTCCACGTTGGCGGAGCGCGCACCGCTCTCTTCAACTGGCTCTTCGCCCGTCACTTCGGCGGAACGCTGATTCTCCGCATTGAGGACACCGACTTCGAGCGCTCGTCCCAGGAAATGGTCGAAGGCATTCTTACGGGAATGCGCTGGCTCGGCCTCAACTGGGACGAGGGGCCGTTCTACCAGTCGCAGCGGCTCGACCTGTATCGCGCCACGGCGGAAAAGCTGCTGGCAAGCGGCCATGCGTACCACTGCTTCTGCACGAAGGCCGAGTTGGAACAGCGCCGCGCCGAAGCCGCTGCCGCCGGACGTCCGCCGATGTATGATCGGCGCTGCCGAAGCATTGAGCGGTCTGTTGCCACCGGGCGCAAGGCCGCGGGAGAAGCCTGCGCCGTGCGTTTTGCCGTTCCCGACGGCGGCACGACCAGCTTTGAAGACGCCGTATTTGGCCGCGTGGAGTTTGCCAATGCCGAGATTGAGGACTTCGTCCTGCTGCGCTCGGACGGCATCCCCACGTATCACCTGAGCGTGGTGGCCGACGATCTGGACATGCGCCTCACGCACATCATTCGCGGCGCAGACCACATCTCCAACACGCCCAAGCAGGTGCTGCAATACCGCGCGCTCGGGGCCGAACTACCCGTTTTCGCGCACGTTCCGCTGATTCTGGGGCCGGACAAAACGCGCCTTTCCAAGCGGCACGGGGCGACCTCGGTCATCGCCTACAAGGACATGGGAATTGTGCCGGAGGCCTTCCGCAATTTTCTGGCGCTGCTGGGCTGGACTCCCGGCTCCGAACACAAAGACAAAGAAATCTTCTCCTCCGACGATCTCATCCAACTCTTCTCGCTCGACGGCATTTCGAAATCCAACGCCGTCTTTAACAATGACAAGCTGGCCTGGTACAACACCGAGTACATCCGCGCCTATGACGCGAAAAATCTGCTGCCGCTGATCGAGGAAGAGTGGAAGGTTTTCAACTTCACGCCCGAGCGCGGGCCGGAAGAAATTCTCTCCACCATTGAACTGCTGAAGCCGCGCGCCCGCAACCTTAAGGATTTCGCCACGACCTTCCGCGCCTACTTCAGCGATTCGTTCGAGTTTGAGCCAGCAGCGGTCGCGAAATTTCTAAAGGACGACGCCACGCGTAGCCTGCTGGTGGAACTTGGCAAACGCTATGAGCAGGCGCCTGAGTTTACGGAATACTGGGCGGAGCAAATCCTGCGCTCATTTGCCGACGAGAGCGGAGTGAAGGCCGGAGTCCTCATTAACGGCGCGCGCGTCGCGCTCACCGGACAAGCCGTCGCTCCCAGCCTCTTCGCTGTGATGGGCGCGCTCGGAAAAGCGCGGGTGGTGAATCGGCTGAGTGGGGCCGGGAAAATTTCAGCATGAAGCACCGCGAAATAATCAAATTGCTGGAAGCAGATGGATGGCGCCATACCAGAACGAGCGGAAGTCATGCAATCTACAAACACGAGCAGAAACCTGGCATCGTAGTAGTGCCGATCCATACACGGGACTTGGCAAAGGGCATCGCAATGGCAATACTGAAACAAGCGGGTATCAACAAATGAAGCACAATTATCTCGTCATCTACGAACAGGCCGAAGACGGCAGCGTAAGCGCTTATGCTCCTGAGCTTCAGCCGGGAGCCGTGGCTTCCAGCGGCAAGGACTACGAAGAAGCGCGGCGCATGATTGCCGAGGCCATCAGCCTTTATCTGGAAGAGATGCAAAATAGCCAGCAGCCTGTTACGCCTTCCCCTGTCCGCTACGAATTGCTGGAAATCGCCAGCTAGCCGCTACTTCGCGATCACGTCCACCACGACCGGCGCCTTCCTCGGCGGATAGCAAGCATTCACATCGCAGGCCTGGTAGCGCAGCGCAGCCTGCACCAGGTGCTGGCCGGATATCGCGCGAATGTGCGCGCGCACCACAAAGTCTCCCGTATAAACACTCAACTTCATGCTCGGCATGGCCCTCAGCGAATACTCCGAGCCTGACGGAAAATCAACCTTGTCCAGCTTGACGCCGGAATTCTCCGGCAGAATCAGACTCGTCGGAATCAGCCCCTTCTCGCTCGGAGTATGCGAGTTGATGTGCATTCCTGAATTGATCCTGAAGTGCAGCTCAACGACCGCGTCCTTGCCCGCCGGAACCGACACCTGCTCCGGGAAGAGGTAGCGAACATCCTGCGGCCTCTCGCTTTTCTGCCAGGGCAACTTCTGCGCGGCAGCGAAGCTCGCCGCCAGCAGCAGCACGAGAGCCGCCCACGCAAAGCGTTTCACGATTGCCCTCCGCTGCCGAGGGCTTTCTTGATGTTTGCCTCAATCTCATCGCGCGATACCAGCCCCACTGTAGAGGCCACTACTTTGCCGCTGCGGTCAATGAAGAACGTGGTCGGCAGGCCGTCCACTCCACCGTAGGGAGTCGAGACGTTCGCGTCGTCGATCAGCACCGGATAGTTGATCTTGAGATCTTTGGCCTTGTCGGCAATGTCCTGTTTCTCTTTCGCCAGCTCGACCTTGTTGTCCATGTTCAGGTTGTCTTCCGAGACGCCAAGAATCTGTAATCCCTGGCCCGCGTATTGCTTGTTGAACTGCTCCAGCCAGGGAATTTCAATCTTGCAGGGCGCGCACCAAGTCGCCCAGAAATCGACAATGACCGCCTTACCCTTGTAGTCGGCAAGCGAAACATTGCGGCCTTCCGTGTCCTTCAGCGTGAAGTTGGGGGCCATTTTTCCTTGCAGCGGATGTTCCATGAAGCCGCCGAACCCCGCCGAAGATCCGTCCGCTCCAGCGTCCGAAGATCCGTCCGAAGGAGTAGCCGGCTGCGCCGTCATGCTCTGGAGCTGCTTCACGGCGGCTTCTTGCTGCTGCCGATGCCGGTAATTCAGTACTCCCGCCCACACCATCAATCCCACGGCGATAATCACCGCCACAATCACCACAGCGTTTCGCTTCACGCGCTTAATCCCCTTATGCAAATTCTACTAGTCGGGTGTCTCGGAATTGTCATCCCAACCGCCCCCGCGGAGAACCTCGCTTTTTAGTACCTCCGAATTCTCTGATAGCATCGACCTGTTTGACGGCCCACACTCCATCGCGGTTAGTGCGCATTGAAGCCGAGGCGCTGCTGGCGCTCGCCGCGCGGCTCGAAGGCCCCATGGCCGCCGACTTCGACCGCGCCGTCCACTGCATTCTGCACTGCGGTGAGGGCCGCGGCCGCGTGGTCGTAACAGGAATGGGCAAGAGCGGCATCATCGCGCAGAAGATTGCCGCGACGCTCAGCTCAACCGGCAGCCCCGCGCTGTTTCTGCATCCGGCGGAGGCAGTCCACGGCGACCTGGGCATGCTGGCCAAAGGCGACGTGGTCATCGCGCTATCCGCCAGCGGAGAAACTGAAGAGATTCTGCGGCTGCTGGCCAACATCAAGCGTATCGGCGACGCGCTCATCAGCTTCTGCTGCGACACGCAATCCACGCTGGCACAGGCCAGTGACATCGCGCTCGATTGCAGCGTGCCCGCCGAGGCCTGCGGCATGGGCCTTGCGCCCACCGCCTCCACCACCGCCATGCTCGCCCTCGGAGACGCCCTCGCGATCGCCGTTTCCCTCAAGAAGGGTTTCCAGCCCGAGGACTTTGCGGCGCTGCATCCGGGCGGCAAGTTAGGCAAGCGGCTGGCGCGCGTCAGCCAGTTGATGCACACCGGCGACGCCGTCCCGCGCGTCTCGCCCGGAACGCCCATGAAGGACGTGATCTACGAAATGTCGCGTAAGAAGCTCGGCATGACGACAGTGGTTGAAGATGGCCGCCTTGCGGGAATCATCAGCGACGGCGACCTGCGCCGCCTGCTTGAGCGCGACGGCCCTGAAAGCCTGAGCAAGACCGCCGGGCAGGCCATGAACCCACGTCCCCACACCATCGCCGCCACTGAGCTTGCCGTGAAGGCGTTGGGCCTGATGGAAGAGAAAAAAATCACTTCCCTGCTCGTGGTCGATTCGCACGGCATGCTCGAAGGCGTTTTGCACCTGCACGACCTGTGGGGAACCGAGTTCATCTAGGCCTGAGTCTTCTCGCAAAAAAAGAAAACCCTGGTCGCTAGACCAGGGCAGGAGGTTATTGAAGTGCAAAAGACATTCTTAGAGTACGGCGGCCCACGCCCCGCGTCTTGGGCCTGAAGAACGGTTTTTCTCTCCATCTTTGGTTGGAGATCGAGATGGCTTTAAGCCTTCAGTGTCAGGGTAATGGCGCGGGCGTCCTCGCCAGTGGCCTCGATAAGAATCTCGCCGTCGCTCCGGTCGAGGATGCTCGCGAACTTCTCTCCCCATTCGACCAGCACGAGGCTCTCCGGCCCGGCGAGGTCGTCAATGCCCAGCGTGGCAAGCTGGCGGTCGCTGTCGATGCGATAAAGATCGAGGTGATAGAGCTTCACCGGCTTCTCATCCAGCAATCCTTCGTATTCGTGGATTAGAGTGAAGGTGGGGCTTGTGACTTCTTCAGCGTCGGCTGCATTGAGCCCTTCGGCAATGCCCTTTACCAGCGTCGTTTTTCCCGCGCCTAAATCTCCGCGCAGGACAAGAAACTTCGGCGCAGCCAGCAGCCGTATCATCTCCCGTCCGCAGGCGATGGTTTCCTCCGCGCTTGCCGTTGTGAATTGGAAGCTCGCGCTCATCGGGCCTCTTGCGCGGCGCGAGGCAGGCCTTGCAGCCATGTGTAGCCGCCCTCGTCTTGTGCCTTGAAGCGAAACCCGCACCACAAATGCGCCACTACGTCCGTCGCCAGCAGCGTGTGCTCATCCTGCTCGCGCACCGCGAAGTCCGCGGCCAGGCCGTGCAGATAAACGGCTGCATTCACCGCGTCTGCCGCGTGATCGGGATGCTGAGCGAGCATTGCGGCGATGATGCCGGTAAGAATGTCTCCGCTGCCGCCTTTCGCCAGAGCCGGAGTGCCGGTGGTGTTCACGGCAATTTCGCCATCATGATGCGCGATGAGGGTGCGCCAGCCCTTCAGCGCCAGAATCACGCCGTGCTTCACCGCGAACTCACGCGCCAGCGATTCGCGGTTGGCCTGCACTTCCTTAATGCTGATACCGGCCAGGCGGGCCATCTCGCCGGGATGCGGTGTAAGAACCATCGTCCGGCTGCTGCCGTCGATCTTCTCGCGATGGCGAGTGAGGATATTCAGCGCATCCGCGTCCAAAACCATCGGCACTCGCGCCCGTTCCATCAACTCCAGCAGGAATTTCTCCGCTCCGGGCTTTTGCCCCAACCCCGGCCCCACGGCCAGCACCGTTTTGCGCTCCAGAAGCGCGTCGAAATTCACCCGCGCCGGATCAATGTCGCCTGCATCGTCTTCCCGCAGCGGAATCGTCATCAGCTCCGGCGCAACGCCCGCGACCATCAGCAGAATCGATTCTGAAACCGCCGCCATAACCAGGCCCGCGCCCGTCCGCAGCGCAGCCAGCGAAGCCATCGACGGCGCGCCGGACTTGCCCTTCGCGCCTCCGATCACCAGCACATGGCCGTACATTCCCTTGTTGCTGTCCGCAACACGCGGCTGCCGGGCCACGGCCATGGAAGCGCCTGCCCAGCACAGCTTCAGGCTGGATTGAACGGCCTCCGGCGGCGAGCCGATGGGCGCGACCACTATCGGGCCATCGACGCTGCCGGTGAGGTTTCCCCAGATGTGGGCCAGCTTGGGGGCGGTAAACGTCACGACGGCATCAGCGCGATACGCTCCCTCGACCACAAACTCGCGCGAATCGGCGTCCCAGCCGGAAGGCAGATCGACAGCCACGACCGGGGTCGCAAGCGCGTTCACGCGGTCACGCAGAGTGGCGGGCAGGCCTCGCAGCGGCGGCTTGAATCCGGTGCCGACCACCGCGTCCAAAAATAAATCAGCTTCCTCCAAAAGCCCGCGGACCTCCGCAGACCCCAGCTCCTCGTCATTTCGTGCGACGACCGGAGCGATCTTCATTTCTTCAGACGCGGTCTTCGCATCGCCCTTCAGGTCGGCGGGATCGCCCAGCAGCAGCACCCGCACTTCCCTGCCGGCAGCAGCCAGTTCCCTCGCGGCGACGAATCCGTCTCCGCCGTTGTTTCCCTTTCCGCACAGAACGGCGATGCGGCGGCAGTCCGGAAACTCGCGCTCAACAAACCTCGCGACCGCCGCGCCCGCGTGGCGCATCAGTTCGATGGATGGGACTCCAAACTGCTCTGTGCTGGCGCGGTCGGCGGCCCGCATCTCGTCGGCTGTGAGGATGGGCATGCGGGCGTTTTCAATTTTGTAGTTCATACAAAATATTGTACTTAGCTGTAATCTCAGGAAAGGCAAAGGCCCCGAAGCGCGCGCTCCGGGGCCTTCTCAGTATAGTCCGGCGATTACTGGCTCACGCCCACCGCAGTCGAGGTCGATCCGGGTTCCACCGTCGGTTCCTTCGCCGCAAAGTAGCGGTCGTCGAGCAGGTCCCGATAAAAATGTCCAGCCAGTTCGGCGGCCTTGGGGCCGAAGGTGGCGCGTCCGCCTTCGAGGAAGAAAACCACGACGATGCGGCCGTACTGGGTATCCGCGTAGGAGGCGAACCAGCCGAAGCGGGTGCCGTCATTCGAGCAGGTGCCGGTCTTGCCCAGCACCGGGAACTGCTTGAAGCTGGCCCGCAGCGAGCGCGCCGTTCCGTAATCGACTGCGCCCAGCATTCCGGCCTGCACCTCGGGGAGGATCGGCTTGATATTGAGCACGCGCTTGACGCGCGGCTGGAAGTTCAGGACCTGGCTGGGAGTGGTGGGGTGCTGGAGATAGTAAAGCGTGCCGCCGTTGGCAACCGCCGCCACCAGCGCGCCGAGTTGCAGCGGGGTCATGGAAATGCCCTCGCCGAAGGAGCACATGCGCCCCACGCCACCCTTGTCCGCCGGGAGCGGCTCATCGGGATAAACGCCCAGGTGCTCGCCGGGAATATCGTATCCCGCCAGTTCGCCCAAGCCGAACCTGTTGGCGTAGTGCTTCACGCGCTCAAAGCCAAGCTCGCGCCCCAGCACCTCAAAGTAGGCGTTGACCGAGTGCGCCATCGCCGTCGTCATGTTAATGCGATACCCGTGGCCAAGGTTCACCAGCGTGTCCTTGGTGACGACCCCCTCTTCGAGGGCGGCCAGCGCGACGGAAATCTTGATGGTGGAGCATGGCTCGGCGCCGCTGGAAAGTGCAAGCTTCTGGTTCACCATGGCCAGAATGCGCCCATCTGTGGGATCAATCGCAACCATGGTGCCGTTCATATTGCCCAACGCGTCCAACGCGGCCTGG
>JAICYR010000121.1 GCA_025934135.1 Acidobacteriaceae bacterium | reverse complement strand
TCGTCCTCGCCCCCGATTGCCCGTAAACTATCAGTGAGGGGATTTCATGATCCAGACACTCTTCGGCAGCTTGAAGGAAGCGGAGGAACCGCCTAAGAAGGGCTTGTTCGACCGCATGAAGCAGGCCGTCTCGCGTACGCGCGAGAGCCTGGAGGAGCGGATGGACGACGTCCTCTCGCTTGCCCGCCCCATTGACGAGAGCGCACTCGAAGACCTTGAAATGAGCCTCATCGCCTCCGATATCGGCGTGAACACTGCGTCGGAAATTCTGGACGCGCTGCGCGAGCGCGCCAGCCGCAAACAGATTGAAAACGGCGAGGAACTCAAGCAGCTTCTGAAGGAGCAGATCAAGTCCATCCTCGACGAGCAGCAGCGCCCGCCCCGCCAGGTCGCCGAGCCGCCGGAAGTCATCCTGATGGTCGGCGTGAACGGTACTGGAAAGACCACCACCAGCGGCAAGCTCGCCGCCCATTTCCGCGCACAAGAGAAGTCAGTGCTGCTCTGCGCCGCCGACACCTTCCGCGCCGCCGCCATCGAGCAGCTTGAGGTCTGGAGCCAGCGCAGCGGCGTCGATCTTATCAAGTCGAAGCAGGGTAGCGACCCCTCCGCCGTGCTCTTTGACGCGCTCCAGGCCGCGAAGGCGCGCGGCAGCAATTACCTCATCGTGGACACCGCCGGGCGGCTTCACACCAAGAGCGGCCTTATGACCGAGCTGGACAAGATGCGCCGCATCACCCAGAAATTTATACCTGACGCGCCGCACGAGGTCCTGCTTTCGATTGACGCCACCACCGGGCAGAACGGACTTCAGCAGGCGCGCCTCTTCACCGAAGCAGCCGGAGTTACGGGCATCGTCCTCACCAAGCTCGACGGCACCGCCAAGGGCGGAATCGTGGTCGCCATCGCCCGCGAGCTTCAGCTTCCCGTGCGCTATGTGGGCGTCGGCGAAAAAATCGACGACCTGCTCCCCTTCGACAGCGAAGCTTTCGTCAACTCGCTGCTCGAAAGCTGAAAGACCATGACCGCGCACGAACTTACCGACGAACGCTGGATGCGCCGCGCCCTCGAGCTCGCGCAGCAGTCCGTCGGCCTCGCTTCGCCCAATCCAGCCGTCGGCTGCGTCTTAGTCAAGGATGATCAGGTCGTCGGCGAAGGATTCCACGCTCACGATCAGCGCGACCACGCCGAAATCGTGGCGCTCAAATCCGCCGGCCCGGCTGCCAAAGGATCGACCGCTTACATCACCTTGGAGCCGTGCAGCCACACCGGACGCACCGGCCCCTGCGCCGACGCGCTCATTCAAGCGGGAGTCGCCCGCGTCATCGCCGCCACGGCAGACCCCAATCCTGCCGTCAACGGGTGCGGCCTCGAACGCCTGCGAACGGCTGGAATCGCCGTCGAGACCGGAGTGCTCTGCGATGAAGCCCGCGAGCTGAACGACGCCTTCGCCCGCTACATCCAGACACGTCTGCCGTACCTCACCCTCAAGGCTGGCCTTTCACTCGATGGACGCATCGCCCCCGCGCCTGGATACCGCAGTACACGTCGTGCCATCATGCTCACCGGGCCGGAGTCGCAGGCCGAAGTACAGCGGATGCGCCACGCCTCCGACGCCCTCATAACCGGCATCGGCACCGTGCTTGCTGACAACCCGCTGCTCACCGACCGCAGCGGACTGCCGCGCCGCCGCCCGCTCCTGCGCGTGGTGCTTGACTCCAGGCTCCGTCTGCCGCTCGACTCGCGCCTCGTTCAAACCGCCGGGGCCGATGTCCTCGTCTTCTGCGTGAATCCCGACCCTGACCGCCGCCACGCGTTGGAAGGCCAAGGCATCCGGGTGGAACAGCTCGAACCCGAACCCAACACCAACCGCGTTCCGCTCCAGCGCGTCCTCCAGCGCCTGGGCGAACTCGAAGTCACCTCCGCCATGCTGGAGGGTGGGTCGAAGTTGAACGCCACCGCGCTCAGCGGTTATGCCGACAAGCTGAGCCTCTTCTATGCCCCGATCTTTCTCGGCCCGGCGGCGGTTCCCTTCGTCGAAGCCTCCGAGACAATCAACATTCAGGCCATCCGCACGCGGCAAAGGACCTTCGGGCGCGACCGCCAACTCGAAACCTGGCTCCGCGACCCATGGGCGTGAGTTTGAAGTGCAAGAACCGATCGCAAATTCTGAGCAGCGTATAGTTTTAAATTTTTAAAAATAGAGCTCGATATGTTCACCATTCTCATCTCGATTTTGGCCTTGATGGCACTCTTGAACATTGGCGGCCTTCTCGTAATGAAGATTCGCCTTGCCAAAAGAGCGCCCTCTACTTCGGTCAAATTCGCGTGGTGGGCATCTGGTTCCGATGAGGTTAGCGATTCATATAAAAGGATTTATCCAGGCAGCTACCTGCCGCTTTTTATTCAACTAACTTTTTTGCTTCTCTTACTGATGGTCGTAGGCGTTTTGATTGCAGTCCTGTGGAAGTAGATCAAGCGTCCTAAGAGCAGTTCAGAGTAACTTAATAACTATGTTTACCGGCCTCATCGAAACCACCGGAACCATACTCTCCATCGAAGACTGCCGCGGAGCGAAGCGCATTGCTATCGCCGCGCCCACGCTCGCACCCAAGCTCAAAACTGGGGATAGTATCGCCGTCAGCGGAGTCTGCCTCACCGCGCTCGATATCACGCCGGAGGGCTTTCACGCTGACCTCGCAGCCGAAACCGTGGCCCGCACCTCGCTGACGCACCTGGCGCCCGGCTCTGCTGTGAATCTGGAATTGCCTACACCAGCCGGGACTCCGCTTGGAGGCCACATCGTGCAGGGCCACGTGGACGGAACCGGCACGCTCATCGCACTCGACCCCATAAACCCGAATGCTGAGAAAAGCCAGACCGACTGGCGGCTCAAAGTCGAAGTCCCCGGAAATGCGCGCCCCTACGTGGTGGAGAAAGGCTCCATCGCTATCGAGGGCATCAGCCTCACCGTTGCCGCATGGGACGGCAAGACCGCCGAGGTCGCCATCATCCCCCACACCTTTGCTGCTACCAACCTGCACACGCTCAAGGCCGGAGCGCCGGTCAACATCGAAGCCGACGTCCTGATGAAGCTGGCTCTTCAGCAGCGCCGCGGACAGAGCTTTGAATTAACAATGGACTATCTCATCGCCAACGGCTTCTAATCTCAAGCAGGCAGAGGTTGCCCACATCTTGCAGAGATGTGGGTATCAAAGTCCCAATGTGGCTGATGCACGAAGAATTCGTCCCTGAGCTCGCCTTCCTTCTCAGGCGAAGGAATTACGCCGAGGCCGTCGCATTCTGGCGAGCGGCGCGTCCACTGGCGCAGCTCACCGTCCCATCGGCTGATTATCTTGGCGAGTTGATGGAAACCGATCCGCCCTGCCTCGCCTTTCTCCGCCCGCACGAGCGAGCCGAAATTCAGGTCGCCGCCGGCTTTGCCTCGCTTGTCGGAGCGACTGGCGGATTCGGCCGCTTTGTCAGCCGCAAGCTCGATTGGCCGCATCGGCTTTCAAAAGACGCCACCGTCCACAACCTGCTGGCCGCTTTTCAGGCAGACCAACTTGTCGCCCACATGACGGCCGAACGACACGGCTACCGAACCACGGTCCGGGTCCAGAACTCCTGCGAAGGCGCCTGCATCACCTGCCTGCTGGCAAGCTCGGTGGATTTTCCTCTGGAACACTGCCCACCCGTTCCCATAGTCGGCTGCGTGAATTATGAAAAGGGCTGCCGCTGCTCGTTGGTGGTCACAAGCTCGCAACCGAAGCGCGATGCACTCTCGCGGCACTTCCGGGACTCGTTTTAGCTCTCTTCGCCAATTTTTAAAACAGCGAGGAATGCCTCCTGCGGAATGTCCACCTTACCGATGCGCTTCATCCGCTTCTTGCCTTCCTTCTGCTTCTCAAGTAGCTTGCGCTTACGGGAGATATCGCCGCCGTAACACTTGGCGATTACGTTCTTCCGCAGCGCGCTCACCGTCTCGCGCGCGACAACCTTCGAGCCGATGGCCGCCTGAATGGCCACCTCAAACTGCTGCCGAGGAATCAGCTCACGCATCTTCGACACCAGCGCCTTCCCGCGCTCATACGCAAAGTCGCGATGGACGATGATCGACAGCGCGTCGACCGGCTCACCCGAGACCAGAATGTCCAGCTTCACCATGGGCGACTCCCACGTGCCCGAGAGATGGTAATCGAGCGAAGCATATCCACGCGAGACCGACTTCAGCCGGTCGTAGAAGTCCAGCACAATCTCATTCAGCGGAAGCTCGTAGGTCAGCATCACGCGCGTCGGAGTCACGTATTCGAAGTTCTTCTGACGCCCGCGTTTCTCCTCCACCAGCTTCAGGATTCCGCCGACGTACTCTTCGTTCGTCAGGATCATCGCCGTAATGACCGGTTCCGCGACTGCCTCAATCTCCGACGGGTCCGGCCAGCGCGAGGGATTGTCCACTTCGACCACGCTCCTGTCCGTCAGCGTGATGTTGTAGCGCACGCCGGGAGCGGTGGTAATCAGGTCAAGGTCGAACTCGCGCTCCAGCCGCTCTTGAATAATTTCCATGTGCAGCAGCCCGAGAAAGCCGCAGCGAAACCCGAACCCCAGCGCCGCCGAGCTTTCCGGTTCAAAGAAAAACGATGAATCATTCAACCGCAGCTTTTCCAGCGCGTCACGCAGCAACGTGTGCTCATGCGAGTCCACGGTATAGAGGCCGGCGAACACCATCGACTTGATATCTTCAAACCCGGGCAGCGGCGCCGCTGCCGGACGCGCGTCCTCAGTCACGGTATCGCCGATTTTGGTGTCGGCGACGTTCTTGATCGTGGCACCAAAAAATCCCACTTCGCCAGCGGAAAGTTCATCAATCTCCACCGGCTTCGGCGTCAGCACCCCCAGCGAATCCACGTCAAACGCCTTGCCGTTTGACATCAGCCGAATGCGCATCCCCTTCCGCAGCCGCCCGCTGACGATTCGCGCCAGCACAATGACACCGCGATAGGCGTCGAACCATGAATCGAAAATCAGTGCCTGCAGTGGGGCCTCCGCGTCGCCCGCAGGCGGCGGAAGCCGATTCACAATCGCCTCCAGAATGTCCGGCACGCCCAGACCTGTCTTCGCACTCACCGGAATCGCGTCCGTCGCGTCGATGCCCACCGCCTGCTCAATTGCCTCCTGCGTGCGCAACACATCCGCGCTGGGCAGGTCGATCTTGTTGATGATGGGGATCACCTCAAGCCCGTGGTTGATCGCAAGATAGGCATTGGCCAGCGTCTGCGCTTCCACGCCCTGCGAGGCATCCACCACCAGCAGCGCACCTTCGCACGAGGCCAGCGACCGCGAGACCTCGTAAGAAAAATCCACGTGGCCCGGCGTATCGATCAGATTCATCTGATATGTCTGCCCGTCCTTAGCCGGATACATCATCCGCACGGCATGGGCCTTGATCGTGATGCCGCGCTCGCGCTCCAGGTCCATCACGTCCAGCACCTGCGCCTGCATTTCGCGCGCGGTCAGCGAGCCGGTCAGCTCCAGCAAACGGTCGCTGAGCGTGGACTTCCCATGATCGATGTGCGCGATGATCGCGAAATTGCGAATATGCTTGTTGTCCATGTAGAAAAAAGAGGCGGGAGAAACTGCTCCAATGCCTCAGTTTATCATTGCGATCAGGCGCCAATCGCGCCCGCGCCACCGTCTTCGGGGTGCAAAGTCATACAATAATTTTTTACGGAGCGGATTGAGAAAACTCGATCAGGCTTTCGTCCTACAGATTACATGGTAGTTTTCCGAGCCGCTCTTCCTGTCGCCCTCGCCGCGCTGCTCTCCGTCGCCGCGCCCGCCCAATCGACTCCAAAACCTGCTCCGCCGTCCGTTGTTTCGTCCGCTGCGCAAACAGCAAAGGCACGCCGCATCTCGCAGATCATTCAAACCGTCGAAGTCGCCTACCAGAACGGCATGTCCAATTATCATGACGGACATCTTGCCGCTGCAAAGGACAGCTTCGATTACGCGGTCGATCAAATGCTCACCTGCGGGCTCAGCATCAAGGACAATCCCGATCTCACCGCCGAGTTCGACCGCATAGTGGACGCCGTAAACACGCTGGAGATGGACGCGCTTAAGCAGGGAAATGGCCTCGCGCCTCCTTCCGAGCCAACTCCGGTTGACGTGGCGAATGCCGTCACGTTTCCTGTTGACCCCACCATCCGCGCGGAAGCCACCGCGCAATTGAAGACCACACGCTCCGACCTGCCGCTGGTCATCAATGATTACGTCGCCAGCTACATCAATTTTTTCTCGAAGAGCAAAGCCGGCCACGGCACCATCGTCTCCTCGCTCGACCGCGCTGGACGCTACAAGGACATGATTGAGCGCGTGCTCAAACAGGAAGGCGTTCCGCAGGACCTGATCTATCAGGCTGTTGCCGAATCCGGATTCCGCCCACAGGTGGTCAATCGCCGCTCCGGCGCGGGCGGCATGTGGCAGTTCATGCCTGGAGACGATCACGCTCCGCCGCGCAGCGCCTGGTACGACGAGCGGTTCGATCCCGTCGCGGCTACCCGCGCCTATGCAAAATACATGAAGTATCTCTACAGCCAGTTCGGCGACTGGTATCTGGCCATGGCGGCTTATGACTGGGGAGCGGGCAACGTGCAGAAGGCTGTGCAACGCACCGGCTTCGCCGATTTCTGGGAGCTCTACAAGCTCAACAATCTTCCCGCGGAAACCAAGAATTATGTCCCCATCATTCTCGCCGTCACCATCATGGCGAAGAATCCCAAGCAATATGGGCTTGACGACCTCACGCCCGATCCGCCGCTCGTTGAGGACACCGTTCAGACCACCCATAGCGTTGGCCTTGCTCTCGCAGCCGACCTTGTGGGCGCCACTCCTCAGGAACTTGCCGCGCTCAACCCGGCGCTGCTGCGTGGGGCAACTCCGCCAGATGAAACCTATAACCTGCATCTGCCCGCCGGCACCAAGGTCCTATTTGAAAAGCGCATCGTCGGCATTCCTGTCGACAAGCGGCGCTATTGGAGATATCAGACTCTTGCCGAGAATGAAACGCTGGAAGATGTGGCGGAAAAGTATCATGTGTCGCTGTCCTCGCTTGAGGAAGTGAATGATCTTAGTTCCGCAGCCGACGTGAGCGATGTTGACGCCGTAGTCGTTCCCGTAACTCCCCGCTCCGCATCGCTCGGTGCAAGCTACTATCGCGTGCGCCGCGGAGACACGCTCATCACTATCGCTGACCGCTTCGGCGTTTCGGTGGAGCAATTGCGCGCGTGGAACCATCTGCGCGGTCCCAATATACGCGCCGGCCATCGTCTTCGCGTCGCTGAACCCGCGCATGTTGAACGCTCGCGATCACCACGGCGCAGATCATCGCATCACACCACGCGGCGTTCGCGAACACGCCACAGCGCCTCGCACAAAACTCGAAAAGGGAAGTAGTGCAGCGCGAATAGATCGCATCGCAACAAAAAAAATGATTGCACGCGAACGAAATTGCTTGCGTTTTCATAGCGAGTCGTTGCATGGTGTTGCTATAATTCGCGGCGCGGGGTTATATTCTCAACGCGGTACGGGCATCTTTGAAAATGGATGCCGGAGGGTTATGGCAATGCAAAATGATCGCAGGTATTTCATGCGCGGCGATAGCGACTTTGAACCCGAAACCGAAGCCTTCCCGGAGGACCTGGAAGACAACTTCGATGAAGAGGAAGAGGAAGAGGTGTCGGTGTCCCTCTCTTCTGACGATGATGATCTCGACAATGAGGAAGACGAGGATCAGCCGCTCCCGGTAGCGCAACCTGTCGCTGCCCCGGAGCCGCGAATCGAGGACCAAAGGCCGAGGGCCGCGGCAAAAAGGGCCGCCCCAAAGAAAGCGAAGAAGGCCGCAAAGAAAGCTGCCAAAAAGTCTCCAGCGAAGAAAGCAGCCAAAAAGGCCGCAAAAAAATCTCCGGCGAAGAAATCCGCCAAAAAAGCTTCGGCCACAAAGGCCGTAAAGAAATCTGCCGCTAAGAAGAGCAGTCGAGGCGCAAGCGGCAGAGGGGTTGCGAGAAAATCCGCAGCGGCAAAGAAGCGCGCCGGCAGTAAAAAATCAACGAAGAGAGGTAATCCTTTGGCAGTTAAGAAAGCAGCAAAGAAGGCGGCCAAGAAGGCTCCGGCCAAGAAGGCAGCAAAGAAGGCAACAAAGAAGGCCCCTGCAAAGAAGGCCGCGAAGAAGGCGGCAAAGAAGTCTTCCAAGAAGTAATCAACCCGTAACACAGAGGCAAGCAAAAGAGCCTGGCCACGCGGCCGGGCTTTTTTGCGCCCAAAATCCGATCCGTCCTGTCGCGGGACAGTCGCACGATCCGAAAATCGAGTCTCCCGCGCAAGGACGAAGTTCGGAAATCCATCCTGTTCCGGCTTCCCGGTCACGATTATCTGTGGAAACTGCGAGCCTTGGTCAGAATCTTAAGTTACTGAAGTAAGTGCTGGTTGCTAAGAGGCAAAATATTGCGCAACCACTTTGGAATGTATGAACTACAAAAAATCTTCGGCGATCTGAGAAGTCATTAAAACTAAGACGTATGAGACCACTCCTTCGCGCCTATCCCGATCTCCACAAGTTTTCCACAGAATGGGCAGCCCGCGGATTGGGCACCCGGAATCGCCTCCAAAGAAAAAGGCCCCGAGTCTTCCGGGGCCTCTGTTGGAATGGAAAGAAAAAGCTTACTTGGGAGTGGATCTCGGCTTGTGAGTCGGAACGTGAGAGGTTGGCGCCGACGGGACCGAGGCTGGCGCCGCAACACCGGACTTGACATTGTAGGCGTCAATCACGGCCTTGGTGATATCCGTGGTCGGGCGGTGCCAGAGGACAGCCGGAGGCGCTGAAGCGCTAGCCGAAGAGTCCAGCACAACGCCGAAGCCATTCTCGCTGGCATAGCTCTGGAGCACGCCGTAGACTTTCTCGGCCAGCTGCTGGTAAGCCTGCTGCATCTGCCCCTGGTAGTCCTGGCTGGCGTCCTCGCCATCGCGCTGGAAGGTCTTTTCCTTCGCGTCAATGGCTTGCGTGCGACTCTGGCGCTCGGCGTCGCTCAGCTTGTCGCCCGAAGTCTGGAGCTCCTTCTTGAGAGTATTGATCTCATCGGACTCGGTCTTGAGCTGCTGCCGCTTCGGCTCGAACTTCTGCTGAATATCGGAAATGCTCTTCTTGCCCTCGTTGGTCTGGAAGACGGCGGCTTCAAAGTTGATCACGGCGACCTTGGTGGTGCCCGTGGGGGCGGCGGTGGTCGTGGCAGGAGCGGCGGGTGTAGCCGGCTGGGCGACAGCGCTCAGGCAAAAACCTGAAACGAGCAGGCAGGTTATGGGCAACGAACGCGAAATTACACGCTTCATGTGGATTTAAGATTCCTCCGGTTTGGATCAGATCGCCCGCGCTTGCGGAAGCGAACCTCGCTTCCTGATCCAGCCGCTGCGTTGTTCGTAGAGGCGGTTTCCAGCCCGGAAAGGGATGGAAGGCAAGACGAGAAACGATCAGAAGACATTCTCAGGACTGAGCGAATTATAGGAGGGGCGGGAACCACCGTCAATGGCCGGTGGCGCACGCCCCCAAGGTTAGAAAGTTGTGCTTACGGCCAGCCGGAAGGTCTTTCTCGGCTCCCGCAGATGGAATAGCGAGCCATAAGCCTGCTCTGCCTGGGCATAGCTGTAATCGCCCGCGCCGCCTGCCGGGAACATGCTCCGGGTAATCAGGTCCTGCGTGTGGAAGTCTTCCTCAAGCCGGAGCGGGTTGTAGGCATAATAGAGCCGGAACGGCGCGTTGATGATCGGCATCATGATGTCGATTTCGGCCCCCATGGACATGCGGGGAACGTAATTGGTCCCGGCAATCGGATCAATCGTGCGGCTGAACTGGATCGGCACTCCGCCCTGGCAGGCGCCGTTGTTGTAGTTCGGGCAGCCATACAGCGGCGAGTTAAGGACCGAGATACCCGCCGGGCTTTGCCGCAACTGGCTATTGTCCAGCGCCATGTCCATTCCAAAGTCGTCGAAGAGATTGAAACTGGCCGTCCGCGCGTAAATCGGAATCCGGTACTCGACATTGGCCGTGAAGCTCGCGTCGCCGCCAATGGAGGCAATGCCATATACCGGGATCGGAACCTTGATCGGTCCAAGGCCGGGGTTGGTCGGATCGCGCGGCACCGTCGTGCCGTCGGAATTGGTCAGGTTAAACAGCACCCGCGTCGGTACAAACCCGTATGGCGTCGCCGAGCGGATATCAAACCCGCGCAGGTCGGCCTCGCCGCCGGTGTAGAAACGGTTGAACGGCGGGGCCACGTCGCCAGTGATGCCGCGAATATACTGCGCCTGTAGCCGGTATGCGAAGACGTTCCGCCCGTCGGGATTGAACTTTAGTCCCTTGATTGGGTGGAAGGCCTTGAACTCAATCAGCGGCTGGATGTACCGCACATTGCCCCACAGCCCGGCAACCTGCAAATCGGCGGAAATGGAGTGACCTGTGTGCGGCAGGTAGTTGGAGTCCAGCTTGTTCTCCGTGTAGCTCAACATGATCGAGCTTGTCACGATGCCTTCCAGCGCGTTCTGTCCCTGAATGCCGCTGCGGAACGCCAGCGTCTGGAAGAAGTTGCTGGAAGCCGCGCTGTAGGTCTTTACCGATGAATTGTTCAGGCTGTAGGTGATGCCGATGCGCTTAAAGCTGTGCTTGATCGGATAGCTGGCCGAAACCGTGAAGCCGGTCGCGGTTTGGTCATACTTCTGCAACAGCGACTGCGTCGCGCTCGACAGGTTGTCCGGGTTCCCGCCCGCCAGCTTGTAGTTCTTGCTGGCGTTGTAGTCGTACTTGCTGTTGAAAACCTGGAAGCCCAGATTCAGCGGCTGGTTATGAATGTAAGGTTCATCAAAGCCGAACTTGAAGTTTCGCGACACGTCGCCGATGTTGGCCTGCAGGGTCAGGGTTTCGCCCATGCC
>JAICYR010000011.1 GCA_025934135.1 Acidobacteriaceae bacterium | reverse complement strand
GTGCTATATAATCCGCCCCAGCTAATGATCTTCAGGACTTGGCTTCTTGTTGTGGCGGCTGTGCTGGCCTTCGCGCTTCCCGGAGCGCAGGCAGCCAGTTGGGAGCAGCCTGTCGCCACTTTGGCGAAGCAAATCGCGGCGCTTGCTGGCCCGGGGCCGGTGCAACTGACTCTGAGTAATAGATCGACACTCAGCGCGGATGAAGTTCCGCAGATTCGGCAGATGCTGGAACAAGACCTTCGTTCACTGGGAACGGTGCCTGGCGGCAGTGACAGCACGACTCTGGTCCGCGTCACGTTGTCGCAGAATATGCACGGCGGGTTGTGGGTTGCCGAGGTGCAGGAAGGCACTGAGATTCGGGTGACGATGCTGCCGGTAAAGCTGGACGCCGCCCCTGCGGAGGCCGGTGGCCCTACCCTCACGCTGCGACACACAGAGATCATTACCGAGCCTGAACGGGTGCTCGACGCACAGATATTCTCTTCGGTGGGCGAGCAGCGGCTGGTCGTGCTGGAATCGTGGCAGGTTGTGGTGTACGCGAAGAAGACAGCGGCGCCCGCTCCGACTGACACAACAACGACTCCGGCGCTGCCCTCACCCTGGGTTGAGGAGCAGAGGCTTTCGATTCCATATATAGCGAACTTCTCCCGGGACATGCGCGGACGGATCGCCGCGGCGCAGGACCATCTCTTCAACGCATATCTACCCGGCGTCATGTGCCGCGGAGCGGATAACGGATCAGCGATTACACTTGCCTGCGCTGGGAGTGACGATCCATGGCCGGTAACGCCGACGCAAAAAGCATTCTATGATTCGGCGCGAAACTACTTTATGGGTGTGCTGGCTCCGGGCTTCGGGATGCGGCTCGCGCCGTTTTATCAGGCGGCGGAAGTTTCACGTGCCGGCGGAACGGCCATGTTGCTTGACAACGTGGATGGCTCCGCTGTGCTTGTACAGAACAACCAAACGGTGCCCATCAATGGAACACACGGCTGGGGTAGCGACCTGGCAGCGATTCATTCGGTCTGCGGACCGGGAACGCTGGTGCTTGTTTCAGGCTCAGGCGGGGCCAGGGCCAGCGACAGCCTGCGCGCGTATGAAATTTCCGGGCGAGAGGCGGTTCCAGACAGCATGCCGCTGCAAGTGCCTGGAGTGGTGACGTCGATATGGCCCTCGATCAACGGAGGCAATGACATTGTCGTCTTTCAAAAACCTGATTCAGACGAATATGAGGTGTGGAGTGTTGTGGCAAGCTGCAATTAGCGGATTGCTTCTATTCCTCGCCCTTGGAGCGAGCGCGCGAACGCGTCCTCATTACGGAGGCACGCTGCGTATCGAAGTGCATGGAGACGCATGGGCACCGGATGGATTGGCAAGGCGGCTCGTGCTGGATGGGTTGACTGATCTCAGCGATACCGGCGCGGCGCAGCCGGCGCTTGCGGTGCAATGGAGCCAGACAAACCACAATCAGCGCTGGGAATTTCACCTGCGCCCCTGGGTGCGCTTTCAGGATGGCACACCGCTCAATGCGGAAGCTGTTGTCGCGTCCTTCACGGCATTGTGCGCAAACAGCGCATCGCCGAATGCAACAAACGCTGCTTCGGAAACAGAGTGCCCCTGGAACGCAGTCTATGCCGCCGGGCCGCTGGACATCGTCTTTACAACGGACGCGCCTTCGCCCGATCTGCCGGAGTTGTTGGCGCAAACCCGCTTCGCAGTTTCAAAGAAGGACCCATCGGGCGTGCTTGAGGGGACGGGGCCCTTCCAAGTTTCCGGTTTTACAAATGGCGCGCTTATGCTCACGGCGTATGCCGATTGCTGGCAGGGACGGCCCTTCCTGGATTCGGTGGAAATTGTCCAGCACCGGAGCCAGCGTGACCAATGGCTTGACCTGAGTGTTGGCCACGCTGACATCGTGCAGGTCCCGCCGGAGTTGCTGCGCCAGGCACAACAGCAGCACATGAACGTTCTGGTGTCCGGGCCTGTCGATCTGCTGGCGTTGACGATTCCTGCTCAGGGTGTGTTTAAGGATGTGGGAATGCGTCGGTCCGCCGCGCTCGCGGTCGATCGCGCGGCGCTCTACAACGTGATCTTTCAAAAGCAAGGAGAAATCACCGCCGGCCTTCTGCCGCAAAAAGTGAGCGGCTATGCGTTCCTGTTCGCGACGGACCGCGATCTTGACCGCGCCCGCGCCATGCGCGGAGGAGCTTTTCCAACTCCATTGGGCATCGGCACGGAACCCGGCGGCGCGACCATGCGATTGGCCGGCGAAAGATTGGCTCTGAATCTGCACGAGGCGGGATTCAACGCGCGGATGGCGCCTCCAGGCAAGCCGACCGCGATGGATCTGCAGTTGGTGCATCTTGAGGAAACCAATCCCCGTGCGGCCCTGGATGAAATGCTGGCCGCATTCAGCCTGAACGTAACGGTAAACGGTACAGGCCCGCAGGCGCTGTGGCAGGCGGAAAGTTCGGCGCTGAAAAGTAATACGGTTGTCCCGCTGTTGTGGCTTCCTCGCGCCTGGGCCATCGACGAGCGGGTCCGCGATATTCGCCTCTCTCCGGATGGTGAACCGTTGCTGGCAGACGCCTCACTGGAGGGCGCGAAGTGACGCTTCGGCAAAAGCTGCTTCTGACTTTCTCGCTCACCGTGGTCGGCGTTGTGGCCGCGGTGGCCTGGACCATTTCTCTGCGCGTGCGGGGTGTATTTGATGAGTTGCATCATGAGCAAACGTCCGCGCTTGTGAACCAGTTTCAGCGGGAATTCGATCAGAGTGCGGCCGATACTTCCGCTGCTCTGGACCGTATGGCTTCCAGCGATGCTTTGCAGCGCATCGCGTTCGAGTTGGCCAACGGCGGCGATACGGCGCAGTATTTGAATACTGCCGCGAGTCTTGCGCGGGAATATCAAGTGGATGATCTGGAGCTGGTAGCGAACGACGGCAGCATCATCTCGTCCGCGCAGTGGCCGGCGCGCTTCGGCTACAAGGAGCCGGCGGTTCTGTCGGCCGGGAAACCGGCCTTCCTCAAAGAGGAGGACCTGCCTGACGGAAGCTCGGAAATCGGCATCTTTGCTGTGCGCACCGTCGAAAAATCGAATCCGCAGATCTACGTTGTGGGCGGCCGCAATCTGAATGCGGATACGCTCCGCGACTTTCCCATTTCTGCCGGAACGCGGGTTTCTTTGTACCGCAACCTTTCTGCCGGATTTTCCCTCGGCAATTTCATCGGGACATCTCAGGTGTCCGGCAGCTCGCATGCATACCAACGGCTTGTAGACCAGGCGAGAACAACGGGGCAGAATGCGGAAGCAGTGGTGTATCCAACTTCGCACCGCGAAGACAGTGTGAATGCGACGACCATTCCGTTGAAGGGAGCGAATGGAAACGTGCTCGCAGTGCTGGTGGTGGCGAATTCGCGACGAGGGATGGTAGAGGTGCAGCGCCACATACGGTCCATTGCTTACGGCGCGGCTGGGCTGGGCATTCTGTTTGCGATTGCCGCCAGTCTGTGGATCGCCGCCCGTGTTTCGCGTCCAATCGAACAACTGGCGCGAGCGGCAGGCGAGGTGGCGGCGGGTAATTGGGACACCAGTGTTGAGGTGAATGCGCGCGATGAGTTGGGGGTTCTTGCGGGCAGCTTCAACCACATGACGGAGCAACTTGTGGAACAGCGCGATCGCCTGGTGCAGAGTGAGCGCGTGGCGGCATGGCGCGAACTGGCCCGTCGGCTGGCGCACGAACTTAAGAATCCGTTGTTTCCGCTGCAAATTACCGTGGAGAACATGGTCCGTGCGCGCGCGCTGCCGCAGGAGGAATTCGATGAAGTCTTTAACGAGAGCACCGCAACGATGCGGGCTGAGATTGACAACCTGAAGGTCATTATTGGCCGCTTCAGTGATTTCTCAAAAATGCCCAGGCCGCAAGTGGAGCCAATGGATGCACGGGATGCTGTTCGACGAGTGGCCGCGCTCTACGAGCCTGCCTTGAAGGAGAAGCACATCGAACTGCACGCAACCGCGGATTCAGGGCCGCTGCCGATATCCGCCGACGCAGAGTTGTTGCACCGCGCCCTCTCGAATCTGGTGCTGAATGCAATGGATGCAATGCCGGATGGAGGAATGCTGGTGATTGCCGCCGCGCGTGCCGGGGATGCGGCACGCATTTCTGTCTCCGACAGCGGCGCCGGGCTGACGCCGGAAGAATGCAGCCGGCTCTTCACGCCGTACTACACGACCAGGCAGCATGGCACGGGGCTCGGCCTCGCCATTGTTCAGTCGGTGATTGCGGACCATCATGGAACCATAGCCGCGGAGAGCGGAGAAAACGGCGGCGCGCGGTTCGTCATTGAACTGCCGCTGGCCGTGGCGGAGCATTCAGTATGAACAAGGCGCATATCCTCATCGTCGACGACGAGGCAAACACGCTGGCATCGCTTTCGCGGGCATTCCGTCTCGCCGGGCATGAAGCCACCGTGTGCGACCAGGCTCCACGCGCGCTGGAATTGGCGAAGTCCCTGCCCTTCGACCTGATTCTCTCCGATGTGGTCATGCCGGGTCATGACGGGCTGGCCCTTCTGGAGGATTTGCGTGCCTCCGGCGTCGCCGCGCCCGTGGTGATGATGTCCGGTCAGGCTCACATTGAGATGGCCGTACGCGCCACGCGGCTCGGCGCCCTGGATTTTCTTGAGAAGCCGATCTCGACCGACAAGCTGCTGCTGACCGTTGATAACGCGCTGAAGCTCAAGCGATTGGAGACGGAAAATCGTGAACTGCGCCGCCAGGTTGGAACGCGCGAACTCGTTTGGACCGGCGAGACAATGCGTCGCGTTATGACCCAGATCGATCGTGTGGCTGCAACCGACACCCGGGTCTGCATCTATGGCGAAACCGGAACCGGCAAAGAACTGGTCGCGCGGACTCTTCACGACAGAAGCCAGCGTGCCGGCAGGCCGTTTGTAACACTCAACTGCGCGGCCATCCCAACCGAATTGATCGAGTCCGAACTATTTGGCCATGAGAAAGGTTCATTCACGGGGGCGGCACAGCGGCATACCGGGAAATTTGAGCAGGCGCATCGCGGCACGCTGTTCCTTGATGAAATTGGCGACATGCCGCTGGCGTTGCAGACGCGATTACTGCGCGTACTCGAAGAATCGGAAGTGGAGCGCATTGGAGGCGACAAGCCGATAGCCGTCGACGTTCGCGTGCTTGTGGCCACCCATCGCAACCTTGATGAGATGGTCGAAGCAGGCAGTTTTCGCCGGGATCTCTACCATCGCGTGGTGGTGTTTCCCATCACGCTCCCTCCACTGCGGTCGCGCCGGGAAGACATACCGACGCTGGTGGAGTATTTCGCCGCGCAGATTTGCAACCAGAATGGCTGGAAGATTTTGCCGTTCACTCCGGCGGCGATGGAAGGGTTGCAGCAAGGGCCTTGGCGCGGCAATGTGCGCGAACTCCGCAATGTAGTGGAGAGAATCCTGCTGCTGGCGGATGGGATGGCGGTAGATCGTGACACAGTAGAAATGGTGCTGCCCGGCACGGAGGGGGAGTTTGTTGGCGTTTCGCCAAATGCGACTGCGGCGGCTGGCCCGCTGGCAAGCCGGGTGGCGGAATTCGAGCGGATGACGCTGCTGTCGGAACTCAAACGGAACCACCATCACATTACAAACACCGCAAAGTCCCTGGGCTTGGAGAGAAGCCATTTTTATAAGAAATGTCAGCAGTTGGGAATTTCTCTTCAAGCTGGGCCTAATCAGTAGGCCCTGTCTTTATGTGTCGGCGGCATGCATTGGTGGCCATCTACGAGATGAACTACCATCAAATCATGAAACCGGTGTTCAAACTTCCCGCGTCCTGGACACACACGGGCTTTCGATTCTAGTGGGGCCCGAATACCGGGAAACCGTCGCCAAAGTATGGCTCCAGTTCCTTCACCAACTGATTGATTGCCTGACGCTGTGGCCGGAGCGCTTCGCGTGAAGCGCTCGAATCATGCCGACAAAGGCCAGGTTCCGCATATGACAGACCCTGATGTTCATTCTGGAATAACGCACTCCCGGCGTCACCAATCCGTCGAGCGGGGTGGCACGCGAGCCATCGACACCTACTACAGCGTGCTGGCCGGGGTCAGTTCCGCGCACATGTTGAACGACATGATGCAGTCGCTGATTGTAACGATCTATCCACTGCTGCAAGGGGAGTTTCATCTCAATTTCATTGAGATCGGCGCGATCACGCTTACGTTTCAACTGACGGCCTCGCTGCTGCAGCCAGTGGTCGGCGCCCTCACCGATAAATACCCTTTGCCGTACGCGACACCCGTCGGCATGCTCTTCAGTTTGGCAGGCGTGCTGCTCATGTCGGTTGCTCCGGCCTATCCGGTCCTGTTGCTCTCGGTGGCGCTGATTGGTTGCGGATCTTCCGTATTTCACCCGCAATCGTCCCAGACCGCGCGCGCCGCGTCTGGAGGGCGTTATGGTTTGGCGCAGTCGGTGTTCCAGATTGGGGGCAACCTCGGGCAGGCGCTGGGGCCGATGCTGGTGGCGATTGTGGTCCTGAAGTACGGCCAGCATGGACGCTGGCACGTCGCGTGGTTCGGATTGGCGGCCCTTCTGGGGATTGTGGTCCTGCTGCAGGTGAGCCGCTGGTACAGTCGCCACCTCGATCTGCGGGTCTCCCGGGGCGGGCGCGGCTCGGTGCGGCGCTACCCGCCCAAGGTGGTTCGTCGGACCATCGGTGTTCTGTTCATCCTGACGTTCTCGAAATTTTTTTACCTCGCCAGCATTGGCAGCTATTACGAGTTCTTCCTCATGTACCGGTTTAAGTTGCCGGCGCACACGGCGGCATATTTACTGGGTATTTTTCTGTTTGCCGTGGCCGGGGGCACATTGGTCGGTGGTCCTTTGGGCGACCGTATTGGCCGCAAGCGCGTGATCTGGTTTTCCATCCTGGGCTGCGCGCCATTTACTCTGGCACTGCCTTACTCCAGCCTTGGCTGGACAATCGGCTTGAGCGTCGTGATCGGCCTGGTGCTGGCCTCGGCGTTCCCCGCCATCATCGTCTATGCACAGGATATGTTGACGCACCGCATCGGCATGGTTTCCGGCCTCTTCTACGGCTTCAGCTTCGGTCTGGGAGGCCTGGGGGCAGCGGTGCTGGGCATCGTGGCCGACCACTTCGGAATCGTGTTCGTTTACAAGATATGTGCATTTCTGCCGCTTCTGGGATTGTTTGCCGCATTTCTTCCGGACGTGCGGCCGCCCAGCCGTGGGGGTGAGAAGATCGAATCGCTCGCCAGTCCGGCTGCGATTCTTTAACAGATCGCTCTTTACCAACCTCCCGTGAGCACGTGAAGACGGGCCTGGCGAATGGAAACATGAATCGATGCAGCAGTGAGATCGCGAGACATTTGGGAGTTCTTGACGTCTATTGATAGGCACCAAAAACCGCCTGTATGACCTTGGGATCTGATTGCGTCACTTCTGGCGGAGTCACGATAGGGAGTAGCAGAGGGCGGAACGCAAGCGGCCCGGCATTTTCCTCGCTTACAATGTTGTCATCGACTCGTGTCCGGCATTTCAAAAATAGCAGCCCGCCACTTCCACATCGATTGGGATGGCGCGGAGAATGAAGATTTAGGAAGCCCTCGTTTGAATGCCGCTCGCGTTTCTCTCGTAGTTCCGAATTCGGCACTGAAGACAAGGCGCCGCTTGTTCATGGGCGCTCTCGCAGTTGCGATTTTTCTGCACCTTGCGTTCACGCCAGGAGCTGAGGGACAGACCCGGATTGATCTCGATCAGGCAGTCCAACTCGCGCTCGCCCACAACCACGCTCTGCAAGCGGACCGCACTCTCATCCTTCAAAACCAGGCCCAGGAAGTCACCGCGAATCTGCGGCCCAACCCCAATATCAATTTCAATTCCCAGTACGTCCCCCTTCTCGATCCGCAGGATTTTTCGCTGGATACCCTGAACACGACCCAGGAGTTCGACCTGGGACTCGATTATTTGTTCGAGCGCGGCCACAAACGGCAGCGCAGGCTGCAAGCCGCACGGGACCAGACTGCCATTACCCGCGCGCAGTTTGAGGACGCCCAACGCACGTTGACCTTCAACGTGGCGCAGCAGTTTATCTCCGTCCTGCTGGCGGAGTCTGCCCTGCGGTTCGCCCAGCAGGATTTAAAGGATTTTAAGCAGACGGTCGGCCTTGCCGAGACCCAGTACAAGTCCGGCTATATCAGCGAAGGCGATTACCTCAAGATCAAACTGCAATTGCTGCAATTTCAAACCGACGTGTCCTCTGCGCAACTCGCCAGGGTGCAGGCCCTTATCGCGCTGCGGCAGTCGCTTGGCTACGACGCGGTGCCTGCGGATTACGACGTCGTCGGCACTTTGACCTACGTTCCTGTGAAGGAGCAGTTGGATGACCTGGAAGCGGAAGCGCTCAAAGACCGCCCCGACCTGCGCGCCAGCGAACTGGGAATCACCGCCGCGCGAAGCCAGATTCTTCTGGCCAAGGCCAACGGCAAACAGGACGTGACTGCCGGTTTCACCTACACGCACGCATCGGCGGAGAACAGCACCGGGATATCGGTGAGCATTCCATGGGCCCTCTTTGACCGGAACCAAGGCGAGATTGCGCGGGCCAATTATGCTCTGACCCAGGCCCAGCAGGCCAGGATGGCGGCGTCTGATCAGGCCCTCTCGGATGTGGCCGACGCCTACAACTCTTTGCGCAGCAACGCCGAAGTGGTGGATCTTTATTCTTCCGGTTATTTGAAGCAGGCACAGGATTCGCGCGACATCAGTGAATATGCCTACAAACGCGGGGCCGCAAGCCTGCTGGACTTTTTGGACGCTGAACGCAGCTACCGCGCGGTCCAACTGGCCTATCGCCAGGCTTTATCCTCATATATGACCTCGCTTGAACAACTCAAGGAAGCCGTAGGAACAAGGACCCTGCCGTGAAGATGCCAAGGGATTGCTCGCCCAACCGCGCCGCGCTGATAGCGGCAGCGGTCATCGTGTTCGTGCTGGCCGGCTGCAGCAAGTCCAAATCCAACCCCGGCAACAGCGCCGCTGACTCCGGCAGCGCAACGCTTTTCTCCATCCCGCCCGATCAGATGGCCCATTTGCAGGTGCTTACGGCGCAGCCAACCACACTGACGCGGACCCTCAGGCTCACGGGATCAGTCGCCTATGACAGCTTCCGTACTACGCCCGTCATCACTCAGGTCAGTGGCCCGATTACTCGAATCGCGGTCGTACCCGGAGAGAAAGTGCGCCGTGGTCAGCCCTTGCTATATGTGGCCAGTCCGGACTACTCCCAGTTGCGCTCAGCCTATCTCAAAGCGAAGGACGCCGACGCACTGGCGCAAAAGTCTTATGCTCGTGCCAAGGACCTTTACCAGCATCACGCCCTGGCGGAACAGAACCTGGAGCAGGCTGAATCTGCCGAGGTGCAGGCCAACGGGGACTTGGAAAGCGCCGCGGCCGCGTTGAAAGTAGTGGGAGTCGCCGATCCCGATTCGCTGCTCAAAGCGTCTCCTTCGTTCGAGGCGCCGGTACGCGCTCCGATCGACGGAGAGGTGGTCGAGCAGAATGTTTCCGCCGGGCAACTCCTCCAGACCGGTGCCACGCAGTGCTTCACTATTTCCGACACGAGTAAAGTTTGGGTGCTCGTCAACATTTATCAAAAAGACCTGCCTTACGTGCATGTGGGAGACACGGTGGCGATCCAAACCGACACCTATCCCGAGATCTTCCATGGGCGCATTTCTTATGTAGCGCCAGCACTGGATTCCAACACCCGCACTCTCCAGGCGCGCATTGAAACCCCCAATCCAGGAGACAAACTCAAGAAGGACATGTATGTGACGGCCACGGTGAATGCCGGAGTTGTGCGAAACGCCATTGCCGTGCCGGACGCGGCGGTTTTGCGGGATTCCGAAAACCAGCCATTCGTTTACGTCGAAACTTCCGGAGGCCGGTTCGGCAGGCGTTCCGTCACCGTGGGCGAAAGCCAGCAGGGAAAAACGCAGATTACTTCGGGACTAAAACCCGGGGACCGCTTTATTGCAGATGGCGGTCTGTTCGTGCAATTCGAGAATTCGCTGCAACGTTAGGACCCGATAACCGGATTTTTACCAGAAAGCTATGAGAAAGACAGTGGCGCTGATAGTCGAATGATCCATCGAATCGTAAGAGCTGCGCTGCATCAGCGTTTTCTGGTCCTGATGTTGACCGCGATGATTGCTGTTGCTGGAATCGTTTCTTTCCAGCGCATGCCGGTGAACGCCTATCCCGATCTTTCTTCTCCTCAGGTTGAGCTGATTACCCAATGGCCTGGTCATGCGGCGGAAGAAGTTGAACGATTGGTTACGCTTCCCCTCGAGCTGGAGATGAATGGCGTTCCGAACATGGTCGTCATGCGGTCCATCTCGCTCTATGGGCTTTCCGACCTTACCCTCACGTTTCAAGACAATACCGATGACTACTTTGCGCGCCAGATTGTTTTCCAGCGAATCGCGCAAGCCAGTCTGCCCGCCGGAGTCACGCCTTCCATGGCGCCTCTGTTCAGCCCCAGCGGCCTGATCTACCGGTATGTATTGGAAAGCCCCGACCGCACCCCACAGGAACTGAAGACGATTGAGGACTGGACTGTGGAACGGGCCTACCGCTCAGTCCCCGGCGTCGCCGACGACTCTGGCTTTGGCGGGACGACCATGCAATATCAGGTCCAGCTTGATCCGGCCCGCCTCTACAGCTACCACCTCACCGTTCAGCAGGTGACGGCTGCATTGCAGGCAAATAATTCCAACGCGGGCGGCGGATTTTACTCTCAGGGCGGTCAGTTCTATTATGTGCGCGGCATCGGCCTGGTACGCGATATCCAGGACATCGGGAACATTGTGGTCGGCAGCAAAAATGGTGTGCCGGTCAAGATCAAGGACATCGGCAGCGTCGTAATCGGCCACGCGCCGCGTCTCGGCGAATTCGGCTTTCAGAACAACAATGATGCCGTCGAAGGCGTCATTATGATGCGTCGCGGTGAGCAGACCCAGACCGTCCTCAAAGCTGTCGAAGCCAAGACCAAAGACCTGAACCAGAACATTCTGCCGCCGGACGTCAAAGTCCATCCTTTTTACGACCGAAGCGACCTCATCCAACTCACCACCCATACCGTGGAACACAACCTCTTCCACGGCATGATTCTGGTGTTCCTGGTCCTTCTCTTTTTTCTGGTCAGCGTGCGCGCCGCCGTTATCGCCGCGCTCACCATCCCTCTCGCGTTGCTGTTCGCGTTCATTGTCCTGCACCTTCACAATGGGGCCGCGAATCTCCTATCCCTGGGCGCTATAGATTTCGGCATCGTCATCGACGGCACGGTCGTCATGGTGGAGAACATTTATCGTGAGCTTGCGCTGCGTGAAGGCCAGGACTACAAGCTTCACGAAGTCATCCTGCTGGCCGCAAAGGACGTCGACCGGCCCATCTTCTATTCCGTAGCCATCATCCTCACCGGCTATCTCCCTATCTATGCTCTCAGCGGACCTTCCGGAAAGCTGTTTCATCCCATGGCCGAAACCATGGCCGTTGCCATCTTCGGCGCGCTCATCCTCACCCTTACTCTGGTTCCCGTGCTTGCGTCCTATTGGTTCAAAAATGGAGTGCGCGACCGCCGTAACGTTGTCTTTGAATGGATCAAGAAAGTCTATGCCCGGCAATTGGACCGCGCGCTCGATCATCCCAAGCTGGTAGTGGCAATCACTGCTGTGATTTTTGCGGCCACGCTGTTTCTGATTCCTTCTATCGGCGGCGAGTTCATGCCGCACCTCGACGAAGGAGCGCTCTGGGTCCGCGCCACCATGCCTTACACCATCTCCTTTGAGAAGGCCAGCAGCATCGCGCCACAGATTCGGAAAATTTTAATGTCCTATCCGCAGGTCACAGTCGTCGGCTCCGAGCTGGGACGACCCGATGACGGAACCGATGCTACGGGCTTTTTCAACTGCGAATTCTATGTCGGCCTTAAACCATATGGGGACAAGTCCTGGAACGGCGATACCGACACCAAAGACAAGCTGATCGCTTCCATCAACCAGAAGCTGACCGCCTTCCCCGGAATCGTCTTCAACTACACTCAGCCCGCGGAAGACGCCGTGGATGAAGCGTTGACCGGGTTGAAAAGCTCGCTCGCTGTCAAAGTCTACGGCGGAAACCTACAGGTTCTCCAGGACAATGCCATCAAGATCAAAAATGCGTTGGCCAAAGTTCCCGGATTCACTGACCTGACCGTTGTCCGCGAGCTTGGGCAGCCCAGTCTGCTCATCGACGTTGATCGCGACAAAATCGCCCGTTATGGAATCAATGTTTCCGATGTGGAAGCGGTGATCTCCGCGGCTGTTGGCGGACAAGCCGTGACTCAGGTGATCCAGGGCGAAAAGCTCTTTGACCTCGTCGTGCGCATGCAGCCTCAGTTCCGCAGCAGCGCCAGCGCCATCGGTAATCTGCTGGTCGGCGCGCCGGACGGGGAACAGATTCCGCTAGGCCAACTGGCGGATATTCGACAAGGAAATGGCGCGTCGTTCATATATCGCGAAAACAACTCGCGATATATCGGCGTCCAATACAGTGTTCAAGGACGCGATCTTGCGAGCGCGGTCGAAGAGGGCCAGAAGGCCGTCAATAAGGTTGTTCATTTGCCTCAGGGCTACCGCATGACCTGGGGCGGTGAGTACAGCCAGTTTCTCGCGGCAAAGGCACAGTTGGAGATTATTCTCCCTCTCGCGCTCCTCTGCATTTTCTTGATCCTTTTTGCCCTGTATGGAAATTTCAAGTTCCCCGCCGCCATCGCGCTGGGAGTCATTATGACGGAACCGGTGAGCGCGCTCATCGCGCTTAAGCTGAGCGATACTCCATTCAGCGTCTCCTCGGTGCTCGGACTGCTTGCGCTCATGGGCGTATCGGTCGAGGTGGTCGTCATCCTTGTTTCGTTCATCAACAAGCTTCGCCTGGAGGGCATGGACATTCGCAGCGCGACCCGCGAGGCCGCGCTGATGCGGTTGCGTCCCATCATGATGACAGCCATGGTGGCCTGCCTCGGGCTGCTCCCCGCCGCACTTTCCACCGGCATCGGATCAGACAGCCAGAAGCCCTTCGCCATCGTCATCGTGGCGGGGCTGGTCTGGCCGCTCCTGCTGGGATTCTTCGTCAACCCGGTCCTGTACCTGCTGGTCGCCCGCGACGGGGACGTGCTTCAGGTTTGAGCTTTCGCCCCCGCTACGCTCGCACAGCTGAAACCGCTCTTCGCAATATTCTTCCCCACTCGACGAGGGTATGAAATCCGGGTCCGCTATCGCGACAAGTACAACGGCCGGGTGCGAAAGCGTTGAAGCAAGGCTGGCGAGAAGAAGCCTTGCGTACGAAAACGGCGCGTCAGGAGTCAGGATTCCGGCGCGCCGTTTGCCTTAGAGGGGCGGGGCGCGCTGTGGCCGCATCAGACTTCCCATGAGGTCCAGAAAGCATGCCCAGACGCGCCCTTCGCCAGTGCCTGTCGCGTTACTTCTGATCGACGTCCTGACCACGTTCGATTTTCCGGATGGAGACGCGATTATGGAAGGCGCGCTCAAAATGCGGAATGCGCTGGTAAAGCTGAAGGCCCGGGCGCGCAAGGCCGGCGTCCCGGTGCTGTATGTCAATGACAATTACGGGGACTGGCGCAGCGAAAAAGAAGTGCTGATGGGTCGTTGTCTGGAGGCGAAAGGCGGGGAGTTTGTTCGGCCGCTGCTGCCGGACAGTGAGGATTACTTCGTGCTTAAGCCGCTGCACTCGGCTTTCTATATGACTCCGCTGGAGGTGCTGCTGAGGCATCTCGAAGTACAGGCGCTCATCCTGACGGGACTCACGTCGAATAGTTGCATCACCGTCACGGCGCACGACGCCAATATGCGCGGCTTCGACATTTACATCCCGCCCGATTGCTCCTGCGCGCGCAATGCGGAAGAACACGCCCAGGCGCTGGCTCAATTGGAGGCCATGGCCGGAGCCGACCTCACCCGCTCCACCTCGCTGAAGCTGCCCAGTGTGATTCGCGCCGCACAGAGGGCGGGGCGGTAGGGCGGTGAGGGCAGGAGCGACGGGTACGGCCCGCTCGTGGTGGGCCATAAGAATTAGCACCTTCAGGCTTGCTCTGCGTATCTCAACCCAAGCGTGAACCCCTCAGGTAAAGAGTATTTTCCACAGATTTCTCGGGAATTTGTTGAATGGATTTCGGCCCCGCTGGTATGTATATGTGGGGCCAATATCAAATGATGATAACGAGACAGAAGCGATGCGATGAATCAGGAAATGCATATGCCGGGAGTCAGAAGCAGATTCAGCTTTATGTGAATGAACAACCAGAACTGCTGAATCGTGCAATCGAGGATATTTTTGCCAAGCGGTTCGACTTGCAATGGGTTTCGCCCCTGAAGCGTGATCGGTATCGGAAATATAAGGATGTCGAATTCCTTATCGCCCTCGGGATTAGGCAATATGGACCAAAGTTGATTAAGTTTTGGCCAAAGGGTGGTCCAAGATGGGATGCGCTTGCGTGTGCCACTTCTGAATCAAACAGTGTTCTGCTGGTGGAGGCGAAGAGTCACATTCCGGAAATGTATGCAGGAGATTGCAAGGCGACCTCTGCAACATCACTGCAGATGATTGGTTCATCAATAGCTAAAACAAAAGACTGGCTGGGCGTAAATCCAGACACCGACTGGCTGGGAAAATTTGAGTATAAGGTCAAAGCTAGCAGGCGGTGTGGCTGCCTATACCAAACGGCGAACCGTATCGCACACCTGTATTTCCTTCGCGAGGTGTTAGGGGTCGAGGCGTGGCTAGTTAATGTTTGCTTTGTTGACGATCCTTATTGCCGAACGACCCAAATGGAGTGGGAGTTGGGTATGGCGGAGGCAAAGAAAAATCTAGGAATTTCCAACGTTCCGTTTGCAGCGGACGTGTTTTTGCCGGCGCTCAAATAGATTTATCGCGCATCCCTGCGGTGTCGGAATTTCATTCAGTTCAACCGGGTCTTCCTCCACCCTCCTTTACTTCACCCTGTCCCCCGGCGTATTGTCTGTAGTCAGGATCGGGCGGCATTCCTCCTTTGAGGAAGCTGCACTGGAGACATCATGAGCGTGACGAATTTCCGCAGCGACGCCGGTTCCGGCGCGGCTTCCAAAATTACTTTCCAGACATTGCAGGAGAAGAAGCGGGCGCATCAGCCTGTTACCGCGCTGACGGCCTACGACTACGCCACGGCGCGGCTTGAGGATGAGGCCGGAGTCGATCTGATTCTCGTCGGCGATTCGTTGGCCATGGTGGTGATGGGCTATGACACGACCCTGCCCGTCACCGTGGACGAGATGCTGCATCACACGCGGGCTGTGCGTCGCGCGGTGAAGCGGGCCATTGTGGCGGCGGACATGCCCTTCGGCTCCTACCACACCAGCGTGGCCGAGGGCGTGGCGAATGCGATTCGCTTTGTGAAGGAAGCCGGGGCCGAGGCCGTGAAGATTGAAGGCGGCGCGGTGCGCTGCGAGCTTGTCGAGCGGATCGTGGGGGCGGAGGTTCCGGTTATAGGGCATTTGGGGCTTACGCCTCAGTCGGTGCATCGCATGGGCGGATATAAGGTACAGGGCAAAACCGAAGTTGCGGCCGAGGAACTGGCGCGCGACGCACGGATGCTGGAAGCGGCGGGCGTCTCGGCGATTGTGCTGGAAGGAATGCCGCGCGAGCTTGCGGCAAGAATTACGTCGGAAGTTGGTGTTCCGACGATTGGGATCGGCGCGGGGCCGGACTGCGATGGGCAGATTCTGGTCTTTCACGACATGGTGAATTTGACCTTCTCCGCGCCAGCGAAGTTCGTCCGCCGATACGGCGACGCAGGTGCGCTCTTTCGCTCCGCCATTGCAGGTTATGTGCGGGACGTGGAAGAGCGCGCATTCCCCTCCGAGGCGGAGAGCTACCATGCGCCAACGAGCACGGGCGCGGTCTCCACAAAAGTTCGATGAGGATTGTTCAGTCTGTCTCTGACGCGCGCGACGTAGTGCGAGAATTGCGCGCGCAGGGGAAGACCATCGGGCTGGTTCCAACCATGGGCGCACTGCACGAGGGGCATCTGTCGCTGGTAAGGGCAGCAAAGGCAAGTTGCGACGCGGTAGTCGTCTCGATTTTTGTGAACCCCACGCAATTTGGGCCGAATGAGGACTTCGCGAAGTATCCGCGAACCTTTGAGGCCGACTGTGCGGCTCTGGAGCGTGAGGGCGTGGATGTGGTGTTTGCTCCGTCGACGGAAGAAATGTATACGGCTGGCGCGAGCACGTTTGTGGATGTCGAGGGCGTGAGCGGACGGCTGGACGGCGCTTCGCGGCCGGGACATTTTCGCGGAGTCGCGACGGTGGTGGCGAAGCTCTTTAATATAGTTGGGCCGGACCGGGCGTTCTTTGGGCAAAAGGACGCGGCACAGGTGGCCGTGCTGAAGAAGATGGTGCGGGACCTGAATTTTCCCGTGGAGATTGTGGTGTGCCCGATTGTGCGTGAGCCGGATGGGCTGGCCATGAGCTCGCGCAACCGGTACTTGTCACCTGAGGAGCGGCAGCAAGCGCGGGCGCTGCATCATGCGCTCGAAGAAATGGAGCGGCTGGCGCGGAGCGGAGTCACGGCGGCGCGGGAACTCATCGCAGCGGGCGAGGCGGTGCTGGCCCGCGAGCCGCTGGTCCGCGTGGACTATTGCAGGGTGGTTGATCCCGACACGCTGGAGGATTTGGCTGACGTGCGCGGCGGCGCGCTCGCGGCGGTAGCGGCGTTTGTGGGCGCGACGCGGTTGATTGACAACACCATCCTCGGGCGCAGGGATTAAGATCACAGCAAAGCTAATCTGAAGCGAAATCCGGGCCAAAGCTTTTGGTGTTCAGGAGAGTGCGCCTTGATGTCGCCTGCCGCGGATGTTCTTGGGGTGATCGGGCTTCCCGCTCCGGTGCGCGAGCTTGCCGGGCGGCAGTGGGATGCGATTGTTGTGGGCGCGGGGCATAACGGGCTGGCGTGCGCGGCGTATCTGGCGCGGGCCGGACGGCGCGTGCTGGTGTTGGAAGCGCGCGAGCGGGTGGGCGGCGCATGCACCATCGAGGAGCCGTTTCCGGGTGTGCGGATGTCTCCGTGCGCGTATCTGGCCGGGCTGCTGCATCCGCTAGTAATTGAGGAACTGGGCTTGGCGTCGCGCGGGTTTCGTTGGACTCCGGCGGTGAACGGGCTGTTTGTGCCGTTTCTGGATGGGTCGAGCGTGCAGCTTTGGGATGACGACGCGCGCTGCGGGGACGAGGTTGCGCGCTTCGCTCCACGGGACGTTGAGGGCTGGCGGGCGATGGGCGATGTGATCCGCAGGCTGCGCGATGCGCTGCGGCCCGCCGGTGAGCGGGACCTGTGGATCGGCGATGCGCCTTCGCCGGAGGAAATCGACGAGCGGCTCGGCGGGGATTGGGAAGCGCGGCGCGTGCTCTACGACTGGTCGATGGCTGAGTTTGTCGAACACTACCTGAGGGACGAGCGCTTACACACGGCGATGCTGGGACAGGGAGTGATCGGCACTAATGCCAGCCCGTTTGATCCGGGCACGGCCTCGATCCGGTTTCATCATGCCTCCGGGCGGCTGGGCGGAATGCCTGGCATGTGGGGCTATGTGCATGGCGGCATGGGAATGGTCTCGTTCTACCTTTGCGACGCGGCCCGCGAGGCAGGGGCGGTGGTTGCGGCGGGAGTTCCGGTTGGGCGGATTCTGCCCGGCGAAGGAGTCGAGTTGGCGAGCGGCGAGAGGATCGCCGCTTCGGTCGTTGTGTCCAACGCCGACCCGCGCCGCACACTGGCGATGCTGGGCGAAGCCGCTCCGGAGAAGTGGCGCAGCCGCATTGAGTCGGTCCCGATAGAGGGATGCACAGTAAAGCTGAATGTGCTGATGCGCGAGCTGCCGAACTTCACCGCGCGTCCAGGTGTGCGCGAGCCGCACCATCTGGGGCAGATCAACGCGCCGCTCACCAAGCAGGAGTGGCGCGACGGCTTCGCGGCATCGAAGCGAGGCGAGTTGCCGAAGTCACTGTGGTGCGAGCTGTACTTCCAGAGCGCGCATGACGCGACGGTCGCTCCCGCCGGGCAGCACACCATGAGCGTCTTCGCGCAGTATGTTCCCTACCGGTTCGCGCAGGGGACCTGGGACGAGCGGCGGGACGAAGTGCGGCGCGTGGCGCTGGGCTCGGTTGGCCGCTTCTGCTCGAATCTGGAATCGGCTGTAATCGACGCGCAGGTGCTGGGGCCGCCGGACATCGAGGCGAAGGTCGGGCTGACCGGAGGCCACATCTTCCAAGGCGAATGCCTGCCTCCTTATATGTGGCGGAACCGGCTGGCCGCGCGGACGCCGATGCCTGGCATGTATCTGTGCGGAGCCTGCACGCATCCGGGAGGATCGGTGATCGGCATCAATGGCCGCAACGCTGCGATGGCCGTGCTGGAAGACGCGACGGCGTAATGCTCATCAGGATTCCATGGGCATTTGCTCCGGCCACATCTGAGCGCCGTGCAGAACCCGCAGGATCCGCACGGCCTTTCCACGAACTTGGTATGCGACGATCAGTGGCGTTCGCTCAATGACAAGCTCGCGGGTGCCTTCGATCCGGCCTGGGCGGCCACTCTCGGGGAAGCGTGCCAGCCGTTCAACCTGCTCTCGGATGCGTTCATCGACAGCCACAGCGGACTGTGGGCTCTCGGCCTCAATGTAATCGAAGATAGCGTCGCGGTCGGCTTGCGCGAATGGGCCCCACTCCAGGCGTATCACTTAGCGCGCTTTGCGAAGCGCAGCGGCGCGGCGCGCGGCAAAATGTGCTTCCACCCTTTTGTGCGGAATGCCCGGACGAGAATCGTCGAGCGCCTCCTGCACTTTGGCGCGGAACCAAGCGTCATGCGCGGCATTGCTTGAGAGGACGAAGGGCAACGCGCCCTCATTCGCGGTGCGGGTCAGTAGGATGCGGACCGCATCCGAAACAGTGATCCCGATTTTTTCGAGCACCGCCGCGGCGCGCTCTTTTACATCGGGATCGATCCTGGTTTGAACCAGAGCTTTCGAGGACATCGGAACTCTCCTGTACGATTGTAATTCAATTGCATGAAGGAACATGCCATGACCAATCCCGCCGAGGAAGTGATTCTGGAGTTCGAGCATGTGGAGCTGCTGCTGAAGCGGCTGCGGCTTCCGGCGCTGCTGCATCGTCTGCCGCCCAAGCTGGTTTGGTCGGCTTACGTTTGCATCAACGGATTCATTACCATTGCCCTGCTCGCGCTGCTTGGCGAGGTAACGGGAAGCCCATTTGTCTTCCCGTCGCTGGGGCCGACGGCCTATCTGCTGTTCTTCACGCCGCTGCAAAAGAGCGCGTCGCCTCGGCACGCGGTGCTGGGGCACGCCATTGGGCTGGTCTGCGGGTTTGGGGCGTTCTGGGTCACGGGCATGCATCCGTTCGGACAGCCGCCCGCCCCAGGATTTTACTGGCCGCAACTGCTGGCCGCCGCCCTCGCGCTGGCTGCGACCGGAATGTTGATGGTGGCCTTTTCAGTAAGTCATCCGCCGGCGGGAGCGACGACGCTGATTGTGGCGTTGGGGATTCTCTATCGTCCCTGGTACCTGGTGGTGATTGAGGCCGCCGTCGTGCTGCTGGTGCTTCAGGGCTGGGTGTTCAATCACCTTGCCGGACTGAATTATCCGCTCTGGTCCGAAAAAGGCGAAAAGCCGCTGCCGCCCTCGATGCGACCATGAATGGAAGCGCTGTAGTGGGAATAACATACTTGGCAAAATACAGATAGGGCGACGGGCTTTTGACCGATAAATTGCCAAAAGGCAACCGCGCTCGTTACTTTAGGCATCGCCATAGTGTCGGGCTTTGTTCGGGAGCGAGAAATATTCGTGGTGTCTATAATGAATGAAGTGATATCTTGCGTTTTTGATAGTCGCTCCCCACGATCAATCTCAGTGAAAGTGAATTTAGCTCTATGAGTGTTGCTAGTCTCGATCGGGAGCAGTCGTCTAATGTTGGTCCAATTGATTGTCATCATGGTCGGACCGCGCCCGAAAAACAACGTCACCTTCGTTGCTACGCATACTGTGTGTCCAAGGGGCGTTTCGTTGGTGAGTGCATAGACCTCGACATTATGGTCGAAGAAGACTCACTCAGAAGGGCCGTGCGAAGCCTGAATGAGGCCATTGATGGATATTTGCACGTTGCCTTCGAGGGAGACCCCGCAGGCTTGGTTCCTCGTCCCTCCCCGCTCTTCCGCAGATTCCTATATCACTATCGAATATTCGTTCTCCGTTTATTTGAACTTTTTAGGCGGGAGAGGCCACAGAAACGGATCCAAATTTTTGAAGCCTCTCTCTGCTCGTAGATGGGAAAAAAACTCCGACTTCTCAGGCCTAGAGAAGTTGAAGCTAATCTCGTGAGTCTGGGCTTCCGATTCAAGCGACAAGAGGGTGCGCACAAACACTATGAGCGAGCGGCGGACTCTAAACACCCGCGTGCCGTCGTTACCGTAACCGTGAGCAAGGGTCAATTCGGACCCGATTTAATGAAAAGCATGATCCGTCAATCCGGCTTCACGGCTGATGAGTTTTGTTCTGGTGTCGCAAATAAATAATTCTCCCCCTGTTGCACTCATCCCTCCCCCAAAAGCCCCGCAGTGGCCGTATTGAATTCTTCAAGAATGGGAACGGCTTCCACGTCCCATTTTTTCCCATTCGAATTGGGCCCACTCGACCGGACTCCGGTCATTTCTCTCTAAAAAGAAAATGCTGATCCTGCAAACAAAGGACTTAGCTGAAGCTGATCCTGCAAACAAAGGACTTAGCTGAAGCTGATCCTGCAAACAAAGGAGTTAAGTCGAGGGGCTCAGAGCGCAGCGGCTCGGGGCCTAGAAATATGTAGTACAAAAATTTTTAATCGATCCTGAAAATAAAGGACTTACTGAATTCGATCTTGCAAACAAAGCACACTTAGCTAGAATTCCAAAAAACAAGGGCGCAGCTTGTGGCTGCGCCCGTTCGAGGATTGATCTCTATATTTAGTATAGCAATTCGCGGAAAATCATATGCACTCGGTAAATTACTGATTCCGCGTAGTTTGCCTCAATCCGCCTCTTGACAACTTTTGGGGTGAACCCGTATCAGTCGTACCTGAGCGCAATCGCCGGATCGACCCGAGTGGCGCGGCGCGCAGGAGCGAAGCAGGCGGCCAGCCCCACGGCGACCACACAAGCGGCCACAATTCCATAGGTCCAGGGATCCATAACCGGCACACCCCAGACCAAATGCCCAAGGTAACGCATGAGGCCGATGCTGCCGGCAATTCCCAGCGCCACGCCGATCGCGATAAGAACCAGTCCCTTGCCCAGCACCAGTCGCAGAATGTCGCCGGGACGGGCTCCCATGGCCATGCGGACCCCCATTTCGTGGGTGCGCAGCGATACGGTATAGGCCATTACGCTGTAGATTCCGATGATCACCAGCAGCGTGCCAATGAAGGCGAAAGCGCCGAGGACTGCGGCTTCGAAGCGGGGACTGGCAAAGGTGTCTCTCTGCAAAATGGAGCGCACCGAACCGGCGTCGCCGAGCGCGACGTTCGGGTCGAGGGTCCAGAGGAGATGCCGAATCGTTGGGAGAAGCGATGCGGGACCGCCCGAAGTGTTTACGAGCAGATTGAATTCCCGTGGTCCAAGAACGGTATAGGGCAGGAACGCCTCCGGCTGGGGCTTGCCGATCAGGCCACTGTTCCTTTCATCCCCAACCACTCCAACGATTTCATAGGATGGCTTCTGCGCGGTGGTGGATTTGGAGTCGCTTGCGGAGAAATCGGCGGCGAACTGGACTATGTGCCCCACGGGATCGTCACCGCCAAAGAACCGCTGCGCGAACGCGCGATTGACGACGATGTAGCGGCGGGCCTGATCGACATCGCCCGAGGTAAGGAAACGGCCGCGCAGCAGTTGGAAATTCAGGGTGCGGAAGTAGCTCTCGCTGACGAAATCAAATGCGGTTGTCCAGCGCTCAGAGTGTGTGTGGCCGGAAATGGTGAGACCGGTGAACGCGCCCACGCGAGGAGGAATGGAGAGGCTTTCCGTTGCGGCATTAATTCCGGGCAGCGCACTGACCCGTTCCAGAAATGTGCGGATAAAGCGGCTCCTGGCCGCCGCATCCTTGAATTCAGACTGCGGCAAAGAGAGATTCGCCGTGAGCATATAGTCTGGATTGAAGCCGAGATCGACGTGGGTGAGCGCCAGGAATGTGCGGACCATGAGGCCTGTGCCAACCAGCAGCACGATGGACAAGGCCACCTCGATGACAACCAGCGCCGCGCGGCCTTTACCATGACGGGTCTGGGCACTGCTTCCCATGTTTGCGCCAATGAGGCGGGATTGCAGGTTGCCGCGCAGCGAACGCGCGGCGGGTACGGCGCTACAGGCGAGAATCGCGAAGAGGGTGACGCCGAGCGACCATAGCAGCACCACCGGGTTGAGCGTAATGACCGCCTCCTGCGGATAGGCGTTGTAGGGGATGAGCGGGACAATGGCCCTGATTCCGAACCAGGCGAGCGCGCAACCGACAACGCAGCCGACCGCCGCGAGAACAAAGCTTTCCATGAGGAACTGCTGCACGATGCGGGCGCGCGAAGCGCCGACCGCTCCGCGCACAGCGATTTCCCTTTCGCGGGCGGTGGCGCGCGCGAGGATGAGATTGGCCACATTGCTACAGGCAATCAGCAGCAGCATGAGAACCGCCGCCAGGAGCGGAAGGATGAGTCCTTTGAAGGCGCCCGTGACCCTGTCGCTCAGTCTGTCCGCCGTGACGGTGAAACGTTTTGGATATAGCTGAGGGTAGATTTTTGCGAGCCGATGGGCGATGACGGTCAGGTCCGCCTCGGCGGCCTGGAGGGTCACTCCGGGCTTGAGCCGTCCGACACACCAAAGATACGTACTGGCGAGTTGGGGATCGGCGTCGATCTGGGCCTCGTCGATTGGGAAGGGTATCCAGAGATCAGCCCATCCCCAGCGGAAGCGCGGAGGCATGATGCCAACCAGCGTTCGCGATATTCCGCTGAGCATGAAGCTTTTGCCGACGATGCTGGGATCACCATTGAACTGCCGCTGCCAGAGCTTGTAGCTCATCATGAAAACCGGGGTTGAGCCGGCGCGGGTGTCCTGTTCGGAAGGCATGCGTCCAAGGACGGGCGTCAGGCCGAAGAACCCGAAGGAATTCACGCTCATGTAGTCGGCGCTGAATTCGAATGTGTTCTGGCCGGCGGTGTATTGCACTGGCGTGGAATTGAAACCGCCGTACTCACCGCTGATGTCGGAAAAAGCGTGGCTTTGCTGGCGGAAGGCGAGGAACTCCGGTATTGAGAGCGCTTCGCGGCGGAAGCTGGCTGGGTTGGAGAGGTCCTGAATGCCGAAGCTTGTGACCTGACCCGGATTTGAGAAGGGAAACGTATTGAGGATGACGCCGTAGATGGCGCTGAAGATGACGGTGGCGGAGCCGATGCCCAGGCTCAAAGCGAGGACCGCAAGAAAGGAAAAGCGCCAGTTTTTTCTTAGTCCGCGAAGAGCGAACCGGAAATCGCGCAGCAGATTTTCGAGCCATACTGCGTGGCCCTTCTCATAAAAGCTTTCCTGGGCAGCGGGGATGCTGCCAAAGCCGACCCTGGCCTTTCGATGGGCTTCCTCATCGGTGCAGCCTTCTGTTTTGAGTTGGTCGGCTTCGAGTTCCAGATGAGACTGGACTTCGGCTTCAAAGTCTTCCGGAGTACGCCTTCGCCTGAACATGGGTTAGTCACCGCCGCCAAGAACAAGTTCCATGGCCCGGGTCAGACGCTGCCACTCGCCGGTTTTCTTGTGGAGTTCCGCGCGGCCATTGGGTGTGAGGGAATAGAAACGCGCCTTGCGATTGTTCGCGCTGACGCCCCACGTTGCGCTGATCCAATGGCGGTCTTCGAGCCGTTGGAGCGCGAGGTAGAGAGAGCCGTGGTCGACGAAAAAGACTTCCTCGGACTGCCGCTGAATGGAGCGCGCGATTCCCTGTCCATGGCAGGGGCCGAGGACGAGCGTCGTGAGGATGAGAAGGTCGAGGGTTCCCTGTAAGAGGGCGAGCTGGTTGCGGTCTTGCTTTTGGGTCGGCATCCGAGGGGAAGAATTGCACCCGCATGGGTCGGATGTCAACCCAAAAGTTTTGCAGAGTTTGCCCAGTTGATTTCAGCGGAGGGAGTTGATAGTCTGAAAGAGGACTAAAACGGTCTGGCTTTATAGGAGAAGCTGTCGGCGGATGTTCAGGCTCAACAAATTAGCGGATTACGGGCTTGTGGTCATGGAGTACGTGGCCAGCCAGCCGGAGGGCCATTTGCATACGGCCCGGAGCGTGGCCGAGGCGACGCATCTGCCCGCGCCGACCGTGGTCAAGATTCTGAAAAAGCTGCTGGACCGGGGCCTTCTGATCTCGCATCGCGGGGTGAAGGGCGGCTATATGGCCGCGCGGGCCTCGTCGCTGATTTCGGTGGCGGAAGTGATCGAGGCCATCGACGGGCCGCTGGGGCTGACGGAATGCGCCACGGCGCCGGGCCGGTGCGAGCTGGAAGGCAGATGCCGGATCGAGACGAGCATCCGCGTGATCGGGCGGTTGCTGCACCAGACGCTCAGGGGCATCAGCCTTTCGGACCTGACGGCGCTGCTGAACGTGACGCCGACAATACCCAACCCAAAGAACATCCTCACATCCATATCGTTGAGTTCAGGGGGAGTGCAATGACGACAGTGAATACAATTCAGGACCTCACAGGCGGCGAGTACAAGTGGGGCTTTGTCACACCGGTTGACGAGGACAATATTCCGCGCGGATTGAGCGAGGAGACCATCCGTCTGATTTCGGCCAAGAAGAATGAGCCGGAGTTCATGCTGGAGTGGCGTCTGAAGGCCTATCGGCACTTCATGAAGCTGCTGAAGGAAGACGCGGAGCCGAAGTGGGCGCACATCAAGTTTCCGCCGGTGAATTATCAGGACATTATTTATTACTCGGCGCCGAAGAAGAAGCCGAGCGCCAAGAGCCTGGATGAGGTTGATCCCGAGGTGCTGGAAGCTTACAACAAGCTGGGCATCTCGCTGAATGAGCAGAAGCGGTTGCAGGGCGTGGCGGTCGATGCCGTGTTCGACAGCGTTTCGGTGGCGACCACCTTTCAGAAGAAGCTGGCCGAGAAGGGCGTCATTTTCTGTTCCTTCTCCGACGCGGTGCAGAAGCATCCGGACCTGGTGAAGAAATATCTTGGCTCGGTGGTGCCCTACACGGACAACTTTTACGCGACGTTGAATGCGGCGGTGTTCAGCGACGGCTCGTTCGCGTATATCCCGAAGGGGGTGCGCTGTCCGATGGAGCTTTCGACGTACTTCCGCATTAACGCGGCGGACTCCGGGCAGTTTGAGCGCACGCTGATTGTCGTTGAGGAAGGCGGCTACGCGAGCTATCTGGAAGGCTGCACGGCGCCGAAGCGCGACAAGAACCAGTTGCATGCGGCGGTGGTGGAACTGGTGGCGCTGGACAACGCGCAGATCAAATATTCGACGGTGCAGAACTGGTATCCAGGCGATAAGGAAGGCAAGGGCGGGATCTACAACTTCGTGACCAAGCGCGGCAAGTGCCTGGGCAAGAACTCGAAGATTTCATGGACGCAGGTGGAGACCGGCTCCGCGATTACGTGGAAGTATCCGAGCGTGATCCTGATGGGCGACAACTCGGTGGGCGAGTTCTATTCGGTCGCGGTGACGAACAATTACCAGCAGGCCGATACCGGAACCAAGATGATCCATATGGGGAAGAACACGAAGAGCACGATCATCTCCAAGGGCATCTCCGCGGGTCATGCGCAGAACTCGTATCGCGGCCAGGTAAAGATCATGAAAGACGCCACCGGGGCGCGCAATTACACGCAATGCGACTCGCTGCTGATTGGCGACAAGTGCGGCGCGCATACCTTTCCCTATATCGAGGTAAGAAATTCAAGCGCGCGCATGGAGCACGAGGCGTACACGTCGAAAGTGGGCGATGACCAGATTTTCTACTTCCGCCAGCGCGGTCTTTCGGCCGAGGAAGCCCTGACGATGATTATCAGCGGCTTTTGCAAACAAGTGTTTCGCGAGTTGCCGATGGAGTTCGCGGTGGAAGCGCAGAAGTTGTTGGGTGTGAGTTTGGAAGGGAGCGTTGGGTAAAGATGAGTTTGCTTGAAGTTCGCGATCTACATGCAAATGTCGACGGCAAGGAGATCCTTAAGGGCATCGACCTTGTCGTGAACCCGGGAGAAATCCACTCGATTATGGGCCCGAACGGGTCGGGGAAAAGCACGCTAGCGGCGGTGCTGGCGCGGCGCGAGGGCTACGAAGTCACCAAGGGCGAAGTGCTGTTCCGTGGCAAGGACCTGCTGGAGATGAAGCCGGAGGACGTGGCCTGCGAAGGGCTGTTTCTTGCGTTTCAATATCCGGTGGAAGTGCCAGGAATCAGCAATGCGTACTTTCTGCGGGCGGCGCTGAATGCGCAGCGGAAGTATCGCGGCGAGGACCCGTTGGACGCGATTGATTTTCTCCCCGTGTTGAAAGAGAAGATGAAGTTGCTGGAGATGGAGGAACAGTTCCAGAGCCGGTCGGTGAACGAGGGCTTCTCCGGCGGCGAGAAGAAGCGCAACGAGATTGTGCAGATGGCGGTGCTGGAACCGACGCTCGCCGTTCTGGACGAGACGGATTCGGGCCTGGACATTGACGCGCTCAGGGTGGTCGCCAACGGCGTGAACGCAATGCGGCGCGAAGACCGGTCGATGATTCTGGTGACGCACTATCAGCGGCTGCTGGACTACATTGTTCCGGACTACGTGCATGTGCTGGCCAACGGCAGAATTGTGAAGTCCGGCGGGCCGGAACTGGCGCTGGAACTGGAGCGCGAAGGCTATGGATGGGTCGAAGAGGCCTTGGCCGCAAAGTAAGGAGGAACGCTTGAGCACAGTGACGGAAGCGACAGGATTGGGCAGCTACCTGGAAGCGTTCAGCGAAATGCGGCAACGCACATCGCACCAGCCGGAGTGGCTGCGGACCTTGCGCGAGGACGCCTTCGGGCAGTTCTGCGATATCGGATTTCCCACGCTGAAAGATGAAGCGTGGCGGTTCACAAGCGTTGCACCCATTGCGCGCGAGTCATTCAGCCTGGCCGAAGGCGGCGCGGCGGAACTGACGCTGGAAGACCTGAAGCCGTTTCTGATTGCAGACGCGGCGTGCCGGCTGGTGTTTGTGAATGGGCGCTTTGCGGCGGAACTTTCCGATTGCGAACCGCTGCCGGCTGGAGTGGAAGCCGGGAGTCTGGCGGCTGAGATTGGAAGCAATCCGGCGGCGCTGAAGTCGAGCCTGGGGCGGCATCTGGATTTAGGTACGGATCCGTTTTGCAGCCTGAACACGGCTTTTCTGGAAGATGGGGGCTACGTCCGCATTGCGAAGGGGACGGTGCTGGCCTCGCCGATTCATCTGCTGTTTGTTTCGACGGACTTGGACTCGCCGGTGATGGCGCATCCGCGCAACCTGATTTTGGCCGGACCGAACTCTCAGGCCGATGTGGTCGAAGAGCACGTATCGCTGGGCGACGCGAAGTTGTTCTCCAATACGGCTACGGAGCTTGTGGCGGAGGAGAACGCGGTCATCGCGCACCACATGATCGAGCGCGAAAACCGAACGTCGTTCCATATTTCCACGCTCCAGATGCATCAGGAGCGCAACTCGAACGTAAGCTCGCACTCAGTGCTGATCGGCGGGGCGCTGGTGCGGAACAATGTGCATCCGGTGCTGGCGGGCGAAGGCGGCGCGTGTCTGATCAACGGACTGTTTCTGGGAGACGACAGCCAGCATCTGGACAACTACATGCTGGTGGACCACGCGAGCCCGCATTGCGCGAGCCATCAGTTTTACAACGGCATTCTCGGCGGAAAATCACACGGGGTCTTCCACGGCCGCATCATTGTGCGGAAGGACGCGCAGCAGACGGACGCGAAACAGACCAACCGTAATCTGCTGCTTTCCGATGATGCGCAGATTGACACCAAGCCGCAGTTGGAAATCTACGCCGATGACGTGAAGTGTACGCACGGCGCGACGATTGGACAGCTCGATGAAAACGCACTCTATTACCTGCGTTCCCGCGGCATTGATGAAACATCGGCACGCGAGCTACTGCTGTTCGCCTTTGCCGGGGAGTGTACCGGGCGCATTCGCTCGACGCCGATTCGCGAGCATGTGGAGAGGATTGTGCGCCAGTCGCTGCCGGAAGGCATGACCAGCGACGGCACCGGAGAAGGCGCGGAGAGGCGCTGGGAGGAGATTGGATGAGCGCCGCCACAGCCGAAGTCGTCGCCGGTTTTGATGTGAAGAAAGTGCGGGCGGATTTTCCGATCCTGAGCCGCAAGGTGCATGGGCTGCCGCTCGTGTATTTGGACAACGCCGCCACTACTCAGAAGCCGCGGGCGGTGATCGACACACTGACTAGGTACTACACGGAAGAGAACGCGAACATCCATCGCGGTGTGCATCAGCTTTCGCAAATTGCCACCGATGCTCACGATGCGGCGCGGCGAACGGTGCAGCGTTTTCTGAACGCGGCTGATCCGGCGGAGATCATCTTTACGCGGGGCGCGACGGAGTCCATCAACCTGGTCGCGCAGACCTACGGGCGCACGCACGTGGGCGCGGGCGACGAAGTGGTCATCACCGCCATGGAGCACCACTCAAACATCGTTCCGTGGCAGATTCTTTGCGAAGAAAAGGGAGCGCGGCTGCGGATTGCGCCGATCAATGATGCCGGCGAGTTGCTGCTGGATGAGTTTGAGGCGCTGCTGAATGCGAAGACGAAGCTGGTGGGCGTGGCTCACATCTCAAACGCGCTGGGAACGGTGAACCCCATCGCGCGGATTGTGGAGATAGCGCACAGCAAGGGGATTCCGGTGCTGGTGGACGGCGCGCAATCGGTGCCGCATCTGCCCGTGGACGTGCAGGCGCTGGGATGCGATTTCTACGCCTTTTCCGGACACAAGATTTATGGGCCGACCGGCATTGGCGTGCTGTACGGCAAACGCGCACTGCTGGAAGCGATGCCTCCCTGGCAAGGCGGCGGAGACATGATCCGCTCGGTCACGTTTGAGAAGACGCTGTACAACCAGCTTCCTTATAAATTTGAGGCGGGCACGCCGGACATAGCCGGGGCGATTGGGTTGGGCGCGGCGCTGGATTACCTTTCCGGCATTGGCATTGAGAACGCGCTGGCACACGAGCACGCGCTGCTCGAGTACGGGACTAAAGCGCTGGAGGCCATTCCGGGGCTGCGGCTGATCGGCACGGCGAAGGAGAAGGCCGGAGTGCTTTCCTTTGTGATGGAGAACATTCATCCGCACGACATTGGCACAATTCTGGACCAGCAGGGGATCGCGATCCGCACCGGGCACCACTGCGCGCAGCCGCTGATGCATCGCTTCGGGATTCCGGCAACGGCGCGGGCTTCGCTGGCGGTGTACAACACGACGGCGGATCTTGACGCGCTTGTTGGCGGCATTCACAAGCTCAAGGAGGTCTTTGCCTGATGGCGGACCTTCGAGAGCTTTATCAGGAAATTATTCTGGAGCACAGCAAGACCCCGCGAAATTTTCGCCCGATGGAAGGCGCAAACCGCCAAGCGGAAGGCTACAACCCGCTATGCGGCGACCACTACACCATCTTTATGGACGTGGCGGATGAGTCGATCCGCGATATTTCGTTTCAGGGTTCGGGGTGCGCCATCTCAAAGGCTTCGGCCTCGATGATGAGCCAGGCGCTGAAGGGCAAGACTCGGCAGCAGGCCGAGGAGCTTTTCGAGCAGTTTCATCGTGTTGTAACGGGCGAGCCGGGCAGCGACACAAGCGCGCTGGGCAAGCTGGAAATCTTTGCGGGCGTGGCGAATTTTCCCACGCGCATCAAGTGCGCCACACTCGCCTGGCACACGCTGCAAGCCGCGCTGCGCGGCGAGCAGGTCGCTTCCACGGAATAAGTTCAAAGGGAGGAACCATGCCTCAACAGGTTGTCGCGCTGACCCGCGATTGCAAAGTCACGGAAATTCCCGCAGGGTCGCTGCATATGCTGACCGAGGGCACTCCGGTCATCATTACGCAGAGTCTGGGCGGCAGCTACACCATCACGGTGGGTTACGGCCAGTTGATGCGGGTGGACGCGAAAGACGCGGACGCGCTGGGATTTGAGCCGGTGGAGCAGCCGGACTCGGCGAATGAGTTCAGTGAGAAGTCGGTGTGGGACCAACTCAAGCTGGTGTACGATCCGGAGATTCCGGTGAACATTGTCGACCTGGGTCTCGTCTACTCCTGCCAGATCACGGAAGAGGATGGCAGCCACAACATCGACATCACCATGTCGATGACCGCGCCCGGATGCGGCATGGGCGATGTGCTGAAGTCTGACATTGAGGAAAAGCTGAAGCCGCTGCCGACCGTGAAGAACGTGCACGTGGAAGTGGTGTTCGACCCACCATGGACGCCGCTAATGATGTCGGAAGCGACCCGGTTGCAGTTGGGTCTGGATTACTAAACGGGTAGCTGTGCGGAGGCAATCTCCGCTTCCGTCGCCGGCACGCGCTCACCCACCAGCGAAATTGCTCCCAGATGATCGCCGTACTTGTGGAAGAGGCGGCGCATGGCGAGGATCCGCTTACCCAGCGCAGGATGTGTGGCAGCACGGAAAGCGATGCGAGATGCGCCGGCGAATCCCTCGTCGCGCAGCAGGCGGACGGGCTCAAGCAGGTGCATGGGTGCGGTCCCAATCCACGTGACACTCAACCCATTTTCCTGGAACAGCCGCACCCATTCGTGGGGGCAGAGCGGCTGCACGCCCACATGGATTTCCTTCGACATGTCCGCTTGAATTTCCTGGCGCAGGCTGGCGGAAATGTCGTCGGGCAACAGGCATAGTTCCTGAATGCCGTAGCGACCGCCGTTCCGCAGCAGACGGCAGGCTTCCGCGATGATGCGCGATTTTTGCTGTGGTTGCTGCATACTCAGCAAGGCCTCGCTGTAGACCACGGTGGCACAGGACGCGGGCAGGCGGGAGTCTTCCGCGCCGCCTTGCACAACATTGCTGGCCGTGAATTTTCGGCGCATGAGCGCCGCTGCCGCAGGGTCGCGCTCGACCGCGCAATAGGAGTCCGGATGCCGCCGCAAAACTATTCCGGCGGTGATGCCGAGGCCGGGAGCGAACTCTACCACGTCGTCGCCAGGCCCGATGGCCAGAGCGTCGATCATCTTGCGCGTAAGCTCGATTCCGCCCGGGCGGAGCACGCGCTTGCCGACCCGCGCCAGCACCCAGTGGCCCTGCATTTTCGCGGCGGATTGTCCTGCGCCGGGCAGTTCAGGCGCGCCGATTGAGGACCCATAGGCTGTAGCGTTCATTGTGGTTGCTCCTGAGTTTATGATTGATCGTTTCTGTCCGGCGATATAGGACCTAAGTCACCAGGCCGCCGGGTTCGCGCCGTGCGATTCATTTCGGTATTGGTGATGTGGGTTTGGTCGCGGCACCAGGGAGAGTCCCGTTTCTATTGCGAACCTCAGGGTGAACTTCGAGCAGCAGCGTTCGCAGAGCCAGAAGTGGACAGTCGCGTGCGACGGCTTTCTATCGCAGATGGCGCGCGGAACATCATGGCATGGCGCTTTTGGGTGTCGAAGTTCAAACGAAAATACACGGCCGCGGCTGGCGTAGCGGAACTCAGCTTCGCATTGAGGATTGGCGCATTTCTGGACCATTGCTCCTCCTTCCGCAAGGCACCCTATCTCCTTAGTCAATTTATCCAGATAGGCCTGCCGATTCTGTGACCGTGGTCACAGCGCTCCGTGCAGGCGGGGACTCATCATCTAGATGAGAGGTATTTGAGCTATGGCCTACGTAATTGCCCAACCTTGCATTGATGTGAAAGACACGGCGTGCGTGGATGCCTGCCCTGTGGACTGCATTCATCCCGGCAAGAAGGAGGCGGACTTTGAAGGCGCGCCGCAACTTTATATTGATCCGGTGGAGTGCATTGACTGCGGAGCCTGCGTGCCTGTGTGCCCGGTGTCGGCCATTTTCGCGGTGGACGATCTGCCGGATGCGTGGAAGGGATTCGCGAAGATTAACGCTGACCATTACGGGCGCTAGCGCGTTCATGCCTTAAGCTGAATGTAAGAGCCGCAGTTCTTCCAGTGAGGAATTTATGGTTTCGTTTGATGCCGCACACGAGGCAGTACACTATCCGCCGGACCGCCGGTTTCGGATATGGATTCGCCCGAGCATTTTGATCGGGACCGGTTCCGCGATTCTGGCGGTGATTGTTGCCTCGTGGATCCAGGTCGCAATTGGCGGGCTACCTCACATTCCTCCGGTTCCGCAAACCTATCCAAACAACTTCGCGGGGCCGCATGGATTTCCGCTTTGGGTGCGCTACTCTCATTTCTTTAATTTTCTTTTTGTCATGATGCTGATCCGCAGCGGCATTTCCATCCTGATGGACCACCCGCGCCTCTACTTCAACGACGACTGCACGCCGGGGACAGAATGGATTCGGTTCACTCCGCTGAAGGTGCCGCGCGACCGCGTGTGGACAGCAAAAGATGACGCCCGGTACATCACGCCGCTGGTGGGCACACCCGGCTATCGCCACACGATTGGCGTTGCGCGGGTCTGGCATTTTATCGACGTGCATGGGTTCATCATCACGGGGATATTTTTCATCATCATGCTTTTCGATACGGAGCAGTGGCGACGGATTGTGCCCACGTCGTCGGTAGTGCTGCTTCAGGCGTGGAATACCTGGGTGCATTACTCGACGTTCAATTTGCCGCCCGAACCCAACGGGTTCTATGGCTATAACGCGCTGCAGCAGATTGCGTACTTCGCCGTGGTGTTTGTGTTTGGGCCAGCGGCAATTCTGACCGGTATTGCCATGTCGCCAGCGGTGGTGAACCGCTTTCCCTCGTACGCGCGGCTGTTCGGAGGCAGGCAGTCGGCCCGGTCCATTCACTTCCTAACGATGCTGAGTTTTTTCGCGTTCATCATCGTGCATGTCACGCTGGTGGCCATGACGGGGTTCAGACGCAACATGAACCACATCGTCTTGGGAACGGATAACCAGCAAAGTCTGGGCATGATCCTGGGATTTATCGGCATTGCGGTGGTTTTCTTCTCATGGGTGGTGGCGCATTACATTTCATGGAACCATCCGCGAGGGCTGCAGCACGCGCTGAAGTTCGTGACCTATCCCATGCAGTTGCTGACGCTGAACAAACTGAAGCCCCAGCCAGGCTACACCGAGCAGGACATTTCGCCATACTTCTGGCCCAACGGAAAAATGCCGGTGAGCGAGGAATGGAAGAGGCTGGCCGCGAATGATTTTCGCGACTTCAAGCTCAAAGTAGGCGGGCTGGTTGAGAATCCGGTCGAGCTTTCGCTCGCCGATATCGAAAAGCTGGGCGAAGTCGATCACATCACCATGCACCACTGCATCCAGGGTTGGAGCGGCATCGCAAAGTGGGGCGGACTTCCGATGGACAAGCTGATCGCGTTGGTGCGCCCGAAGTCACAGGCCGGGACAGTCGCGTTTTACTCCTTTGGCCCGGCGCTTTATGGCGGCTCTTATTACGACACGCAGAGCATGGAAAATGTGTTGAAGCCGCAATGCCTGCTGGCGACGCGAATGAATGGCGAGCGGCTTCCGGAAGTCTACGGCGCTCCGCTGCGGCTGCGGGTGGAAAACCAGCTTGGCTACAAAATGGTGAAGTGGATCGAGCGCATCGAGTTCATCGAGTCGGAGAAATTAGTAGGCAAGGGCGAAGGCGGCAAGAACGAGGACGACGAATACTTCGACCTGCTGCCCAACATCTGATGCCCGGGGAAAGCTACGGGCGATGAGAAGCGCGGGGCGGAGCCATTTTCGTCTTCGCCCGCAAGCCGGCTGCGTTGAGAACAACAACGCGGTGCCCACGAACTTCAATAAGGTGCTCGTTGATGAACCGGTGCAGGATGCGTGTGATGACCTCGCGCACGGAACCAAGGCGGGCAGCGATCCTCTGGTGGGAGTCTGGCAGGGAGAAAGACACGCCATCTTGAAATTTCCCCCGGGCGCTCGCTTCCTCCATCAGCATCACAGCCAGCCGCTGTGCCACGTCCTGTAGAGAAAGCTGCTCCAGTAGTTGCGTCACCTTCCGCAAGCGCGAAGCCATAAGGCTGAGGGCTGAAAGCGCAGCCTCGGGATTCTCCAGCAGAAAGCGCCGGACGTCTTCCTTCTTCACGAAGAGAACGAGCGAGTCCTCCTCTGCAATCACGGTGGAGGGGTAAGGGCCATCATCGAAGACCGGGACCTCCGCGAAGGTGGCTCCGGCGCGCTCCACGTGAATAGTTTGCTCGCGACCCTCTTCGCTTTCTCTGAAAGCGCGCAACGCCCCGGAGACGGCGACGTAAAGCCCGCGCGCCGGATCGCCGCCGAGGAACAGGATTTCTCCGGATTGCAGACGGTGCTCCATGGCGCACTGGGCGAGCGATTGCAGCGCCTTGTCCGGAGCATTGCCGAAAAGCCTGGTTTTCCGCAGCGCGTCGATCCGTTCGGGAAGTGTCATGTCCCTTTATTTTCCACATTATTCAGGCGATTGCGCGTGCAAAGTTACTGAATTAAAAGTGGAGACGATTTTGTTACAATGTGAGGACGGGACAAGCCCTTGTTCCGCGATTTGCTGAGGTGCCGGATCTGGGAATTTTGGCCTGCGGCAAAGATTGAGACAGGCGCGTAGCTCAGTTGGTTAGAGCGCTACCTTGACACGGTAGAGGTCAGGAGTTCGAGTCTCCTCGTGCCTACCATATCATCCAGAAAACAAAAGACTTACAAGAGTCGATTCCGGCCTCATGCCTCCTCCGAGGGTGCCGAAGGGTGCTGAAGCACGGATTCGCCCAATAGACCGCGACCGCATTCGCCGCTCGCCTTTCCGGGGAAATGTGAGACATCCCTGCATGCTAGCCTACTTGCGGTACGTAGCGCATTCCAGCACTTTGAGAGGTTTTCGCGAATGGATTTGCAAACCTCCTCATGAACCCCAGGGTGGAGCAACCAGCCTACCGGGAGGTATCCTTTGGGGGAGCTATCGAATTGTTAGTCTTCGGTCAAAATTGATCAAAGAGGAAGCATGCATCGGCGCGATTTCATTACGAAGAGCCTCAGCACCATTGCATCAAGCACATTCGCGGACAGTTCGATCCTGAGCGGAGAGCCAGTAAGATCGCAGGCTTCGGGCGTGGACTCAAGTCAGCGTTTTGATGTTTTTCGTTACCGCTTCGGAGTCAACTACACGCCATCCCGCAACTGGTGGTTCTGCTGGAATGATTGGAACACCGATCCGATTGAACGGGATCTGGACTCCATAGCCGGACTGGGCGCGGATCACCTTCGAATCATGCTCATTTGGCCGTATTTTCAGCCCAATCTCAGATGGATCGATCCCGCGCAACTGGAGAGGCTGGATCAACTGCTCACGATGATGGCATCGCGCAACCTAGACGCCGTCGTCACTGTCTTCACCGGTCAACTCAGCGGATGGTTTTTCCTCCCGCCGTTCAACAAGCCCGGGGCCGCCTTCTACGACGATCCCGAGATATGGACGGCCCAGGAGCTATTCATGAAGGAGCTTGCGCGAACTGTAAATCCGCACAAGAATCTCATCGGCTTCGACTTCGGAAATGAGCTTAACACCTGCTGGAGAGCCGATCCCGCTGTGGGAGACGTATGGATGGCTCGAATGTTCAGGTTGATGGAATCCGTAACGCCTGGGCGCATCCACGTGAACGGAGTTGACCACCAACCGTGGTTCGAGACCAACACATTCTCCCAGAAGGCGCTGGCGGCGCGCCCCTTTCCATCCATGCACTGCTATCCGTACTGGACTGGATCGCTCAAGTATGGCGGTCCCATGGAGCCGCCCAGCGTGAAGCTGCTCGCAGCGATGGCAGCACTCATCCAGTCCTATGCAGGTGACTCACAGAAGCCCGTCTGGGCCGAGGAGTTCAACACTTGCATCGCCTCAAACACTGAACGGCAGCAGGCCGAGTGGCTGGAAAGAGCGGTTCACGCGGCCATGGATCAAGGCACAAGCTGGTTCACGTACTGGGACAGCCACGATGTCGATCACAAGTTCGACTTCAATCCGGTCGAGTATTCGCTGGGACTCCTGCATAACGACGGTAAGGTGAAACAGCAAGGAAGAGCGTTCCAACAGTTGGCTAAGACCTACGGCGGCAAAGCGATGACACTGCCCAAAACCAGTCCTCCTGCGCCGCCGATAAATCCTAGTGACGATATAACCTGGCAGTGGCTCCTCGACTGGATGGGCTGGAAGCCAAGCACGCTGTAACTTCAGGATGCGCATCGGAATTCAACGGCCACCCTGATTGGGATCCCCGCCGTGAACCTACTGATGCAGTGAGAAATCCAACGGCAAAGCCGCCTCAAGATGGATCTGTTCTCCGGTGATGGGGTGTTGGATTTTCAGAAATTGGGCGTGCAGGAAATATCCTCCATCGCCGGGGAGGCCGGGGTTGTTTTCAAGAGGCTGGCCGGACACACTGTATAGAGGATCGCCAACCAGGGGATGGCCGATCGATGCCAGATGGATTCTGATTTGATGAGGGCGGCCCGAGAATAGGCTTACCTCAAACGTTGTGGTGCTTGTGGTGCGTGAGATCACTCTTGCCAATGACTTTGACGTTTTGCCACTTGGACTGGCGGCCCATACGGAGCCGATGGACGGGTGCGGCACGAGGCCGATGGGGGTGAGGATTTCATAGCTGTCCTGCAGCGCAATCTTTTGAGCCAGCGCCCGGTAGATTTTTTGAATTTTGGAAGTATTCCAGTTTGCCTGCAGATTCGAGGCCGCCTGCGCTGTTTTAGCGAAGAGGACGATCCCACTGGTGGCTCGGCCCAACCGATGGACAGGGTTTGCGTTCGGGCTATGTTTTTGCACCAGGCGCAGGAGGGTGTTTTCCAAAAAGCCGCTGCCGGGGAGGGTTGGCAGCCCGCTGGGTTTGTTGACGGCCAATAGATAAGGGTCATCGAATAGGACTTCGAAGTGCCGAGGTGCATCTGGTTCAATCCAGGGTGGACGGTACCAAATGAGGGTTTGGCCTATAGTGATCGATTCGCTTCCCGTGGCGACGACGCCGTTGAGCGTGACTTCGCCGCCATTCAGTCTTTGTTGCCACGCCATTGGGGTTGAGTGAGGGTAAAGGCTTGCCAGGTGGGAGAGCAGAGTTTGTCCACGGTGCTTGCTGCTGATGATTGTGGTGTAGGCATAACCTCGGTTGAGCATTCAGATAGAGTCTAGACGATGGAATCTGCAAAAGGAGTCGCTGGGCTTCGAGCCACACTGGATTCAGGAGCTAAGATACGGGGATGAACCACCTGTGGGCTTCTTGGCGCTACTCCTGCATCACCGATGAAAGCGATGCCCGCAAGGGCGTCCCCAGCGAACTGAGCGCAATTCGCAAATGAAAACACGAATTCTCTGGCTTACCATCACATTCCTGTGCGCGGGCGCGATTGCCATTTTGTCTGAAACAGCGTCATCGCAAACGCGCACAGTGGATTGGCCGGTATATGGCGGCCAGCCCGCTGGCGATCACTATTCTCCGCTCAAGCAGATCAACCGTGGCAACGTTGCAAAACTGCGGGTGGCTTGGAAGTTCGACACCGGAGAACGGGGCAGCCTGCAGACAAGTCCCGTCATCGTGGGGCACGTTCTCTACGCCTACACGCCCACCCAAAAAGTGATCGCGCTCGATGCCGCCACGGGCCGGCTGATCTGGAAATTCGATTCCGGAATTGCCAGTAGCCAACCCACGCGCGGCGTCACCTACTGGACCGACGGCAAGGACGCGCGGCTTTTCGCTGGCGTCATGAATTACCTCTACGCGCTGGATCCCGCCACCGGCAAGCCGATCCCCAGCTTCGGCGACCACGGACGCATCGATCTGCGCAAGGGGCTGGGTCGCGACTACCAGACGCAGTCCATCGCCCTCACCACTCCCGGCATCATCTAC
>JAICYR010000017.1 GCA_025934135.1 Acidobacteriaceae bacterium | reverse complement strand
TCGCGTTCGGTGTCCCAGAATGGCCCCGCCTCCAGTCCGACTACATTGAACCCCGCGCGCGAGAGACGCTGCAGCAGCACGCCTCCAGCGGACCCCACGCCCACAATGCAGTAGTCAACGGTTTCGGTTGGCGTGAATTTGCGCATCGGCCCCGGAAGCGTCTGCATGGGCCCCAGCCGGTGCGCGCGGTCTTTCTTGCCGTCAAGAAACCACGCCATCAGTGCGTGCCTCCATGCCCGTGCAGCGAGCCATGCTCGGGCGGCGCGCCGCCCTCTTCTATTTCCGATACCGAATCGGCGGGTGCTTTCCATTCATAGCGCGACTCATCCTTCTCCCACGGCTCAGACAATCCGTTTTCCAGCCGCATGTAGGCGCGCGGATACGCCGGGCCCCCGAATCCAATCTCATCCCACGCCCACGGATGCGAATAGTAGGCGGTCACGCAGTCCTCCATCAGCAGCGCCCAGAAGCGATGCACCGGCATCCGCTTCCACACCGGATGGTCAGGATCGGGCTTGCCATCGTGAAGCGATTTCAGAATCAGCTCCTGGCTGAAAACCGGCAGTTCTGTAAACGGCATTTTGAACCGCTTCTGGGCCATCTCGTCAATCGCCTTCAGGCCCAGGTGATACGCCTCGCGATCGGGAGGCATGTCCTCGTATCGAAATCCGTTCAGCTCATTCTTAAAAAGCCGCTCATCAATCACCGGCAGTATCGGAATCGTCCGCTCCTCCGAGCGGTCATCCTGCGGAACCAGCCTCTCGATGATCGCTTCCATCAGCGCCCCCTCCTCTGGGCCAAAGAACCGGATTTCGCCTGTTGAATACGCCCGCTTCACCACTACGCCGCGCGTCGTTTCATCCCACTTCTTCTTCTGCCCAAGCGTGCTGTAGCCGGGATAATATCCCGGCTGCTCCAAATCTCGAATGGGCTTGCCCGTAGCCGGATCGACTGGGAATGAACGCTTGCTGCTCATTTGCGCTCCCTGCGAAGAAGGCTGGCCATCATGCCCAGAAATCCGCATGCTGCGAAAAGCAGCGGCGCAAATATCGGCGGCCCATACAGCGCGTTGTAGAGCGGCTTCTTTGCGCCGCCGGGCCGGCGAAAGATTCCACGCGCGTGAAAATAAAATCCGACGGCGCCGTTCACCAGAGCCAGCGCGGAAGCCGCGGGTAGCGCGGTATTGGCCATGCGGCGGCTCTTGGCCGCGCCCGCGGCTGATGCCATGATGAGCGGCGTCAAAATCACCGGACTCCACTGCACCCTATAGCGAAAATTTGACTTGTAATGCGAGTACCAGGCTTCAAATCCGCTGAACAACGCCCAAAAAAATGTGACCATCGCCAGGTGCTTCTGGAACCTGCCGTAGCGGAGGTCCTCGCGCCAATCCGTCTTGCCCGGCTTCAGTTCGATGACCGTCTCGCGCGCCCGCTCAATCGCGGTGCCCATCTCCTCTTCACGGCGCAGATACGAAGCCATCAGCCCCAGATATGCGCTGGTTCCGAACAGCAGCGGAGCAAAAATTGGCGGCCCCATCACGATATTGGTAATAGGAAGTCCCCAGCCGCCGGGCTTGCGCGCGATGCCGCGCACATGAAAGAAGAACCCGATAATTCCATCCGCCAGCGTAATAATGCTGGCCACGCGTAGCGCCACCCGCGCACCCCATCGGCTGAAGATTCCGGAAATCCCCGCGCCAGCCACAACTCCGCTGAGAATGACCGGCGTATACATCACCGGATTGCTGTAGCTTCCCCGGTAGTGCTCATAACCAACTTCAATTCCACTGGCAATGCTGGTCGTCGTCACCACTAGGCACAGGCTGCGCTGAAAGCAGCCTCGCCGGATATGCTCCAGCGCGTTCGCCACGAAGTCGCCGCCGCGCTTCGGAAGCACACGTTTCGCCGTGCGCTCTAGTTCCGTTGTCAGGACAAAGCTCATGCGGCCTTCCGAAGCCGGTCGGCTGCGTAGCGCTCCGCGTCCTTGTATTTGAAGGTAAGCCCAAGCCCCGGAGCCGAGCGATCCGGTTCCAGCGCCCCGTGCTTCGCGGCGATGAATCCGTCGAAGAGCATCTTCTCTATGCGGACATGATCGTGGAAATACTCGACGTGGCGAAGGTCCGGAACGGCGCAGCATACATGCATGTGGAGCGACGGGGCACAGTGGGCGGAGATGGAGCATCCAAAACTCTCCGCGATCGCCGCCGCTTGCAGGAAGCCCGTATAGCCCTTGCAGCGCGTCGCATCCACTTGCAGCACATCCACCGCCTGCGCTTCCAGCATCCGCCGGAAGTAATAGGGGTCGTAGCCATATTCGCCAGCGGCAACTTCGATGTGCGCCGGCACTGATTCGCGCACAAAGCGAAGATCGGCGAGACGGTCCGAGCTGACCGGCTCCTCGAACCAGCTCACGCCCTGCTCTACGAATCTCTCGGACAGCATGACCGCCTGTTTTGTGCTGTATGCCCCATTCGCGTCCACAAACAGCGAGGTCTTTGGACCAATCGCCTTTCGCGCCACGCGGACGCGCTCAGGATCGGCTGACGGATCAGTGCCCACCTTCATCTTCACCATTTCCAGTCCGCTTTTTGCCCATCCGGAAAGCTGCTCGGCAAGTTTGGCATTTGAATACGACGTAAAGCCTCCACTCCCATACCCCGCAACTCTCTCATGGCAACTGCCCAGCAACTCAACCACCGAGCAGCCCAGCAGCCGGGCCTTCAGGTCCCACAGCGCAACGTCCAAAGCGGAAATGGCCATGGACGCGATGCCCCGGCTACCGTCGTTGCGGACCTGGTCCAGCATCGACCGATGCAGCCGTGAGATATCGAACGCTGATTGCCCCTGCAGGCACTTCTCCGCCAGATGCTGGCACACCGCCGCGATGGCTTTGCTGCCGTAGGTATAGCCGAGGCCGGTCTTCCCTCCCGCACTAATCTCGGCCAGCACCAGCGTCGTCGAAGTCCACGCGAATGTGCCGTCCGCTTCCGGAGCGTCGGTTGGAATTGTGTATGCCTGCACGGTGACGCCGGTCACCGCCGCCTGCGACAGTCCCGTCAAGATCGTGTCCTTTCAGTTTTGTTACACCAGCTCGCGAATTCTTTCGTGAGCGCTCGTCAGCACGATTTTGCTTGTGTTGGGTTCGCCTCGCACGAGCGCTTCAGCAAACTTTGCTGCCTGCGACGCTTTGACCTTCGCGGGCATAGGCGGCGTGAATTGGTCCACCACGGCCTCAATAAGAACAGGGCCGGGCCTCTTGACCACACTATCCAATTGCGACGCGCACAAGTTGGGATCGTCGATTTGAATGGCCTCGATCCCGGCCCCGCGCGCGATGGCGACGAAATCGGCGGGATAAAGATCGACGCCGTACTCGGGATTTCCGAGGAAGACCATCTGCTCCCACTTGATCTGGCCCAGCGTGTTGTTCTTGATGAGAACAATTTTGATGTTGAGCTTGTATGCCGCGACCGTAATCAGCTCACCAAGCAACATGCTCAACCCGCCATCGCCGATGATGCAGTAAACGGGCCGGTCAGGATACGCCACCGCCGCCGCAATCGCGTAAGGCAGCCCGCAGGCCATGGTGGCCAGGTTGCCGGAGCAGCTATGCTTCTGACCGCGCAGCGCGGGGACGTAGCGCGCCCACCATGTGGTGATGGTCCCGGAGTCGGAGGTAACGATGGCGTTGGATGGGATGCGCTTGCCAAGTTCCCAGCCGATCACCTGGGGTTTCATGGGTTTATCCATCCATGTTCCGCGCTCTTCCAACAGCTTTTGCCAATCTTTCTTCGCCTTCTGCGCCTTTTCAAGAAATCCCTTCTTGTGCTGGCGCACCATCGGCAGCAGCGCCTGCAAGCAGTTTTTGGAATCCCCGACCAATCCGGCGTCGACCGGATAGCGAAGGCTGATACGCTGCGGATCGAGGTCGATTTGCACGCACTTGACGGAGCCAGGCTCGGGCAAAAACTCTATGTACGGAAATGATGTTCCCACCATGAACAGGGTGTCGCAGTCTTCAAGCGCATCCTGCGATGGCTCCGTGCCGAGCAAGCCAATGCCTCCGGTGGTGTACGGGCTGTCGTCGGGAACGGCTGCCTTTCCCAGCAGCGGCTTAATAATCGGCGCTCCCAGCTTCTCCGCCATGGCTTCCAGTTCGTCGGTGGCCTGCAAAGCGCCCTGGCCAGCTAGAATCGCAATGCGCTTGCCGCGGTTCAAAATGTCGGCGGCGTGCTGCAAATCAACGCTGGACGGCAACTGCTCAAAATTCGCCGGCACCGCGGACGTGTGGTGTACCGGATCGCGTTTGGATCGACCCTTCTTCATGGACTCGACCTGCACGTCCACGGGGATGGTGATGTGAGAAACGCTCCGCTGGGTGAGTGCCGTGCGAATCGCGATGTCGGCCACGGATTCCATATGCGCGCCGTTCATCACTCGCTCGTTGTACTGCGCAACGTTCATGTAGAGCTTATCCAACTCCACATCCTGCTGGGTGAAGGTGCCGATGAGGTCGCTATGTTGCATGCCGGTAATTGCCAGCACCGGCGCGCCGTCCATCTTGGCATCGTAGAGCCCGTTAAGCAGGTGAATGCCCCCCGGCCCGGAGGTCGCGATGCACACGCCTAGCCGCCCTGTGAACTTGGCATACGCGCAGGCCATAAAGGCCGCCGACTCTTCATGCCTCACATGAATGAACCGGATCTTGTCCTTCTGCTTGCGAAGGGCCTCAAACATACCGTTGATCCCATCGCCGGGCAGCCCGAAAACAGTATCGACTCCCCATGCAATCAAGCGTTCCACCAATACATCCGAAGCATCCACGGCCGTCTCCTCAGGGGTGAATTGTTTATGAAATAAAACTCGCCAGTTAATGGCTTGGACGCTGCTTGCAACACACCGGGTTTCCCTGCTGGATCGCGACTCTGTTGATGTCGCTATACTTGGGCAGAGGATTCTGTTGATCGCTGCCATTCGATTTTTATGGAAGGCCACCAGCGGCTCACGCCTTCGCCCATGGCGCAGCGAATATCTGAGGTGGCGTATCGAGACCTACTCCGGCGTGAAGGCGGACCAAATCTCCGCCCTCGACATGCTGCGTTTCACCTGGCGCGAGCGAGGGAACCTGCTTTCATTCCTGAAGTGGACGGGCAATTTGGAAAAGCAGTCCTCCGGAAAAAATCAGGCAGCCTGAAACCTCACAACACCGCCCGCACTGCGCGCCGCGCCAGTTCCGTCGTCGTGCCGTAAACCAGATGCGCCAGAAACGAATTCGTCTGTGAAGTCGCCGGCTGCTCCGTAGGAGACGGCCCCAGGTTCAACGCAGGAACCGCCAGCAGGTCTCCCGCGCCGAATAGCACGCTCCCAAATACTGTTCCCAATCCGGCTTTCGGAGCTTTCCAGTACTCGACCAGCCCTCCATAAAGACCGCCCATCAAAGCGCCGTATCCATAGTGGACAACCACTCCGCCCTTTTGTTTTCCTTCATGGGAAAGGTGTTGGCCACCCGTCACCGTCTCGACAATTGCATCAGCCGTCTTCATCGTGGCGGTCTCCTCTTCCGAGCTTTTCTGGCCATTTTGCTGCTGGGGATCCTGCATGGATTCCTGAATCTTTTTGCCCGGGCCACTTATAAATTCGTTCATGACCCAGGAAGCAATCAGACCCCCCGCAACTCCGGCCATCGCACCGCGCACTGGATGATGCTTGCCATTGTGTGAACTCATTTTTTGACCTCTCGTGAGCTATTACGCCGCGCGTCGATGGCTCCGGCTCGTGGTGGATTTGCTTTCTGAACTGCGGCTCCGCGACTCAGCGCGGCTGCCACTTCTGCTGCTGCTTCCAGATCCAGCGCGGCCCATCGGTCCCGGATGAATCAACTTGTTGAAATTACTTTGCCTTCCGGCAGCGGTTTTTTCCTGATACACAAGCTCAAGATTGTTCTCATCAAATTTCTCGAAGAAGTCGTCCCAAGAGATCTCTGTCAGATTGTCGTTGTTCTTGCCTCTAGCGCGCGGAAAGCAAAAGCGAAGAATTCCCGGTTCATCCCGGCGATGCGTGCTGGCTACTTCCGCCGGAACAGCCCCTCGTTTCTCTGCCCAATTCTTAATTTCTTCATGATTCTGTGTAGTTTTTGACAATGCCATTTCCACTCCTCCCCTTTGAGTGTGGCTTACCCTCTGCCGAGTTTGATAGGACTGCCTCCAAGGCAGGTTGTCCATTGGTTGCCATTTCACGTGTTTCTGAAAAACACTGTTTTCATCAGTCTTCATGCGGAACCATCTGAGTTTTTAGAGCAACCTCAAAACTTCTTTGTACCTCCCACTTTTAAGTGGGGAGGCAAGCGATATCTCTGCTTAGCTTGCGGTTAGCCGAAGGGAGATGTCAGTGCTGGAAGCCGTTGTACTTTGGAACGAGCCGAATAATCTCTCACATTGGAACTTTCATCTTGACCCCGGATGGGCGCGCTTCTGCGATATGGCCAGGCAAGCCTCAACCGCGGTCCGGGAGGCAAGCCCCGGGTTGCCGATTGTCCTCGGCGGCGTCTCCTCATGCGATTGCGACTTTATACGCCTCATGGCAGGTGAGGGCGTCATGGAACACGTGGACGCGGTCGGCGTACACGGATTCCCGCTCGATTGGAACCACTGGCAAATCAATGAATGGCCAGATCGAATCGCGGAAGCTGCCGAGGTATCCGGCAAGCCAGTCTGGGTGCTGGAGGTGGGCGCGTCTTCATTTGGCGCCGAAGAAGTCCAGGCGTTCGGTCTTCAGCGAACGCTGGATCTGATTCGGGGCAAAGCCGAGCGCATCCACTGGTACAGCCTTCTTGACCTGCCCCCAAGCTGGCCCGCCGAAACCCGCCACAAAGAGGCCGAGGGCTCGTCCTATTACCGCCACTACTACCTCGGCCTGCTCAAGAGCGATGGCTCGCCCAAGCTTGCCGCCGAGTACTTTCCAACGGATGGCTCCGTCGGGCTCTGCCAATGGTTTCACTTTGAAGACCCCCGGCTGGACCAGGCCGTTGAATGGATGAAAGCGCATGGCGTCCGCCATGTGCGGACCGGATTGAGCTGGGCGGACTCGTTCCGTCCCAACGCCGTCGCTTGGTTCGACCGTATGATGGACGCCCTTGAGCCTTTCGATGTTGCTGTGACGCTGTGCTTTACACCGGCGCACCTGGGCTTGGAGGAGCACCACACCAGTCCCCCGCGCGACAACGCCCAATTCGCGGACTTTGCGCGATGGGCCGTGCAGCGCTACGCCCCGGCCAACACGGCTGCAAATGACACCCAGGCAGAGGAGGTAAACGCGGCATGAGCAGGCGGATTCTGATTAGCGGCGGCGCGGGTTTCGTCGGCTCGCACCTGGCCGATGGGCTGCTTGGCGCCGGCCACGAGGTCCGCGTACTCGATGCGCTCAATACACAGGTCCACCCGAACGGCCCGCCCGCCTATCTGTCTCCTGATGTCGAGTTAATGACGGGCGACGTACGCGATCCCAATTGCCTCAAACAAGCGCTGCGCGGAGTCGATGTGGTCTTTCACTTCGCGGCATGCGTCGGTGTCGGCCAGTCCATGTACGAAATCAGCCGCTACATGAGCGTGAACACCGGCGGAACGGCGGAGCTGCTCCAGGCCATTCTCGACAACAAGAGCGCGCTGGACAAGCTGATCGTCGCCTCTTCAATGTCCATCTACGGCGAAGGCCGCTACTATTGCTCCGCCTGCGATAAAGCCGCCGCGCCGCCGGTGCGCACCACCGCGCAACTCAAAGCCGGACAATGGGACCTCCGCTGCGAACATTGTGGAACCGTGCTGGAGCCACGCCCCACAGATGAGTCCAAGCCATCGGAAATCAATTCTTTTTACGCCCTCTCCAAACGCGACCAGGAGGAGATGTGCCTCATCTTCGGGCGCACTTACGGGCTGCCGGTGACAGCGCTCCGATTCTTTAACATTTACGGAACGCGCCAGGCCCTCTCGAACCCCTACACCGGAGTGGCCGCCATTTTCGCTTCCCGGCTGCTGAACGGGCAGGCGCCCCTCGTATTCGAGGACGGCGAGCAGATGCGCGACTTTGTAAGTGTTCACGACATTGTGCGCGCCAACATGCTGGCCATGGAGCGACCGGAGTCCGACGGCGAAGTCATCAACATCGGTTCGGGAAATCCGGTTTCGATCCTGCAAGTTGCACAAATGCTTGCCGGCTCGCTCAATTCCTCAATCGCGCCGGTTGTCACCCGGAAATACCGCGCCGGAGACATTCGCCATTGCTACGCGGATTTGACGAAGGCACGCGCCCTGCTTGGCTACGCGCCAAAGGTAACGCATGAAGAAGGTTTCAGCGAACTGGCCGCGTGGCTCAGCAAACAGCAGGCCGAGGACCGGGCGGAGACCATGCTGAAGGAACTAAGCGCGTATGGGCTGACCGCTTAAGTGCTCTGAAGAAAGTGGAGGTAGGTTCTGAAAACCATGCACCGCGCAGCACGAAAGGAAATGAAGCGATGAAAAACGGAATTGGCCGTACCGTTCTGATTACCGGAGGTGCGGGCTTTATCGGCTCCAATCTCGCCGAGCGGCTCCTGTCGGAACCCGAAACCCGCGTGCGAATCTTCGACAATTTTTCGCGCGCGGGCGTCATGCACAACGTCCAATGGCTGCGCTCACTGCCGGGCAGCAAGCGGCTGGAAGTGGTACGAGGCGATGTGCGCGACCGCCGGGCGGTGCAGCAGGCCGTCACCGGCGTATCGGAAATTTACCAACTGGCCGCGCAGGTCGCGGTCACCACTTCCGTGGACGACCCCGCCACCGATTTTGAAATTAATGCCGGAGGCACTCTCAATGTGCTGGAAGCCGCGCGGCTTTCCGGACGCAAGCCCTTCATCCTCTATACCTCCACTAATAAGGTCTACGGCTCCCTCAAACGCCTTTCCGTTGAGGTTGAAGGCACCCACTATCGTGCATCGCTGCGTGGCTTTCGCGGAGTCGATGAGTCCGAACCACTCGACTTCCACTCGCCGTACGGATGCTCCAAAGGCACGGCCGATCAATACATCCACGACTACTCCCGCATATACGATCTTCCGACCGTGGTCTTTCGTATGTCCTGCATCGCCGGCCCGCGGCAGTTCGGCAATGAGGACCAGGGCTGGGTGGCGCACTTCCTCTACTCAGTCCTCAACGGCAAACCTATCACCGTTTATGGCGATGGTTATCAGGTCCGCGACGTGCTGCACGTGCAAGACCTCATCGACGCCATGATGGCCGTCCGCCGCACAATCGACCGTACCCGGGGAGAAGTCTTCAACCTCGGCGGCGGTATGGAACGCGCCGTCTCCATCGTGGAAATGCTGCACACTATTGAGCGCAAAGTTCGCAAGCCGCTGCGCCTCAAGTACAGCCGTATACGCCCGGGCGACCAGCCGCTTTACATCGCCGACACGTCGAAGCTCGAGCAGATGACCGGCTGGCGTGCGCATCGCTCCATCGTACAAATCCTCGATGACATCCATCAGTTCTGGCGGCAGAACCACAACGTCACTCCGTTCCCCGCTGCCAGCCTCGAACCCGCCGCCGCGCTGCACATGGAGGTGGCATGAGATATGCCCTCGTCAATCCGGTATGGAGCTTTGAGGGATCAACCTACTTCGGCTGCCCCGAGCCGCACTTTCCTCTCGAGTTGCTTTCCGCGCGCGAAATGCTGCGTGCCGCCGGACACGAGGCCATGCTCATCGACGCCTTCATGGAAAAGCTCACGCCTACCCAGGTCTCTGCACGGCTCGCGGGCTTCGACGAGGACTTTCTTGTAATCCCCACCGCGCCGTCTTATCTCTTCTGGCGCTGCCCTCAGCCGGAACTTCGCGTCCCTCAGGAATGGATTAAGGCCCTCAACCACCACTCCACAACCGTTGTGATTGGGCCTCACGGCTCTGTCACTCCTCACGCAACGCTGCGAAAAACAGGCGCGGATGTGGCGCTGCGCGGCGAGCCTGACCAGACGTTGCCACATCTCGCAACTATGCCTTGGGAGATGGTCGCTGGCTGCTGCTGGCGCGGCGAGCGCGGCGCGATTCATCTCTCTGAGGGACTGGGTGCGACCGATATGTCGGCGCTTCCCATGCTCGACTACTCCGACTATCCAGTCGAGCGCCACTCCCACCTGCATCACGTCTTCCCCGGCCACGGCGCGGACCACCTGAAACTGGGCGCCGAAGTCGAATTCGCGCGCGGATGCCCCTATTCCTGCACCTTCTGCAACAAGACGCTCTTCCGCAACAAATTCCGCGAGCGCAGCCTTTCTGTAGTGTTAACGGAAATCGACCAGCTCATTGCGCGCGGCGTCGAGTACATCTATTTCATCGATGAAATCTTTGGCGTCGGCAAACAAGTTCGCACGCTATTGCAGGAAATTGCGAAGCGGCCACTCTCCATCGGCTTCCAAACCCGCATCGATCTATGGAATGAAGAAACGCTGGAGATGCTGGGCAAGGCCCACTGTGTCTCCTTCGAGTGCGGCATTGAATCCATCACCGAAGAAGGCCGCGAGGAGATGAATAAGAACTGCCGCCTCTCCACCGACCGCATCGGCGACCTGCTGCTCTACGCGCGCAAGTTCATCCCGTGGGTGCAGGCGAACCTTATCAAGACCACGAAAGATGATCCCGCCGCTATTCAGGCTTGGCAGAATCGCCTGAAGGCAAACGGCGTTTGGGTCAGCGAGCCTGTCCCCATGTTCCCCTTCCCCGGCAGCCCCGAGTACGTCACCACCTTCGGTGCGCAGCCAGATGACGAAGCCTGGGAACGCGCCCACTCCTTTTATCTGAACCTGTTTGCCGACAAGGGCTACAGCGACATCCAGGACCAGCATCCACAGTCCCTGGCGGAGCTCGAATGCGCATCCTGATGACCACCGACACGGTCGGCGGCGTCTGGACCTTTACGCGGGAGCTTGCCACCGGGCTGCTGCGCAGCGGCTGCGCGGTCGCGCTGGTCAGTCTGGGAAGAAAGCCCTCAGCCGCGCAGCAGGCGTGGCTTTACGATACAAGCCGCGCATGGGGAGCAGCCTTCCGCTGCGAAGCCTTGAACATGCCTCTCGAATGGATGCAGGACAACGAACACGCTTATTCCGGTGCCGCGCCGTTTCTCATGAAGATGGCCTGCGGCTTCCAACCCGATCTGCTGCACAGCAATCAATTTTGCTTCGGATACCTACCGCTTTCCATTCCCAAAATCATTACCGCCCATAGCGACGTGATGAGTTGGTCCGAAAGCTGCCGCGACGGCAAGCTCGAAGACTCCGCCTGGCTCAGGCAATATCTAAGATTTGTGAAACGCGGCCTCGCCGGGGCGGACTGCGTGATCGCGCCAACGCGCTGGATGTTGCACGCCCTCGCCCGTAATCTCCCTCTGCCAGAATCAACCGCGGTCATCCCGAATGGCCGGACCCTGGATGCCGTTTCTTCAGCGGCCCGCAAGCTTCAGGCCGTCACGGCGGGCAGGCTCTGGGACGAGGCCAAGAACATTTCCATCCTTTGCGAGGTGAAGTCGCCGATTCCACTCCTCGTAGCGGGAGAAGCGCATGATGACTTCGGCGCATCCGCCACCGGCCACATAACCTCCCTGGGCATGCTCTCGCAGAACGACCTGCTCAATTTGTTTTGCGAAAGCTCTATCTACATCTGCACATCCCGCTATGAACCGTTCGGGCTTGCTCCGCTGGAAGCCGCGCTGTGCGGCTGCGCCGTCATCGCGAATGACATTTCCTCACTCCGCGAAGTCTGGGCGGACAGCGCGCTTTACTTTTCCGGAGCGGAGTCGCTCACATCGTTGCTCCGCGAACTTCGCGACAGCCCCGAACGGCTGCGGACCGCGCGCATTCAATCTTTCCAGCGCGCCGGCCTCTTCACTGCCCAGCGAATGACCAAAGGCTATTTGCAAGTTTTCCAATCCGCGCTCGCACGCTCGGAGGCGCCGGCTTATGTCGCATAACCTTCGCATCGCGTATCTGGCGCACGCCGTGCGTTCTGACTGGAACAACGGCAATGCCCATTTCCTTCGCGGCCTGCTGCGTGGCCTGGTCGCCATCGGGCACAATGTAGCCATCTTCGAGCCGTGCCCCGCCTGGTCTATCAACAACCTTCGCGATGAGCCGCTAGGCGCGGCTTCGCTTTCGCAGTTCGCCGCAACCTATCCCGAACTTCGCGTCACGCCGTACAACGGAATGCCTCTCTACAATCCCGACTTCTGGCGCAACGCGCTCAAGGGCTGTGACATCGTCATTCTGCACGAATGGAACCCGCCCGAACTGGCTGCCGCACTGCTTGAGCTACGGGCCCAGATGGGCTTCCGCCTGCTCTTTCACGACACCCATCACCGCGCCTCCTCCTCGCCCGAGCAGATTCGTCTTTTTGGCACACATAGGTTCGACGGCATTCTCGCATTCGGCGACTCGCTGCGCCGCATTTATCAGGAGCAGTTCGGCATTCGCAATGTCTGGATCTTGCACGAGGCCGCCGACACCACCGTCTTCTGCCCGCGTCCCGGCGCGGAGAAAACAACCGACGTCGTATGGATCGGCAACTGGGGCGACGAGGAGCGCTCCAAAGAAATCTGCGAATTCCTACTCAGGCCGGCCATGGCCCTCCGCAACCGGCGCTTTCAGGTATTCGGAGTGCGCTATCCCGAACAGGGCCTCGCCGCTCTGAGCAATGCCGGGGCGCATTACGGTGGATATCTGCCCAATCTCGACGCATCCGCCGCCTATGCCCGCTCGCGACTCACGGTTCACATTCCGCGCCAGCAATACGCATCGGCCATGCACGGCATCCCAACCATTCGTGTGTTTGAGGCCATGGCCTGCGGAATTCCTCTTATCTCGACTCCCTGGGACGATGACGAGCAACTCTTTCGCGAGGGCGACCTTCTCTTTGTCGGAAGCGGAGCGGAAATGAAGCGCGCGATGGAAAAGCTCCTTACAGACGAATCCGCAGCCCGCGCTCAGGCTCTGCGCGGACTCGAAACCATTCTTTCGCGTCACACCTGCAGGCATCGCGCGGAGCAGTTAACAGACATTTGTGAGGAGTTACTCCAGTGAATATCTTTGTCTTCGGGTCCAGCATAGTTTCGTCTTACTGGAATGGGGCCGCCACTTACTATCGCGGCATTTATAAATATCTCGCGCAGCGGGGCCATCACATTACTTTTGCCGAACCGGACGCCTACGGACGCCAGCAGCATCGTGATAACCATAACCACTCCTACGTAAGTTCCATCGTCTATCGCCCTTCCATCGACATTTCCCGCATGTTGGAATACGCCGGCCACGCGGATGTGGTGATCAAGCACAGCGGCCTCGGCGTAGACGATGAGTTACTCGAAGGCGCGGTGCTCGATCTCAAGACTCCCGCAGCAGTCATTTTCTGGGACGTGGATGCTCCCGCAACCATCGGCCGTATCGAAAGTGATGCGCACGATCCTTTCCGGCAGCGCATCTGCCAATACGACGCCATCTTCACTTATGGCGGAGGCCCGGAGATGCGCGCCGCCTATCTCCGGCATGGCGCGCAGTCGTATTGCAGCGTCTATAACGGACTTGATCCCGACACCCACCATCCTGTCACGCCTGATCCCGCCCTCGCCTGCGATGTTGCATTCATTGGAAACCGGCTTCCCGACCGCGAGCGCCGGGTGGAAGAGTTATTTCTTCGCGCGGCTGCCATGGCACCCGAAAAGCATTTTCTCCTTGGCGGCGAGGGCTGGGGAGACAAGCCGATGCCCGGCAACGTTCGCTGGATCGGCCACGTTCCCACCCACGACCACAATCGCGTGAACTGCTCCGCCGGTATGGTGCTCAACATCAATCGCTCATCGATGGCCAATTGCGGATTCTCCCCTCCAACGCGCGTCTTTGAAGTCGCCGGTGCGGGTGCCTGCATGTTGTGCGATGAATGGTCAGGGATCGACGACTGCTTCGACCCTGAAAGCGAAATCCTCGTCATCAGCACGGCCCAGGACGTTATAAATGCGCTGCGTCGCCATGACGAGAACAGCCGCAAACAAATCGGCCGGGCCTTCCGTGCCCGTGCCCTGCGCGACCATACCTACGCCCGTCGTGCCGAGCAGGCCGAGCAAGCAATTCTCCAGATATGCGAGCGAAAATCGGGCCAGCGCATTGAACCGGCAATCGAGGTGATTCAGGAGGCCGCGTGAAGATCGTCATTTACGGACTCACCATTACTTCCTCCTGGGGAAACGGCCACGCCACCACCTACCGCTCGCTGGCCAAAGCCCTCGCGCGCAATGGCCATCACATCATCTTTATCGAGAAAGATACGGAATGGTATCGCAGCAATCGCGATCTTCCTGAGCCGGAATTTTGCAAAGTCCACCTGTATAGCAAATGGTCTGAAAGTGCGCGCCAACTCATCAGGTTGGCTGCGGACGCCGATGCTGTCATCATCGGCTCCTACTTTTCCGATGCCATCGCTGCGACCCGGGAGCTACTTCACGCGGGCTATGGCCCTCTTATTTTCTACGACATCGACACCCCAATTACGATCTCGCAGCTTCGCTCTCGCGGAAGCACAAGTTATCTTGATCCGGAATTGATTCCACATTACTCAACTTATCTTAGCTTTACAGGCGGCCCTGTCCTGCGCGAACTCGAAGAAGTTTATGGCTCCCCGCGTACCGTGGCATTTTACTGTTCCGTAGATCCAGACATATACAAACCTTCACCCGTACTCAAGAGATTTCAATGCGGCCTAAGCTATCTGGGAACTTATGCGCGAGACCGCCAGCCTAAGCTGATGCGCCTACTGAACGGCGCCGCCGCGCGGCTGCCCGAAAGCCACTTTATCGTCGCTGGGCCGCAGTATCCAGCCGACACTCCATGGCAGCCAAATATCCGGCGTTTCATACACGTCTCGCCAACCTGGCACCCTTCCTTCTATTCTTCGTCGCGCTTTACCCTCAACCTTACTCGGGACAACATGGTTGCCGCCGGCTACTCCCCTTCAGTCCGCCTCTTTGAGGCCTCTGCTTGTGGCGTGGCGATTATTTCCGACGAGTGGCCCGGCCTCAATGAATTCCTGACTCCGGGCGAAGAAGTTCTTCTTCCCCGTAACGAGGACGAGTTAGTCGACATCCTGGCGACTTATCCGGAATCGGACCGCATCAAACTCGGCGAGCGTGCGCGCGAACGCATCCTCGCAAGCCATACTGCCGCGCATCGCGCAACTCAGTTTGAAGAGGTGGTGGCGCAATGTTATGCGGGCAGGGCTTGAGATGCCACCAGCAACTCATCCATACAACCCACGCATAAGTCTGGATTCTCGCTGGCAAGCACATCTACGGTATAGATTCCAGTAGCGACGGCGATAATGGACAATCCATTCGCACGGGCGGCGATAATGTCTGCTGGAGTATCTCCAACCGCGCATATTGACGCGCCTGCTCCGGCAAAGCTTCGGGCCCCCTCCACTGCAGCCCGGAAGACATCTGCGCGGTCCTCAAATCCATCACTCCACCCGGCGAATTGGAAGCGGGTTAGGAGTCCCGCGCGTTTTAGCTTCAGTTCCCCAATACCTCTCAGGTTTCCAGTCGCCACTCCCAGCACGGCCCCCTTATCCCGCAGATGGTCCAGTACCCGGCCCACGTTCGGCAGCGCCTCGATGCAGAGTTCTCGCTCCCTCCGCTGCACATAGTCGCACATGGCCCCGGTAAGCTCAGTCAGCCTCGGTCGCCACAAACCTTCTTCAATTTCAGCGAGTCTAAAAGCATCACGCAGAATCCCAATATCCGTATTGCCATGAGCAACCACGCCTTCCAGTGTCATGGGCCTGCGTACAACCCGTTGAAGCACGCTGCAAAACGCGAAGTAATGCACCGCGTCCCTGCAATGCAGCAGCGTTCCATCAATATCGAACAGGTAAACGTCGAAGCTGTCCCAGGCGCGCGGCTTCACGCCGCCTCTCCCTCAGCTTCCGATTCCAGCCACTCCTGCAAAGCATATTGCACCGCGTGGACCACCGCTGCCCAGTTGCCCGGCGAAGGCTGCCGAAAGAGCCTGAACGATGGATACCACGGGCTGTCATCGCGGCCCATCATCCATCTCCAGTCCGCGGCGTATTGCAGCATTACCCATGCCTCTACGCCCAGCGCGCCCGCAAGGTGAGCGGCCAGAGTATCGACCGTGATGACAAGATCGAACTGCTCAATTACGGATGCGAGCGCGAGAATCCCGCTGTGGCAAAGTTTCGTGTCCCGCAATTTATCAGGCGCGGTGAAATGCTGCGCGGGTCCGCCCTGCATGTTCCAGAATTCACACCCATTGGTCTCCAGAAGCTGCGAGAGCAACTCCGGCGGAACAGAGCGCGACTGGTTCCACTCGCCGGCGGCCCATACCAGGCCGATGCGCGGCATGGATGCCGCCCCCATCCCGGCATGGACTGCGTCCGCCAGCTTTCGCGGCAGCCACAGATAATCGGTCGATATCGGAAGGTCCGTCAGCCGCGTCTTAAACATGCACGGCAGTTCCATGCTCTCGATCTGAACATCCCACTCCTTAGCTGTCTCTCCTTCGCCGCCCCACGTAACTGCGCGTTCCACTCCGCGAAAATAGGGCGCTAATTGCAAAAGCTCCGGCGGGACCTCCCACACAACACTTTCCGCCATCACCTCCAATTGAGGAGCATAGCGAAAGAACTGGACCGCGTCGCCAAGTCCATGCAGGCACCGAACCATCACTCTTTTTCCGCGAACATCTTCGCCGCGCCAAAGGCAATTTGGATCGTGCTTCCCACCCTCGCGAATCCTGCGACTCTCCTCCCATGCCGCCGCGAAATCGCCGCGAAGCATATGAATTTGCCATCGTCCCGCCGCACAGTCATCCAAACTTGCGCCCATCTCTTCCGCTTCCTGAAATCGGCGCAAAGCAGCATCCAGCCTGCGCTTCGCAAGCAGGCTTTCAGCTGCGCTCAATACATTCTCACAAGACAACTCGATGACATTACCCATTTTCTTATCGCTCCCTTGGTCCCCTCGCCGGATACACGCAATGCGGACCATCCGGCGGAACTTCAATTTCGCGCCAGCGGCACAGATACACTTCCTCTTCCGGCTGCTCTTCAATCACAAAGCCGGACGAACGCAGCATCGCCTCCACGCAGGCGCGGTTCGGCACCCACCAGTTCGTCTCGTCGTGGGCATAGAGGTTTTCGATAAAGTGCATCTTCGGAAATCCGGGGCCATCGAACATCTCCGTCGCGCTGAACTCGTAATCCTGGTTCAGCTGCTCCACCTCCCTGCTGCCGCGCTGCATGCTTTGGAACAGCATCCAGTCCTTTGCCACGTGCTCATGAATCAGATCCAGCGCGAGCAGCGGATGCCGCAGGTGATACAGCACGCCCATGAACATCACCAGATCAAACTTCTCGCCCAGTTCAGCCACATCCCATACCGCCATGCGGCGAAATTCCACGTCCTCCTCTTCTATTTCCGCCGCAAAGCGAGCTTGCCTAAGGTAATGTTCGTCCGTATCGATTCCCAGCACACGCGCCGCGCCGCGTCGCTTCATTTCGAGCGAATAGAACCCGGCGTTACAGCCGATATCGAGCACCGTCTTGCCGGAAAGGTCTGCCGGGATGGCGTGTTGAAAATTTGCGAATTTTACCTCCGGATAATCCCCGAGAAAATGGTTCGGCGCGGTCTGCACCCCGCGCAGCCGCAGGTTATGGAACCATGGCCCCAGCACGGCTATTTCTTCTTCCAGCCGCTGCTCGTCAATCGCGGACCACTGTGACAGGCTCATCAATGCTCTTCTCCTTTGGGTTGCTGTTCCCGGAACTTCGCTCCCCGGCCGATGGCTGTTCCAGAATGTGGACCGCCGCCCTGTATCCGTGCAGCGTGCCCACATCCACGTACTCGCGGCCCGCCTTTACGCCCACTGCCGCGCCGCCTTCCGCAAGCCATGCATTCACCAGGGTTCCAAAGTACTCGTCCTGCCGCTCCGCGCGCAGCCACAGTCGATGCAGCGCATGATAAACCGAGCCGGGCATCTTGATCGCCCCCCATATCCATTTTGAAGATGCTCCGCGCTGCTTCACTTGAATCTGCCGCACCGCGCCGTCATCATCCATCACCACGGCGTCGAAGAATTCCGGCTGCTCCACCGGGAACAGGAGAAAGGACAGGCAATTTTCAGGCAGCGCTTGCAGCCCATTATCCGGCGACCATATTGTGTCCGGCAGCCCGATCAGCACCGGCTCATCTGGATGAATCAGCGGCGCGGCGCGAAACACCGCATCGCACAAACCGCCGGGGTTTGGCTGCACCACATACGCAATGTCGGCGCCCCACAAACGCGATCCGTAGTATTGCAGAATGTCTGTCTTTCCCGGCGCGATCACGAAGCACAGCTTGTCCGCGCCGCCGCGAATCATTCGCTCCACCAGATATTCGCTCACCGCGCGCGGACGCTCCCGCCCGTTCTCCACGCGGCTGCCCACCGGCAGCAGCTCTTTTGAAAAGGCAAGCGGCTGAATCCGGCTGCCCGCTCCCGCTGCTGGAATAATTCCCCACATTGCTCTTGGTTCCGTTTACGCTGCGAACGCGCTCGGCACGCTCGCCAGCACTCCTTCGCAGATTGACTCAAGTTCCACCACCCGGCGATTAGCCGTGTGTTCCTCCAAGGCGCGCTCACGCGCCGCGCTACCAATTCGGCGCAACTCCGCGTCAGACAGCGCAAGCGCCTTTTCCACCTCTTTGGCCGATTGCGCCTTCAGAATCTCCTCTCCCGGCGTGAAAAACTCATCCAGCCCATCCCACCAGTCGCTCACAATTACCGCACCGCAAGCCGCCGCCTCAAACAATCTTCCCGAAGGACAATAGCCATACTCGGCCATCGAACGGCGCGTCACATTCAGCGTCGCCCGCGCTGAGCAAAAAAAAGCCGGATGCAGCGACGGCGGCAGGTGCCGGACAAAATAAATGTTTTCTCCCCATGGAAAGCTGTCCGGATACTGCGCTCCGCCAATTACAAAGCGCTCCCGCGGCATGTGGGCCGCCGGCTTGAGAAAAAGCTCTTCCAAGGCCCTTTGCCGGTCGCCCGCATAAGTTCCCAAATAGCAGAGATCGCCCCGAAACTCGGGCATCGGGTCCACCGGACAATGCGACTCCGGATCTACCGACCCATACAGCGGGGCCACGCGCCGCGCACCCAGCTTCGTTTGCAAATCGCTCAGCGCGCGACCGCCTGTATAGCTCAGCACCAGGTCAAATCCGCCCAAACCCTCGACAGGCAGATACGGCACCGCACCGTCCGATTGAATTGCGTTCAGCGTGACTGGGGTATCAAGATCATAGAATCCCTTAATTGTGGCCTTTGATTCCAGAATCATGCTTGAGGCCTCGGGGCCATCCTGGCAATAACTTGTACAGAAAGCCGCATCCGCACTCGCGAGTTCCCGCATGATGTCCAGCCGTATATCTTGAATCGAATCGTAAAGGTGCAGCCTCACTCCCGGCGGCGGCGTCCATAGATCGCGCGTATCGGCGTAATAGGAAACATCCTTCTCGTAAAACGACGCCGTGTGGCCGCGCAGCGACATCGCCTTCAGCAGGCTGCGCCAGAGCGTGGCATGGCCGTTTCCCCACGATGAAGAAACGGTAAGCCCGAAAACTACGAAGTGCATGCCCGCTCCAGAGAACCTTCCCTTTTGCTGGGATGGCGCCGCTTTACGCCAAGATGTTTGCGTTTTCAGGAACTTGCCCGCAAGCATCTCAATAAAGGCGGAGCGTGCCCCAAAGCTCCGTCTGGGCCCCGAGACTGATGTACACAATTGCCACTGACCCCATTCAATCAGCCAAACAAGCGGGGCTTCGGTACGTTTCCGACACAAAGCCCGGCATCCACAGAATTCGTTGCGGGAAGGGCTTCCGCTATCGCAATCCTGACGGCTCTTCGCTGCGCGACCCTGAAACGCTGGGGCGCATCCGCTCGCTGGCCATTCCTCCCGCATGGAAGGATGTCTGGATTTGCCCCAACCCTAAAGGCCATTTGCAGGCCACCGGCCGCGACGCAAAAGGACGAAAGCAGTCCCGCTACCATCCTCGATGGCGCGAGGTCCGGGACGAAACCAAGTACGAGCGCATGCTTGCCTTTGGCGCGGCCCTGCCCGAAATTCGCAGCCGGGTGGAGCATGATCTTGCATTGCCGGGAATGCCCCGCCGCAAAATCCTCGCCACGGTCGTCCGGCTCATGGAAACCACGTTCATCCGCATCGGCAATGACGAGTACGCCAAAGAGAACCACTCCTTTGGCCTGACCACCATGCGAAATCGCCACGTCAGCGTGGACGGTTCCACCGTCACATTCAAGTTTGAAGGCAAGAGCGGCGTCCGCCACACAATCGATCTGACAGATCGCCGCCTGGCAAAGATCATCCGCCAATGTCAGGACATTCCCGGGTACGAACTGTTCCAGTACGAAGATAGCGAAGGACATCACACCATCGACTCAGCCGACGTGAACGACTATCTCCGTGAGATTGGCGGGGACGAATTTACCGCGAAAGACTTCCGCACCTGGGCTGGCACCGTGCTCACCTGCGCGGCCCTGCGCGAGTTCGAGCCGTTCGGCTCCGAGACCCAGGCGAAAAAGAACATCATCGAAGCCATCAACAGCGTGGCTTCCCGGCTCGGAAATACCCGCTCAGTCTGCCGCAAGTGCTACATCCATCCGGCGGTGCTGGATTGTTATCTCGCGGGCGCAATTCCTGAGGCTTTCAGCAGAAACGGGCTTGAAAAATCGGCGCTGGGCCATGATGAAGCCGAGTTGTTACGCATGCTCCAGGGACGTTCAGAACGTTCCGGAAAATAGCGACGCACTAATTATCGCGGCGACTCGATCTTAGTCAGTTCCGAATCTGCTGCCACAATCGGCTCTCGCTGCACCGCATACTCGTCCAGCAAAACGGCGATCAATACCGCCGTCGGCACGGCCACCATGGCTCCAATCACTCCAGCCAGCGCCGAGCCAAGCAGCAGCGCGATAATAACGGAAAACCCAGCCAGATCGACGCTGGTGCGCATGATGCGCGGAGTCAAGTACGAGGTTTCCACCTGCGCGTAAATCGCGTAGAAGATCAGTACGCCAAGCACGCGCCCCCAGGAATCCATTGCCGCCACAAGCGCCGCCAGCGCCACGGAAACCAGTGCGCCGATCACAGGAATTAGATTGAATAACCCCATGATCACGCCCAGTGCGTAAGCGTAACGCACCTTCAGCGCCAGAAACACAATCGTGCTCAGCACGCCCAGAATCAACATCAGCACGCCCTGTCCAAGTAGCCACTTCCCCATGCGAAGTTCCGCCCGGACCAGTGTTGCGTTCAGGCGCTGGCGCTTGTCGCCTGGCACCAGCGAAAGTACCCAGAAATACGCAATCTCGCCCTCCAGCATGAAGTAGACCGTCAGCACGACCCCAATCACAATATCGAACGCCGTGCGCGCCAGATCTCGGATCGAAAGCAAAATATAGGTCGCAAGGTTCGACGCGAAGTCCTGCAGCCTGGTGTTGAGCGCGTTGAGGTCGAGGTGCTGTGAAAGCGGAAGATTCCGTATCCTTGCGAGGAATCGAGGGCCCCGCGTCGGCATCTCGTTCCCAAACTCTTGCAGATCATGCAGGATTGGAGGAAGTGCCAGCAGAGCGAACAACGCGATTCCCGCCGCGACGACCAGAAACAAGATGAAGACCGCCGACCCTCGCCCCGGACTCCACTTGCCGATCCGCAGCTTCATGATGAACCGCACGACCGGCATGAACACCACGGCGAACAGCGCGCTCACATAAATGATGAGCAGCTCATGCTGCACATGCCAGGCGGCATAAAGCGCAACCAGCACTGCAATGGCAAAAAGAATATCGCCCTTATGGCGCTGCGCCCGTACCGGCCTCTCTCGCGGAATCAGAATGGGATCATTCATCATCGTGTCCGAATGCCATCGTTCCTGAGTTCCAGCGCGTCGAGAATTTCGTCGGCAACCTGCTCCGGCTCCATTCCGTTCGTAGATACCGTAACGTGCGCATTCCTGTAATGCGGCAGCCGCGCCTCGAACCGCCGTCGCAGTCCCTCGTGGTCCGCCAGCACGGGCCGTTCCGCCGCCTGCGGCTGCGCCAGGCAGCGCGCAACCAGCGCCTCAAGAGGCGCGTCCAGAAAGATTACGCCCGCCCCATTAAGCCCGGCCAGAACCTCGCGTGTGGATTCGGTTTCGAGAGCGCCTCCGCCCAAGGCGAGCACCAGCCTCTCCCGCTGCGCATGGTCGCGAATCGCTTCCGCTTCCAGCGCGCGAAACGCCGCCTCTCCGTCTTCCGCAAAAATCGACGCCACTGATTTCCCAACACGCGCTTCCACCGCGGCATCGGCATCCAGGAATTCCCAGCCCAGCCTCTGCGCCAGCAGCGCCCCCACAGTGGACTTCCCCGCTCCCATGAAGCCGGTCAGTAGGATGGTCCGTAGTTCGCGCGAAAGGGCCATGGTTCTCTGAATTATAAGGTGTTCTTCCGCGCCAGGACTGGCGTGGCCGTGCTCACTTCCGGAGCGTATTCGCAGCCGCCGTCGACTCGCGCACAATCAGCTCCGGCTCCATTACCGTTTCCGTAGGGGTCTTCGCGTCCGGATTGTCAATCATCTCCAGCAGCATCTGCGCGCCTTTGTAGCCCATGTCGCGCAGTGGCTGCCGAACGGTCGTCAGGCTGGGCCTCTGATAGGCCGCGCTGATAATGTCGTCAAAGCCAATCACCGATATATCCTCGGGCACCCGAAGCCCCGCGTCGCCAATTGCTCGAATTACTCCAATAGCGGCAATATCATTGAAGCAAAAAATCGCCGTGAACTCCCGCGTACCCTCCAGCAGCTTCTTCATTGCTGAGTATCCAACTTCTGGTGAAAAGCTGTCCGCTCCAAGTTGCAGGCAAAGCTCCGGCCACACCTCAATCTTCAACTGTCGTGCCGTTTCCAGAATGCTCGCCCAGCGGTGCTCGGTGTCCGGAATAATCTCCGGCCCCTTCATAAACGCAATCTTTCTGTGCCCAAGCTCATGCAGATGTCCAAGGGCAAGCTCGGCGGCCTTGCCGTGGTCCAGCACGATATCGCTCACGTCCGCAACGCCGGTATGCGACGAAATCGAAACCACCGGCAGCGGACTCCGCACTGTCGCCGGCGTATTCAGCAGCAAAAATCCATCCACCGCGCGCTCCATCAGCAGCCGCGGATACTGCCGCATCAGCTCCGGGTTCCAGTAATGGTTCCCCGTAAAGTAGAAGTAGTGGGCCTTCAGCAGCGCCTCCTCCACTCCGCGCATCACCAGTGTGAAGTAGCCTTCGCTCAGGTCCGGCGCAATCACCCCAACAGACATGCTCCGGCTCCGCCTCAGCGATCGAGCAAAATAATTTGGCCTGTAGTGGAACTTGCGCGCCGCCTCAAAAACCCGCTCGCGCGTATGCACCGGAATTGATTTGGCTGCCGGCGAGTCGTTCAACACAAGCGAAATCGTAGTTTGCGAAAGCCCTAGTAGCTGGGAAAACTGCTTCAGGTTGATTGGCCCGGCTTCGGGCGACTTGGTCTTGCTCATAGTAGGTTTTTCAGGGATCAGCGATGCGCCGCTGACGCAATCCTATTTGCCGCGATGTTACACGTCAACCGAAACAACCCTGCCTGCGTCCTTGGAGAGACCCGAATTTCGGTTCCTCAGAACACTCCGGCTTCTCGGTACTCGCCAACTACCTTCTTGATCGCGCCCGCAATTTCGCCCACTGTCGCGTAGGCCCGCACGCAATCCAGAATGAACGGCATCGTGTTCTCCGCGGAAATGTCCTCGTCCCTGACCCTCGGCTCCTTCTCCATCGCGCGGCAAAGCGCATCCAGCGCGCGCTCCACCCGCTCATTCGACCGCTGCGTGCGCAGCTTCCGCAGCTTCGCCGACTGCGCCTTACGAATCGACTCATCGATATACAGAATCTTCGGAAGCCGCTCCTCCACTACATATTCATTGACACCAACAATGATCTTTTCCCCGGCCTCCACCGCGCGCTGATACGCATAGCTCGCCTCCGCAATCTCCTTCTGCGGAAAGCCCTGCTCAATCGCGCGCACCATTCCGCCCATCGCGTCGAGCTTCTCAAAGTAGCTTCGCGCGCCTTGCTCCATATCCAGCGTCATTCGCTCCACAAAATACGACCCACCCAGCGGATCCACCACCTCCGCCACTCCCGACTCATACGCCAGAATCTGCTGCGTGCGCAGAGCAATCCGCGCTGCGTCCTCTGTGGGCAGCGCCAGCGCCTCGTCAAATGCGTCCGTATGCAGCGACTGCGTTCCGCCGATTACCGCCGCCAACGCCTGCAAGGCGACCCGCGCAATGTTGTTCCTCGGCTGTTGCGCCGTCAGCGAAACTCCCGCGGTCTGCGTGTGGAAGCGCATCCACGTGGAGCGCGCGTTCTTCGCCCCGAAGCGCTCCGTCATCAGCCCGTACCACAGCTTGCGTGCCGCGCGGAACTTCGCAATTTCCTCAAAAAAGTCATTATGCGAATTGAAGAAAAAACTCAGCCTCGGTGCAAAATCGTCAATCTCAAGCCCGCGCCTTAGCGCCCACTCCACATACTCCACACCGTCGTAGAGCGTAAACGCCAGTTCCTGCAGCGCTGTCGAACCCGCCTCGCGACTGTGGTAGCCAGAGATCGAAATTGGATTAAACCTCGGCGTCCGCCGCGCCCCAAACTCGAATGTGTCGATCACCAGCCGCATTGACGGTGCAGGCGGATACAAATACTCCTTCTGCGCGATGTACTCCTTCAATATGTCGTTCTGAAGCGTGCCGGATAGTTTCGCCCAGTCCGCACCCTGCCGCTCCGCCGTCACCAGATACATCGCCCACAGAATGCTCGCCGGCGAGTTGATCGTCATCGAGGTCGTCGTCTTCTCTAGATCGATTCCGGAAAATAGCGTCTCCATGTCTTCCAGTGAGTCGATGGCCACGCCGCACTTGCCGACCTCGCCTTCGCTCTCCTCATCATCCGAGTCACGCCCCATCAGCGTCGGCAAATCAAAGGCAACCGACAGCCCGTCGCCGCCATTTTCCAGCAGATACTTGTAACGAAGATTCGTTTCCTCCGGGCTGGCGAATCCGGAAAACTGCCGCATCGTCCACAGCTTTCCGCGATAACCCGAGGCATGAACGCCGCGTGTGTAAGGCGGCTGACCGGGCTCTCCCAATTCGCGCTCTACGTCCCAGCCCGCCAGATCGGCGGGCGAGTACAGTCGCTCCACCGGCTTGCCGGAAACCGTCGTGAACCTCGCTTTGCCTTGTTCATCCAGATTCACGCCCGATGCCTTGCCGATAGGCCGCTCCGGAGACTTCTCCAGTGCTGGCCGAAGCGTCTCCTCGCGCCACTGCTCCGCCGCCGCTGAGGGCCGCCGATCCGGATTGGAATCACCGCTCATAAAACTCCTAAGAATAGTAGCCCCGCTACACCCTGAGCAAGCCAGCGCGGTAAAGTTGCTCATGGACGTGAAAAGCCATTGGGAGCAAACCTTCGAGGCCCGGACTCCGGCCCAGACAAGTTGGTACACGCCCCATCTCCAGCATTCGCTTCGCTGGATCAAGGAATCCGGACTCCCAAAAACAGCCGCCATCCTCGACGTGGGCGCCGGGCGCTCCACTCTGATCGACGACCTGCTGACCCGCGGCTACACGGACCTCACGGCGCTCGACATTTCCGAGACGGCGCTTGCAGACATTCGCCAACGCCTCCGACAACAGGCTGCTTTCGTTACCTGGATCGCCGGAGACGTAACCACCGTTTCCCTGCCGCCGAGCCGCTACGACCTTTGGCACGACCGCGCGCTCTTCCACTTCCTGACGGAACCCACGCAGCGGCATCAATACCTGGACCAGATCAAGCGCGCGCTCAAACCCGGCGGGCTGGTCATGCTCTCAACCTTCGGCCCTGAAGGCCCGGTTCAATGCAGCGGACTCGCAGTCTGTCGTTACGACCGCGCATCCCTCGCCGCCGCCTTCGGCCAGGACTTCATCCTGCAAGACGCGGAGATCGAGATGCACATGACTCCCTCAGGCAAACCGCAGCAGTTTCTCCATGCGCGCTTCGTCCGTGCGGCTGATTGACCGTGTTCCGCAACCTCTTTATGATGAATGGAGCATCAGCATACTAGGCGTGCACCGCCGCCTTTGCTTTGCCCCCTCGTTCAATGGTAGGACAGTCGGCTCTGAACCGATCAATCGGGGTTCGAATCCCTGGGGGGCAACCAATCACGCACTTCCTCGCGCCTTCTCGAACCTCCCCGTTCAACAAATAAGGCAATAACCGACTTGACTAACCAGAGATAGGACAAAAGTTGATCCCTACTGGATTACCTGTTCGGTCATGCGGCGCATGATATATTCTGCGGCCTGATCGGCATCCCAACATGCGGTTGGTCGATCCTCCGGGGAAACGCCCACAGTAAAAGGTAGGCTGTTGCCGGGCGCGGTCCCAAATCGAATTCAGCATTCTGAACGCTTTCTCGGGCCGCTGCCCGCCCGCGCATTGACACATACACTCCCGAATTGAGACGGTACGAACGAGGATTCTTCGCAAAGAAGCGGGCACCGGACAGATGAGCAAAAGAGTCGTGAAACATCCCGATAAGACCGCCAGCACCGGCACGTATTCCGCCGGACTGTGTAGCGATGGATGGCTGTTTGTAAGCGGACACGCTTCGCAGAACCTGAAGACCGGCGAGGTCATCAGGGGCACCATTGGCGAGGAGACGGAACGCACGCTCAACTCCATTGGCAAAGTGCTGAAGGAAGCCGGTTGCGGCTTTGAGGACGTGGTGAAGTGTAGCTGCTATCTTGCACACATCGAAGACTTCGATGGTTTCGACGCGGCCTATTCCAGATTTTTCCCCAGTGCGGCCCCGGCGCGCACCACCGTTCAGGCGGTGCTTTGGGGCGGCCTGAAAGTGGAGATTGACGCTATTGCCCGCATTCCGAGTGAAAAATAATAGGCGTCTTCAGCTTATTCAATCGTATTTGAACCGAAAGGACCAAAACCCATGCGTATCCGTTCCTTCGCCGCGCTGTTCGCGGCTGCCATCATGCTTCTCGCCTATCCGGCGGCCAGCGCACAGTCCACAAAACTAGCCGCCACGCCGCCCATGGGCTGGAACAGTTGGAACCATTTCGGGACCAAAGTCACGGACGCTGATGTTCGTGCCGCCGCCGATGCCATGGTGGCCAGCGGAATGCGCGATGCCGGATACGTCTACATCAACATTGACGATTCCTGGGAAGGCAAGCGAGACGCGCAGGGCAACATCCACGCCAACAACAAATTTCCCGACATGAAGGCGCTCTCCGCGTACGTCCACTCGAAAGGGCTGAAGCTCGGGATCTATTCCTCCCCTGGCCCCAAGACCTGCGGCGGGTACGAGGGCAGCTACGGCCATGAGCAGCAGGACGCCAACACCTATGCCAGTTGGGGCGTGGATTTCCTGAAGTACGATCTGTGCAGCTATATGGACGTTGTGAAGCTGCATGACCCGAACCACGACCAGCGCAAGACTCAGGCCATGATGGAGGCTGCTTTCGCCAAGATGCACCAGGCGCTCGTGAACACACATCGGCCCATCGTCTACAGCCTGTGCCAGTACGGCGTGGATTACGTCTGGAAGTGGGGCCCGAAAGTTGGCGGCAACCTGTGGCGCACTACCGATGACATTCGCGATAACTTTCGCAGCATGGCGCTGATTGGCTTCTCGCAGGCGGGCCTGGAGCAGTATGCCGGCCCGGGTCACTGGAACGATCCCGACATGCTGGAGATCGGCAACGGTGGCATGAATGCCGATCAGTACCGCACGCAGATGAGCTTGTGGTCCATCCTTGCCGCGCCGTTGCTGGCCGGCAATGACCTCTCCAAAATGGACGCGACAACTAAAAGCATTCTGCTGAACAAGGAAGTCATCGCCGTCGATCAGGACAAGCTCGGAATCCAGGGCCATCGCGTCGGCCCGCCGCAGATTTGGGAGAAGCCTTTGAGCGGCGGCGCGAAGGCGGTGGCGCTCTTCAACTACGTCACCGACGATGAAGCCGAGCCATTCACGCTTTACTTGAAGGATGTTGGAATCACCGGCCCTGTTCATGCGCGCGATCTATGGGCGCACAAGGACCTCGGAGTGCTTCACGGCTCCTACACCGTCACGATCCCGCAGGGCGGAGTGGTAATGCTGAAGCTCTGGAAATAAGGCCAAGCGCACGCCTGTCCAGCCAAATGAACATAACCTCTCCCGCCACCGCCTGCTGTATTGACGGTGCTTCCCCGCGCCCGTAGCATCGCACTGATGAAAGTCGCCACGTCGCAAATTTCCGGCACCGACAGCATTTCGACTGGCCCGTCGAATCGTTTTACAGGCCGGCCGATGCTCGCGTTTGGCGCTCTGATTGCCGTCAACGCGATGTGGGCGTTTCAGTTCGCCGGTGCGCGAATCGCGACAGAGGAATTGGGCGCAGTTCTGGTGACTCTGCTGCCGCTGGCGTTAGCGACCCTGCTGGTCGTTCCGTTCGCCAAACTGAACCTGGAGATTTTTCGCAAGGAGAATCGGCCAGTCCTGATTGACCTGATTCTGCTCGGCACCCTGGGAGTCCTTCCCGCGCAGGTCTGCCTCGTCTTTGGAGTCGAACGGACGCTGGCCTCGAACGCCAGCGTGCTGGCGCTCACCGTGCCGGTGTTCACGGCCATCAGCGCTTCGTTTTTTCTCCATGAACACATGACCAAGCTGCGCTGGCTCTCTTTTCTGATTGCAATTCTCGGCGTCTGCATCATCTCTGCAAAAGACATTCATCAGGCGCGGCTCTTTCAACTCGAATACATGGCTGGAAACCTGCTGGTGCTTGCAAGCTGCGCGGGCAGCGCATTCAACAACTCCTACAGCCGCCGCGCGCTCTCCCGGCTCTCGCCCGCGCAAGTCCTCGTCTGGACCTTTTTGGTCGCGGATGTTGAACTAGCTGTTCTTTGCGAAATCATGCAGCCGGCAAGCTGGGGCCAGCTCCCGCATCTTCAGCCCTACGTCTGGTGGAGCTTGATTCTTGTGGCGGTGTTCAGCCTCGGAATCTCCATGCTGCTGTACTTCGCCGTGATTCAGTCGGTCGAGGTGATGCGCGCGGCGCTCTCTATTTATCTGCTGCCGGTCTTCGGTGTGATTTTTTCCGCCGTCCTGCTGAAGGAACAGCTGACCGCCAGCCTGATCGCCGGCGGATTGTTGATCTTTATTAGTTGCTTCCTCGTGACCGTCTATGAGGAAAGGAGTCGCATGAAACAGGCGGGCGCACATTGAATACCTTTGCAATCAGCGGCATCGTTCCTGTTATTCCAACTCCATTCGCGGCTGACGATCAGGTGGACCCGGTGGCGCTTCGTGGTCTGTTGGACTTCGCTGTCCAAGCCCGCGTATGTGCCGTTTGCCTCCCCGCTTATGCGAGCGAGTTCTATAAGCTGACCGACGCGGAGCGGCTGTCTCTGGTCCACAGCGCCATCGAAATGTTAGGTGGAAAGCTTCCGGTTGTCGCGCAGGTAAATCATGTGTCGTCCAATTATGTGACGCAACTCGCTCAGGAGTGCGAACGCGCGGGCGCGGCGGCAATTTCGGTCGCGGTCCCGCGTTTGTTCAATCTCCCGGAGCGGGACCTGTTTCGCTTCTTTGATCGGATTCTGTCCGCCATCACTATTCCGCTGCTCATTCAGGATTTCAACCCCGGCGGCGCGACCGTCAGCGTGGACTTCATAAAGTCTCTTCACGCGCAGCATCCGCATTTCCGATACCTCAAGCTTGAAGAACCCTTGATGTCTGCAAAGGTGCGTTTAATTCTCGACGCCACGGACGGGGGCATCGGCGTCATTGACGGCTGGGGCGGCGTCTACATGCTGGAGTTGATCGAGGCCGGAATTTGCGGAGTGATGCCCGGACTCGCCGTCGCCGACCTGCTTCAGCGCATATGGGATTTGGCCCGCGCCGGTGAGAAGGACGCGGCGTACGATTTGTTCCAGGGCGTGCTGCCGCAAATTACTTACAGTCTGCAGAGCCTCGAGTTTTTTCATCATGCGGAGAAGGCACTGCTTGCCGCCCGCGGGGTTCTCTCCAACCCCGTGGTCCGCGACGCAACGCTTACCGTCAACGAGGTGGACCGCCATCACATCGACTATCTCAATTCAAAGATCATCACACTCGCGCGGATTCAGGCGGCGCGGGCTGGCGCTGGGAACAAGGCATGAAGCAAAGCAGAAATACCGTCCTTAAGGGCGGCTCAATTATCGATGGCACAGGACTACCCGCAATTCATGGTGACGTGGTTATTCAGAACGGTTGGATCGTTGCCGCTGGGGAATCCGCCGCAACTGCGTTTGCCGGTTCGGACTACAACGTGATCGACTGCAGCGGCTATGCTGTAGCGCCGGGATTCATTGACGTGCATAGCCACTCCGATCTGAAGGTGCTGGAGAACCACACAGAGAAACTGCTGCAGGGAGTGACCTCGGAAGTAGTGGGCAACTGCGGCTTCTCGCCTTATCCGCTGCCGGAAAATCCAGGCGTGCTGCGGGAATTCGCAAACGGAATTCTCTGCGGCAACGATACCTGGGGTTGGAACTCCGCCGCCGATTACCTTGCAAGCGCGAGCAGTTCCCATGTCGCCAATGTTGCTTCGCTCGTCGGGCATGGTTCGCTACGAATCAAGGTCGCCGGCAATACCAGCAGCGAACTGACTCGCCGGGAACTCGATACGATGGCCGGTTTGCTCGACGACGCGCTTGAAGAGGGTGCCGCTGGTTTTTCTTCCGGATTGATGTATGCTCCGGGATCCGGCGCTTCCGCGGAGGAGTTGACCGTCCTCGGTCGCGTTGCGGCGCGCCGCAATAAGGTCTATGCCACGCACATGAGGAGCTACTCCGCCGGGTTGGTCGAGGCCGTTGAGGAGCAAATTGCTGTTGCCGAACATTCAGGCTGCCGCCTTCAGATTTCCCACCTCCAGGCCGCTGGTGAAGACTACTGGCCTTTGCAGCGGCATGCGATCGATGCCATAGAAAACGCCGAGCGGCGCGGAGTCGATGTTACCTTCGACGTTTATCCCTGGCTGGCTGGGTCAACGGTGCTCACGCAGGTGCTTCCCCAGGATGCGCTCGACGGTGGTATCCCTCAGCTCATGGCGCGCCTTCGGGATCCCGAACAGCGCCAGCTGATTCGACCCAGAATCAAGCCCGAAGCCCGCTGGAGCGGCGTCATCATGACATCCGCCGCGACCAATGAAGAAGCCCTGGTCGGTCGCTCGGTGCAAGATATTGCCAACGAGCGCGGCACCGATCCGGAGACCACAGTCATGGACATCCTGCTGGAACAGGAATGCAATGTGAACATCGTTGAGCATTGCCAGTCCATTGATAATCTTCACGCTCTGCTTACTCATCCTCTTTCCATCGTCATCACCGACGGTGTTTATACCCGGGGCCGCTCCCATCCGCGTCTCTACGCGACGTTCCCGCTCCTGCTGAGTGATATCGTGCGCGAGCGCAAGTGGCTTGGCCTTGAAGATGCTGTCCATAAAGTCACGGCGAAACCGGCGTCACGGTTTCATTTGAATGACCGCGGCCGGATCGCAAAGGGCTACGTGGCGGATGTCACGGTCTTCGATCCTGCAAGGATTCATACAAATGCCACCTATGAAAAACCCGATGTCGCGCCCACAGGAATCAAGCTTGTGCTTAGAAGCGGCCAGATTTTAGTGGATTCAGGGGTAGCAGTATAAGTCAGGCTATATGACCCTCTACGACATAGAAACTCCGGCCATAGTGATCGATACCGAGATACTAGACCGCAATCTCCGCACCATGGCGAGCTATTGCGGGAACATAATCTAGCCCTGCGTCCGCACACCAAGACGCATAAGATGCCGGAAATCGCACGCCTCCAGTTGCGTTAT
>JAICYR010000143.1 GCA_025934135.1 Acidobacteriaceae bacterium | reverse complement strand
GATTTGCCGGTGACCATACTGCGAGGGTCCCACCCGTTCCCATCCCGAACACGGAAGTTAAGCCTCGCTGGGCCGATGGTACTGCACGCGAAAGTGTGTGGGAGATTAGGTGATCGCCGGCATTATTCTTAAGCAAAAAAGCCCACTCTTCGGAGTGGGCTTTTTGCGTTTTGAATCTAACTTACAAGATTAGGCGGAGGGCCACAGATCAACTTGGATTCCGCAATTTTGGAGAACCTTGACCAGCTTGGCTCGGTTGGCTTGAATTTGTGGGATTTCCTTTTCCGAAGACACGATTCCGGCGTCCTGGACTGCCACGATAAGCCCATAGGGCCATGCCGAATTCGGTAGGGCGTCTAATGATTTTCCGACCAAATCAATCGGGATTACGCGTCCGTTACTTACTCCGACGATTTCGATTCCCTCGGCTCGAACAATCAGATAAGGGTTCTTCCAATCTCTGGCATCTCTGATTGCTCGGTATTTAACTGAATCAGGTTTGGGTATGCGTTGCCGCAAAGAGCGAGACGGCTGCGTCCAGCCAATAGACAGAGGCATCGCTAGCCAAAGAGCAAGGACGAATTTTCGGCTCATCAGCAATCGCACCTTGTGGGTCTACTCAAACCGGGGCCTCGGCCGATTCCCACTCTCTTTTTGTAGTTGCGCTCTCAGTAATGGCTTTCCTCAGCAGTTCACACCGGTAGCGGTCGAACTCGTAGGCCCCAAACTTCGGCAACTGCTGCCCTGCTTCCTCTGCTTTCTCCAGCGCCAGCCAGGCTCCGCCAAAGGATTTTTCGGACCAAAGAAGTGCGGTGCGGGCGAGCCAATAATCTACTTTCAGGCGGGTAGGTTTCGTCGCTTCGTAGCGGTCCCACCAGACACGCGCTTCCTTGGCGTCGTGGCGCAGAAAGGCTTCCCGGAAGGCGAAAACTGTGTACCAGGCGGACGGAACCTGATCTGATCCGGAATTTTTGCGAACCTGGTCCGCCTGTGTAAAGAAGAATGCTGCTTCGTGGAATTCGCCTCGATCCAAGTGATAATTCGACGCGAGCAATTGCAGAAGTATTGCTTTGCTCCCTTGCGTGATCTGCAAGGCCGCGCGCTTGATTGCGTCGATGTCGTAGTCGCGCGGGCGGAGCGGCGTAACCAGAGTTGAGCCCATGACCGCAAGAACGCGGTGGTAGTCGGCCCAGGGGCCGCGCGAAAGAAGCTGATAGATTTGCGCTCCGTCGGAGTAGCTTGTTTTGCTCTGAAATGGAACCAAGTTCAGCACGCCCACCAGGACCGAAGCAACGCCAAAGCAGGCCAGCAGCAGCCAAGCTGGCTCCCATGGCTGCCCCGGAGCGACGAATGCCGCGCACAAGGCGAGGACGCCTGATGCCACGCTGGCAAACGGCCCGGCGGCGATCATGCAGACTTTTTCTGACGCGGACTGGCGGGGATCGGTGGGAACCAGAGCGGTCGCGCCACCCGCCGAGAAGAACCCTGCCGGGCGGAACTTGAACCCCCATATGCCATCGGAAATTCGCCACTGGAATGGCCCGACGATAAACGCCCGAAGCTTCATTCCGAGCGCCAAACCTGTTACCGCATGACCAAGCTCGTGCAGGAGAACGACAGCTAGATCGACGAGTATGAGCTGCAGGTAGAAGCTCCCTCCTCTGTCCCTGGGGAGCCCTTGCGCATGGGCCCAAACCGCCCACCAGCGGAGCCCGTAGAGGAAGCCGACGCCCCCGACAATCCATACTGCTGTTCCGACCCAGGGAATCGTTCCGTCGCCCGGAATACGAACGGGGGCACTCGCTTTGCTCGCCGATTGCGAGGCGGAGCGGGGCAGGAAGGCTATCAATCCGGCGACGGCGATGGCGATTGCAGCCCAAGGCACGACAGAAAGGCGGATATGAAAGCGGAACGCGATAGCAAACAGGAGCAACGCTGGTGAAGCGCTGGCGATAAGTCCCAGCACGCGCGCGGAGGACTTGTTTGCAAAGATGGCCCAGGCCGCCGCTCCATTGAGAAGGATTGCTCCCAAATAAAAGGCTGCGATGCGAGCGAAATGTGGATTCGCTGCCCCAGCATGCACGAAGGTGCTGTATCTGAAGACGACGGGCCAGGCGAGGAGAATGGCGGCGAAGCCGAAGATTCCCCCGAGGTAACGTCTAAGGGCGTTCATAGGTTTACCTTGTCTGGGGGTAACTCAGAATACTTGGCCCATTGTGCGGCGTCAATTTGTTTTTTGCGCGATTTACTTCCGGCAACCGTAGATGCCGGGGCACAAAAAGTCCCGCTTCCTCAGACTGTGAAGTAGAAGGTCGCGCCGTGCTCCACTTCGCCTTCAGCCCAGATGCGTCCGCCGTGGCGGGCGATTATGCGCTGCACGGTGGCGAGTCCAATGCCGGTGCCCGGGAATTCGCTGGACGAGTGCAGCCGCTGGAACGGCTGGAAGAGACGTTCGGCTTTGCGCGGGTCGAACCCGGCCCCATCGTCGCGGACATAGAAAATTCTTCTGCCGCCACGCACGGTCCAGGCGAATTCAATGGAAGAACGGTCGTGGTGGGAAGTGTATTTCCAGGCATTGCGGATCAGGTTGTCCATCACCACGTTCATCAGGCCCTGGTCGGCATTCACGACCGCGCCTTCAGCAAATGTAAATTGCACTTTCCTGTCCGGACTGGCGATGACCAGGTCCTCGGCCACAGACTGCGCCATGGAAGTAAGGTCGATCTGCTTACGCTCGAGTCCAACGGTTGTGGCGCGGGCAAGGTTCAGCAGGTCGTCAATGAGGCTGGCCATGCTTTTGGCGGAGCGTTGCACGGCTTCCAACATCTCAGCGCCCTCGCTGCCGAGCTTGTCCTTGTAGGTTGACTGCATGACGTATGTCATGCCGCTGACCACATCGAGCGGCCCGCGCAGGTCATGGGCGACGGAGTAAGAGAAGGCCTCCAGTTCCTTGTTGGCGGCGCGCAGCTCGGCGGTGCGCTCCTGCACGCGCTTTTCCAGGCCCGTGCGGGCTTCGGCCAGGGCATCGTCGCGTGTCTGAATTTCCTGAAGCATGTCATTGAATGCTTCGACCAGCACGGCGATTTCGTCTTCGCTGGTGGTTTGCTGGGCGCGTAGAGAAAAATCTTTTTCGCGAGAGATGAGGCGCACGGTGCCGGCCAGGGCGGTAATGGGCTGCGTCACCAATCGGCGGAAGACGGTGGTGGCCAACGCAGCGGCGATAATGCTGAGGATGAAGATGACGAGAACGATAAGACCGTATCGGTGCAGTCGCCGCGGCAGTTCGCTGAAATGGGCCAGAATATAAACGGTGCCCACGCTCTTGCCGGAGAACTTGATCCGGTAGCCGACCAGAACCTGGTTCCCCTGGGTCCACTCGGCGTGTACGGCATTCGGGTCCATATTGCGGAGCTCAACGCCGGTTTTCACGCCGGGCTGCCGATATTCGGCAAAGACGCGGCCATCTTCAGCAACGATTGCGGCCGCGAGCACATCGGGGGAATTTTTGAGTCCGCTCAGAGTGGTCTGGGCGGCCTGCGGATCATCGAACATCAAGGCCGTGACGCTGTTGGTGCCGGCGATCTGGGCCACCGAGAAGAGGTTCTGGATCAGGCTCTCGCGATAGGAGAGGAAGTCGTAGGCAAGGAACGAGAGGCAGGCCAGCAGCAAGGCGCATCCCGTGACCAGCAGGTTCATCCAAGTCAGCTTGGCCGAAATGGTGTTCGCCCAGAAGGAGTGCTTCATTGCGCCACCCCTCCCTGCGGATTTCCCGTCACGTCTACAGCAACTTTGAGCAGTTCGGAGCTCAACACTAAATGACTCTGGTTGGCGGAGTTTAGATTCACCTTGAACCGGACGCGGTCTCCTTCAAGGACGAACTGAATCATGCCTCCACTTTGGGTGAAATCAGGCAAATTGCTGACCAGCAGCTCGCTGCCACCCGCGAGGTGGGCGAGGATACGGTGCAGGTTTCTGGCTTCCGAATCAGAGATATAGACAATGGCGCATCCGGAAGCTTCGGCGGAACGGCCGATGATGCGCTTGCGGATCGTTCTTCCGCCCATGTGGTCTTTGGCGATAAGCTTGTCGAGCGTGCCCCCGAAGGGGTTGTCCCCGAGGATGCAGATGTCAAAGGTGGAGTTCTTTTTTGCGGAGTCGGGCCAGCGCACGAACTTGCCGAAGTTGTAGAGGTAGGCGGCCTCCACGTCATATTCTGAGACCGGCTGGGCGGAAATTGCCGCGCTGATGGGAAAGGCGACGAAAAGGCAGAGCAGGGCGCAGCCGAGGCGCGCCAGCAGGCGCGTGGCCGGAGAGGTTCCGCGGAACACGTGCACGGGCGTCCTCATGGTCGCCATGCGAGGCTAGCGTAAAGGTTGCGGCGAATTCCGACCGCGTTCCCGTTGTCTCCGGTAAATTCGCGGTGGCGTGGCTGGAGAAGATTGCGCCCATTGGCGGCCATGGTGAAGTGCTTGCCGATGGTCCATCCCAGATGGGCATCCATGGTCTGGTAGCTGGGAACGTTCTGGGCTGGCAACGCGCTCACAAAGCGGTAATCCTGATCAAATTCAATGCCATCGGGCAGGGTGAACATGGATTGCAGAGAGGCCATGCGGTGTGGACTGGAGCCTTCATCCGAAGCTACGGTCCCGGTATCGGAGAAGCCCTTCTTTGGACGGAGATCGAGGTGAAGATGCGAGAAGCTGCCGCGCAGCGCCCACCAGTGAAACGGCTTCCAGTCGGGCGCGATTTCCAGCCCGTCCGTGGTGCCCTTGATCGCGTTGGCGTAGGCAGCATTCAACTGGAGATAAGGATACGGGGTGGTTGGTTCGGAAAATGAGACGGCCCCGAAGCCTTCCAGGTCGTCGTACTGATTGTGAAAGGCGGCAATGTCCACATATAAATTATGCCGGAGCAACTGGCGATAGCCGGACGTGTATGCGATCAGAATTTCCGATTTGAATTTGGGGTTGCCTTGGATCTGGACGAAGAATGGCAATCCGGGAACCGGCTCGACCGGAGCGTAGCCGGTGAGTCGTAGGTCTTGGTCGAGGCGGCCGGGTGCGCGGACGGCTCGTGTGACAGCGCCCCAGAAAGTCATGTGATTGCGGGGCTTCCACAGCAGGCGCGCACTGGGCTGAAATTCAAACCCGCTGAAGTTATTGTCCTCAAACTTGGACCCGAGGATGAGGTCCAAGCGGTCGGGAACAAGGTCGATGCTGTCGCGCAGCGAGGCGCTGTAAATGTAGTCGGTGGTGCGATGCGGAGGGAAATCCACTGTCGGTTGGTTCTGGATGATGAAGCTGGGGCTGAGGCGCAGGCCAAGACCCGCCGTGATGTTCTGGCGGGGCAGGTTGGCGATGCGGCCCAGGAAATCTACGTCGAAGGTGTTGCGGGTTTCGCCGAACTGGATCGTCTGCCGGTTGGTGCGGTCAAAGTACGCTTGAAGATAGAAGTTGGAGCCGTGGGCCAGGGCGCGGTCCCAGCGCAGCATGAGGTTGCCGCCTGAAACTGATTGCATATCGTCAATGACGAGTTGCGCCGGAACAGGCAGAAACTGTCCCACGGCGGTCTGCGCGCCTGATTTTCCCTGATAAATGTCGCCTTGCAGATTGAAGCGATCGCGGCCGTCCGGGTCCCATTGCGCGCGAAAGCCTCCGCGGGACTGATGCCATTGGTCGTAAGGATCGCCTCCCGGATTAGCTTCGGCCTCGCGGACGGAGCCTTTGGCGTAGATGCGCGCGTAGAGGTTGGGACTGGGATGAAAGCCTTCGCGGACGCCGCCGATGAAGCGGTTGATGTCGCCGGAGTTCACGGAGGCCAGCAGGCCCTGGGTATCGCGGGGCCGTTTGGTGATGATGTTGATGACTCCATTCACGGCGTTGGCGCCCCACATGGTGCCGCCCGGCCCGCGAATGACCTCGATGCGGTCAATGTCGGAGAGCAGAGTGTCCTGCACATTCCAGTAGACCCCTTCAAACAGTGGAGTATAGACGCTGCGCCCGTCGATGAGGACGAGCAGGCCTTTGGAAAACTGGCTGGCAAAACCGCGCACGCCGACAGCCCAGTTGTCGCTCTGCATACGCGACACCTGCACGCCCGGAATCATGCGGAGCAGTTCTGGGATGGATGTGGCCCCGGAGCGCCGGATGTCATCCTGCGTAATGACGTAGATAGCGGCAGGCGTGTTCCACACCTCTTCAGGCTGCTTCGAGACCGTTGTCACTTCAAGATTTCCGAGCTGTTCGAGCGAAAGCGATTTTAATCTTTGTGGAGTTCGCGCGGGTTCTGCCGCGCACAACGCTACGCTGAACAGCGACAGCAGCAACATCAGCACTTTCATGGGAATTTGGCGCCGAAGCGCAAGGGTCGAACGAGCATCTCCTTTCTAAAGTTTGTTAGCACTTCACGTGCGAAGCGGAACACGCCCCTCAGTGGGATGGTCCCCTCTGGCTTGCGGCACAGTGTCTGCTAAGTTGCACGCTGGGATGCGCGGCCCTTGCGGGGAGGTTGTGTGGAAAAATCCGCCAAACAGTTACTCTCCGACTACGTTATCGGGCGAATGGGCGTACTTCTTCACCGTCGCGATGAGCTTTTCCGGCTCTCCTTTGCGCACGAAGGCTTTGATGTAAGGGGCGATGTCGTCCGGGATGCCATAGATATCGGAGAGCAGGATGATGGGTGCATCGGGATAGGCGCCGCTTACGAGCCGCGCGGCATCGGTGGCCTTCATCCCGCCGGTCAGGCGATAGTCCAGCACCACCACGTCGACGGGGCTGCCGTTTGGGATGTCCACACCGTTGCTGTTCACAAGTGCGGGACATGGGATGAATCCCGCGCTCTTCAGTATCCAGCCATAAATCTGAAGATGGACGGGATCGTCATCGATAATCAGCACCGTGCGACCGTCTTGCATTTGGGCCTTCGTTCTTGGTGGGTCGAGCATCCGGGGAAGCGGCAGAAAACCGGAAGTCCGGGTCCGCGAGAATCTAATTAGGTGTATCGCTTTCCCAACAAATTAGGCAAGTGGGCGGGAGCGGCCTAGATTTGGGCCATCACGTCCGGCACACAGGAACCGCCGCCTGTGCGACAATGAGAACTAGCGAAATTTGCTTTTCGGCCATGTTCGAGGATTGCCGGAAACTGGAGAATAAACGCCATGCTCGATAACCTGTTTACACCGACCCACCTCATCATCATCCTGGTAATTGCGCTGCTCGTGTTTGGTCCGCGCAAGCTGCCCGAGCTTGGCAAGGGTCTGGGCGAAGGCTTGAAGGGTTTCAAAGAAGGAATCAAAGGCATCACCAATAGCGACCCCGCCCCGCAGCAGCAGCAGACCATCGCCAAGGCAGAGGCCCCGCAGCAGCCGCCCGCGGCCACGCAGGCGAAATAAGGTTCTCAGGGGGACGCCCGCATTCCAGCGGCGTCCCTTTTGCTTTTTGGTCACGCCGCGATGAGAGCAACGGCGGCCAGGGCCAAAACCATTCCCGCAATCTGACTCCTTGTAGCGCGCTCGCGCAGTAGCCACGCGGCCAGCAGCATGGTTCCGGCGGGATACAGCGACGCCAGCACTGCCGATACGTCCAGCCTTCCGGCCTGCGACGCGATCAGATACAGCAGATTCCCCGAAGTATCCAGTACGCCGGCCACCAGCGCCAGCAGGAAGAGCTTTCCCGTAGGAAAGCCTGAGCCGGAAGACTTCGGGCCTCGGTGTGCGAGCCAATACCAGATTCCTGCCAGAGCGCCGACCGACGTACTGGTGATGCGCATGGAGATCAACGGCCCCAGAATTCCCGCCTCTGCCGCGAGGTGCATGAAGATCAGCATGGCCCCGAAGCAGAGGCCTGCGATGACGGCAAGGCCCAGTCCGCGCGGGCGCACTGCCCCGCTGGCCGATTTGTGTTCCGGCGTGTACGCGACCATCCAGATAGCCACTGCGGCCACGGCGAAGCCAACCAGCCGACGAGGCGTCGCATGACCTTCGTTGAACCAGGAGAAGACGACGGGAGAGATGGCCGTAATGACGCCTGACAGGGCCGCTGACAGACCCATCGATCCACGCGACAGGGCGGCGTAAAGCGCGATCAGACCGACCCCGCAGAAGATTCCGCTGAGGAACCCATAGAGGTTGTAGCCGGAATTCGCCGCGTGCAGGGAGAAGGCCGCCGCATACAGCAGCACAAGGCTGAATCCATGCGCGACGGCGACGACAAAGGCCGGAGCGGCCTGTTTGGTGGCGAGTCCACCGGCGAAATCGGCTGCGCCCCAGGTGGCGGCCGCGCTCAAGCCTAGGCCCGCGACGGAGCCTCCGGACGTCATCAGCGTTCTACGGAAGCCCTACCGGGATAGTAGTACTGCTTCGACGTCACATCGAGTCCAGGCACGTTGATGGTCACATTGATGCCATAGCGTTTTTCGCTCAGGGCCGGGTGATGGGCGTAGTAGCCCAGCGTGTACTGCGTGCGCAATGAGTTGGTGATCGCGGAGAAGCTCTTCTGGATACCGTTCTCGGAAATCTCCGAATCCAGCGAGCCTCCGGTCATCGCGGTGTAGCGCGGCATGATGTTGTTTGTGGGCAGCAGCGGAAGGTGCAGCTTGTCCAGATACCCCACGCCCCACAGCGCCGAGTCGCCGACGATAGTCCCGTAGACCGAGATGTTGTTCGTCAGCAGATATTGGATGACTTCCTTCTGCGAAGCCTTGCTGCCGGCTTCTTTGCCGTCGGTCACGACGTAGATGATGCGTCGGCGGCCCTTGGGCTGCGATGAAAGCGCCTTCGCGGCGGCCAGGATCGCGTCATTCAGCGGATGCTTTTCCTTGGGCAGATTCAGGAATGGGCCGGTGTTGCCGCGCTGCGGGCTGAGATTTGGATCAACCTCATGGCCGTTGATTGTTGGCCCGCCGGCGAATGGGCCGGATACTGTGGGCATGCCCATGTCGCGGCCAGGACGCTTGGCCGATTGCAGCGCCGCCTGCAGGCGCGGACCCTGCGAGCCGGTGAATGTTGTAACCAGCTCCGGGCTGGAGTTATAGGTGAAGACCGCGACAG
>JAICYR010000044.1 GCA_025934135.1 Acidobacteriaceae bacterium | reverse complement strand
CTCCAGTAGATGCGAATAAAGAGATAGCTGGAGTATTGTCGTGGCTTTCGTCTCGCGGGCGAGCTTGCAGTCGTAGGGCTCGTAGGACCAACTGCCCAAACGGCTGGGCCGAACGACTTTGCGCAGCACATCAGTGCGGCCAAACCAATTCCCGTCACCGAATGCAGCTTGGACGATGACGTCTACGCCGCTCTGCATTGCCACGAGCGTATCTGCGACCGCCTGCGCATCACTGTCAAGATCCCTGAAACTGATGACGGCAAGGCCACTCGTCCTCAAATGATCGACATAGGCATTTTCATGGGCGATGCCGCGTTCCTGCAGGATTCGCGCATCGGGAGAATTCCAATCAGGGGCGGAGCGTCTATTGTTCGCCACATCCATATCGAGAACGGTGAGGTGACGGCACGAGAGGTGATTGCTCAAATCACTTGCGGACAATCGGATAATCGACGCGCTTTTCTTCATGTCCACAGCCCTCTTTGGTTGCATATATTGTACGAGTTCCATTTCGTGTGTCAGCACAAAAGATCCAACCACATTACGTGTTGCCGCGATCGGTAGCTCGCTTTCGGCGAAGCGGGCAGCCTCCAGGACTTAAGCAGGCTCCACAATCTTTGAATTCAATACGTCAAGCACATTTTTTGGCTCGCATTTCTGTCCCCGGCATTCATCGAATCGAACCTCGATGATGAGGCCCGGCCCAAGCTGACGCTTAATCAATTGTTTGATCGTGCTCACTTGGAATGGGGCCGACAAACGGCATAGTAAGTCTAAGATCGACCGAGAGCAAATTTAATACTTGTGGATGGCCTCTGAGAATTTCATGTTCTCAGAGATCAGAAGGACCAGACTGGTTTGCTTGACTCTTGGTGTCAGCCAGAAACGGCGCACCCCTGTTTCTCGGCGTACCCTTCGCACCTCGGACCGTTTACCGAAAGAGCGAAAATCGCGCTTGCGTAGCTTGAGAAAGCTGATGCCGGACAGCGGCTCAGCAGCCCCACTTCACTGTGAGAGCCACTAACGTGGGAGTCGATTCCGACCACGGCCTCTGTGCCTTGAACGCCTGGCCGAGGGCGTGAGTGGTACACCGGTGACGCATCTGCTTTGGGAGCAGAGGGTTGGTGGTTCGAATCCATCCGCCCCGACCATCCCAATCAATTGATAATCGAATGATATGGCCGATTCCGGCCACGCATCTGCTTTTTGCCGCTACACAGGTGTACATGATTTTGTAGCTGTCGTGACTTCCTAGCGATTCTTTTGAAGATCCCAGCGGAAGTCCCGAGGAGATTCCGCTGCAGAATTCCGGAGAATCGCCTTGGAACGTCTCCTCGCGACTGTGCCTAGACAGCTATCGTCAATCATTTACGAGGGTTGCAAAACCTGCGTAACGCGCTATGCTACTTTCAAAGTCACTGTATTTGAGTTGCGCCCCATTTCGACCACTGACCCGACATTGCTCGCGCAATTCTTTAGGAAATCAATGAACGACCTGCGTGGTTCGACTTGGCGAAGATGGGACTTGCACGTCCACACTCCGGCCTCTCTGATTCATCACTATCCGGGAGCAGACCCGTGGGTGGCATTCCTTGAAGATTTGGAGCATCTCCCGCCGGAATTCAAGGTACTCGGCATAAACGATTACTTATTCCTCGACGGCTACCGGCGAATTCTTGACGAGCGAAAGAAAGGGCGTCTCGCGAACATTGATCTCATTCTTCCCGTAATTGAACTACGTCTCGACAAATTCGGAGGAAGCCCTGGGCACCTGAGCCGCGTCAACTATCACGTCATTTTCTCGGATGAAGTCTCGCCCGATATCATCGAACAGCATTTCCTGAATGCTCTGCCGACCAGTTATACATTGAGCCCGCAGTACGAACATTTCAAATCATCGGGGTGGAAGGCGTTGCCCACGCGCGCGAGTTTGGAAGATTTGGGGCAGAAAATCATCGACAGCGTTCCCCCAGCCGAAAAAGACAAATTCGGCCCCCCGCTCATCGAGGGGTTCAATAATCTGTGCCTCGATCTTAAGTCCATCAAAGCGGCGCTCGATTCCCATTACTTCGAGGGAAAGTATGTGACGGCCGTCGGCAAAACCGAATGGGCAGACATCAAATGGAACGATCACTCCATCGCCGACAAGAAACATATCATCAACGGAGCTACTTTCGTTTTTACCGCTGCGGCGACCGCTGAAGAATGGAGGAAGGCTCACGCCGCATTGGTGAGCGGGGGAGTGAACACGCACCTTCTCGATTGCAGTGACGCCCACCGCTTACAGAATGACACCCATAAGGACCGCCTCGGACAATGCTCCACCTGGATAAAAGCGGACCCCACATTCCAAGGATTGCTCCAACTTGACATCGAATTCGATGATCGGCTCTTCGTCGGTGACACACCGCCGCAGATCGTGCGTGTGCATGATCATCCCACGAAGTACATCACGCAGATCGAGATCAAGCGAAAGCCCGGCGCGACGATCAAAGAAACTTGGTTCAACAATACCCTCCCCGTGAATAGCGGTCTCGTCGCCATCATCGGCAATAAAGGAAAAGGCAAGAGCGCACTTACGGACATCATCGGGCTTCTGGCGAACACGAAGCAGAACGAAAATTTCACGTTTCTCTCCACCGCGAATTTCCGCCAACCTCGGGACAACAAGGCGAAGCAATTCACCGCGACCATGACTTTTGCGGGCGGAGCGCCGGTCACGAGAGGGCTCGACGAGCCGGTGGACGGCCAACGCCCCGAACTCGTGAAGTACATTCCACAAAACTTCCTCGAAAAGATCTGCACGCAACTTGGCAGCATCGAGGAATCAGAGTTCGATCACGAAATCAAGAAGGTCATCTTTTCGCACGTCGATGCTGCTGACCGGCTGGGACAGGCGACGCTCGACGGCCTTATCGCATACAAGTCGACTGAAGCCTCACAGCGCATCGACATTCTGAAAAGCGAACTCCACCGCATCAACGAGCAGATCGTCGCGCTTGAAGCGAAAGGCACCCCCGAGTATCGCGAGGAGCTCCAGAACCTGCTTGACAAAAGGAACGAAGAGCTCGCGGCGCACATTGCGAACAAGCCCGCAGAAGTGGCCAAACCCGACATCGATCCCATGCGCAACAAGCAGATCAGCGACGCCTCAGCAGAAATCGAGCGATTGAGGCAGCTCCTCGCTGAGGAGGACGCAAACATTCGCACAGCCACCCAACGAAGGGGCGAGATCGCGCAGCTCATCGCCACTGTAGATCGTCGATCTCGCGAACATCCCGCAGCGTCTCCAAGCGGCAGGGCAACAGCGTCTCGCGAAATCCAAGGAAATTCACGCAGTTATCCGTGAACTTGCGGAGACGTACCGCGAGCTCTACGCGCCGGTAAACACCTTCGTCAAGACGCAGCCCACTGCGAAGAATGCCCTTCACTTGAACTTCGAGGTTGGCATCGTGGATAGCGGGTTCCATGATGGGTTCTTTGATTCCGTCAATCAGCGTGTCTTAGGCACGTTCTCCGGGACGGAACCGGGCAGTAAAGCGCTGAACGCGATCCTTGAAGTTCAGAATTTCGACACCGAGGTGGGCGTCGAGAAATTCCTTAATGAGATCGACAACGCGATCCATGCCGACCAACGCCCCGGCGGGAAACCGGTGAAGGTCGTCGATCAACTCAAGAAGCTTAAGACGCCGCTCGATCTCTATGATTTCATCTTTTCCCTCGGATATCTTAGGCCTCGCTATGCGCTTCGCATGGGTGCAAAGGAACTGTCTGAGCTGTCGCCGGGTGAGCGCGGAACGCTCCTTTTGATGTTCTATTTGCTCCTGGACAAAAATGACATCCCGCTCGTCATTGACCAGCCGGAAGAGAATCTCGACAACCAAACCGTCTACGATGTCTTAGTTCCCGGCATCAAGGACGCTCGGCAGCGGCGTCAGATCATCATCGTTACCCACAACCCCAACTTGGCGGTCGTTTGCGATGCCGATCAGGTGATTCATGCCGATCTCGACAAGGCGCACAACTACGCTATGAAGTACACATCAGGTGCGATTGAGAATCCTGAAATCAATAAGGCAATCGTGGATATTTTGGAAGGAACAATGCCAGCCTTTAAAAATCGCGATTCTAAGTATCTCTGATCCGCCCGTATTCTGGGCTTACGATGGCGGGGATTCTGCGCAGAGAATCCGTGGGGTCTGGGCTCCTTCTTCTGGGCTGTTCCTCAGCCCCTTCTCAAACGAGCAAATTCACGGCATTTCTCTTGAGGCCTAAAGCAACTCCCTTATTAACGCCCAGAGAATAAGCCCACAGTGGGTGAGAAACATGTCGGCGGAGAAAGATTCTCCCGTTGCTTTAGGGAGGCAACAATTTGTGAATTTGCCCGTAAAGCTACTGGAAGTTCGAATCTAGACGACAAGTTACTGATAATGAATGACTTAATGGCGGAGAGGGAGGGATTCGAACCCCCGGTAGCCTTTCGACTACGCCTGATTTCGAGTCAGGTGCGTTCAACCGGACTCCGCCACCTCTCCGCTTTGTTTCCAGCGTCCGCGCAGGACGTGGATTCCCGGCGCGCAGCGTGCTGAAAGCCGCACCCATTCAGTTTACCAGCACTTTTTCTCCGGCCCCGCCGGCATCATTTCGGAGGGGGACCCGTCGACTTGCGGATGACCAGCCTCGGATAAACAGCGGCGCGCGGGGGCTGTTTTTCTCCCCGGACAGCTTGCAGCAGGGCCTCAAAAGCGTGGGTCGCAATTTCGTAACGCGGCAGTTGAATGGTGGTCAACTGCGGCACAACCATGTTGGAGACAGGAAGGTCATCAAAACCGCAGAGCGACATCTCTCTAGGAATACGAATCCCGGCGCTCACGGCCGCGTGGAGCGCGCCAATCGCCATAAGATCATTGGTGGCCAGAACAGCGGTTGGTCTGCTTCCGCCCGCGAGTATGCCCTTCATGGCGTTCGCGCCGCCCTCGACGCGCATGTCTCCAACCACCACCCGTCCGGGCCGGATAGGAAGCCTCAATTGCTTCATCGCTGTTTCCCAGCTCTGCCTTCGTCGAAACGCTGAGCTAAAAGTGGACGGCCCGGCTATAAAGCCTATCTCGCGGTGCCCCAGAGATTGAAGGTGCCTCAGCGCCTCAAGAAAGCCCTCGGAATACTCCACCGCCACGTTCCGATATTTGTCCTGAAGAGCGGGCTGGTTCAGCAGGACCGTTGCAATCCCGCGGGTGGGCACCTGCTGAAGCGCCTCTTCGTCCATCTCCGACGTCATGATGGCAATACCTTCGACACCGCGCTCCACCATGCGCCGGATGCAGCTCCGCAGCCGCACAGTGTCGTAGTTCGTATGGGTGAAGATGACGTCAATTCCCTGCTCGGCGGCCATTCCCTCGAAGGCGTCAATCAGCTCCGGGAAAAATGGATTCTTAATGTCGGAGACAATCAGCCCGAACAAGTGCGTGCGTCCCAGCCGAAGGCTGCGCGCGTTCGGGTTTCGCACATAATTCAGTTCAGCAATCGCCCGCCGTACCCGCTCTGAAGTGGCGGGACGAACGAGGTTTGATCCATTCAAAACCCGCGATACCGTGGCGGTGGACACGCGGGCCCGCTTCGCTACGTGAAGTATGTCCATGTCTTGTCCTGGAGCAGCTTTTCCAGTATAGGCGGTTTCAGAGAATCGGCATCCTCACTCACCGCGCCTGCAAATGGATCACCGTCACACTCTCGTGCGGCAGCGTGATTTCAAGCGGCTGTCCGGCAGTCCCCCGTACACTCGAAGGCTCCGGCACAACCCGCTTCGGCTCCACTTCATCGTTGATAACGTATCGCGAGACGGCGCTGATCTGCTCGACTTTCGCGACTGGCCCGGCCTGAAAGCCAGCGAGGTCAATCCGCGTTGGAACATCCTCCGTAAGCGAGCGGTTGACGCAGAACAGCGTGATCGATTTCCCATCGACGGCGCGCGTTGCGGCCACGTCGAGATAGGGCACCTCCGTCACATTGGCGAATCCCTGCGTTCCATTTTTTACGCTGTACGTTCCCGCGTCCGAACTCACTGCGAGCACCGTTTGCCCCTTCGCGCCGGAGTACATCCGGAAGGCATAATATGCCGGCGAAGCGAACACCTGCTCACGCCGTTTCCAGATGCCGGCGAACTCCATCAGCCCGGTCATGTCCACCAGTTTGATCTCCTTGTTATGGCGGAAATAAGTATTGAAAGTCGCTGCGATCATCACCGCTCCGCCCTCATTGCGCGAGCTTGGACTTTCGTTCGTAAAGTTGCGTTCACCCGCGCCCTTGCTGTTGAACAGCCACTCCGTAACGGCGAAGTGCGCCTTGCCTTCGTAGCCGGGTACGGAATCGATCGGCGCCTGCATCCGGTCGAAGTTCGCGCCCACGGCATAGGGAACGGCATAGGCCGCCGCCGCCATAAAGTCCGGGTCCGACGGCTGAAGCCGCACATGGTTCGTCCCGACGATAAAGTGCGTCGTGAGCAGGTCAAACGTCCCGGGAGGATTCGTCAACTGCTCGGCGTTCCATCGCTCAAAATTTGCCGGAGTGCCGCCCGTGGCCATTAACGTTGCATCATTGCCCGCGACCGGACGCACCGCCTTGCTGAAGGCCAGCGTGCGCTCCGCAATTTTGCTGATAGGCGGAGCGCCCACCTGCCACTTGCCGTAAAGCTCGTTGCCCATCTCCAGAATCAGCGGCCCCTGATACCGCGCCCGGATGTACTTCACCCATTCCGCCGCTTCCTGCGGCGACCCGCTGCCCATGTTCAGGTCGAACTGCGGCTCCGCGTCCACCAGCTTGCAGAACTCCAGGAACTCATCCGTTCCAAAATTGTTGTATTCGGGAATGCCCCACGCAATGTTCTTCATTGCCACGCGCTTGTCGAGCGGCCCAATGCCGTCGCGCCAGTGATAATAGCTGCTGAAGTTCCCTCCCAGCCGCAGCTCCGTCATGTTCATGTCGCGGGCCATGCGCACCACGTCCGGGTCGAAGGTGCCGATGGCGTCATCCGGCATAAGAGAAATCTGGTCAAGGTCAACCCGCTCATCGCCTTCTACCGAAACAGCGAAGTCCACCGGCTGCAACCGCCGAACACTGCCCGCAGGCAGCTTCAGATGCGCAGAGTATTTTGTCCACTGCCCGGACGGCGCATTCACCTCCGCCGAGGCCAGCACCTTGCCCGTGCCCCGCTCGCGAATGGAAACCAGCAGCTTCGCCGGGCCGCTGAGGTGTTTCGCATAAAGCGACACGTTGTAGCCATAGGTGCGCGGCACTGGCAGATACACACGCTGCATAATGCCCGTAAGCAGTCCCGGCATGCCCATCACTTCGAGCGACTGCCAACTGTTCGCCGCATCGCCCACACGCAGTTCATAGCGATTTCCAGCGGCCTTACTCAACGGCTGCCACGGAAGCGGAATTCCCGTCGTGTCGCTGGACTCGATCAGTTCAGGCTGGTCGCGGAACATCTGCTCCAGCATGGCGTGGTTCCACAGGCCGGCTTCCAGGCTGCCGTTCACCAGAATTTCCGCGATCACGCCATTGTCGATGGAGTAGTCGATGGGCTCGATAAAGCTCCCGAAAACTCGCGGTGACACCGTGCCCAGATTGCTCGTCGCGTCCACCCGCACCGTGACCACCGGCGGCATGGGCTTCACGGCAAAAACCTGTGCCCCGGCGATGGGAACCAACCCGGCGAATAGAAGCACGGATAAACTGCGGCGAAAAATCAAAATTGCCTCCATAGTTGGATCGTGTCGTGAAAAAATCCCATTGGCCATCTTACGGCAATGCCCCGGACATTTGTAAACCTTTACATTCACGCCCGGCAACAGGTATCTTCATTCTCATAACGAAAGCCTGATCGCAAGGAGTCCCGGTGAACCGTCGCACGTTCTGTAATCTTGCCGCTGGAGCATTGCTCAGCAAGGACCTCCTCCCCGCCGCGGCTGCTCAATCTACTGACCATGCCTCCTCCCGGCTGCGCTTCACCCGCGCAAATTCCGGCGCCTGGCCTTTTGTGGAATCCGGCGAAGGCCGCGCCCCCAACATCCTTTTCATCAGCGCGGACATGGTTGGCCCGGACCTCTATCACCCCTCGCGCCCGCTGTCGCGTCATGTTCAGATCCCGCACATCCGTTCGCTCATGGGCGACGGCACATTCTTCTCCAACGCATTTTGCACCGTGCCGCTCTGCTCGCCTTCGCGGGCCTCGTATCTCACGGGCCGCTACAGCTACATCCTCGGAAACGGAGAGCGCGCGCCCAACGGTTTGGACTCGCAGCTTCGCCCCGACGACACCATCTTTCCCGAATACCTTAAGGCGGCCGGTTACGTGACCCGCCAGGTCGGTAAGTGCCACGTCGGAGCTAAGAAATTCCTCGATGCCTTTGGCGAAAACGATCAGCCGTGGGACCGCTGGTCCCCACCTGTTTTCGACGACGATGATTTTCTCGCCTACCAGCGCAGCCTGGGCGTAAAACCGCAGAAGTATTCGCGCGAGATCGTCTTCAAAATGCAGGACCGCAAAAGCCCCGGCAACTCCGTCGGCGGATGGATCGTGCAGGAGGACGGCAAGCCTTTTCCGCTCGAAGCCCACTACACCTATTACCTGGGGAAGAAAGCAATCGAGACCGTCGAGAGCCTCATCGAAAACGGCTCGGCCAAGCGGAACCCCATCTACATGCAGCTTGATATTTTCGATCCTCACCAGCCTTTCTCAATTCCCGCTGGATTCGAGGAACGCGAGCGCGAATTGCGAAAAATCATGACGCTGCCCGGCTCCTACGATGCCGCGCAAAAACGCAATTTTGAGCGCGCTCCAAACGAGCCGGAAATCATCGACATCTACCGCCGCTACTGGGGCATCTACGACCCGCAGCAGTTAATCGACTACCGCATCGCCTACATCCTGCAAGTGGAATTGGTCGATCATGTGATCGGAATGGTGCTTGCCCGCATGAAGGAACTTGGCCTCTACGATGACATGCTCATCTCCTTCATCTCCGACCATGGCGAGATGAACGGCCGCTGCGCTCTTGTGGACAAAGGCGTCTATCTTTATCCGGACATTGTGCGCGTGCCCCTGGTCATCAAGCCTCCGCGCAGTGTGCCTCGCGCTCACGCCACCGTGGACTCGCCCGTGTCGCTTCTGGACCTCTCCCGCACGCTGCTCGATTTCGCCGGCATCAAGCCGCAGGCGAAGCTGGACGGCGTTTCCCTGGTCCCCTATCTCCGCGATGGCCACGGTTCGGAAGACCGCACGCTGCTGTTCTTCGGAGGATGGCACGTCGGCGTGAATTTCGATTGCGGCATCCAGCACCGCGCAAAAGATGGCCACCGCTATCTTTACGCCTACAACTGCACATCCAGGCAAGACGAGCTCTTCGACCTGGACAGCGTGGACGCCGTAAACCTGATTGACAGCCCGCAACACGCGCAGGTGCGGGCAGACCTTATCGATAGGCTCGGCGTAGCCCTTCAGGCCGACCCGCGCTGGGTGGGCTACTGGTCGGAGTTCCGCATCGCGCGCTACAACGACCTGCCCAAAACCACGGGCGACATGCAGCTCTTCACCATGCCTGCCTGAGCCTTGCGCTCAGGCGGTTGCCGGGCGCTTTGGCTTTCGCGTCAGCATGAAGAACAGCAGCGCCAGCGCCGCCAGGCAAGCCATCGCAGCCAGTCCCAGCACGCGCAGAATGGCCACCGTGTACCGGCCCTGGCTGGGCACATAGTTGCAGCAGTAGAGCAGGATGATGTCGCTCAGGCTCCCGATATGGCGCTTGCTCGCCTGAATCACCGCCAGCCGCACGTCCCGCGAGGGATAGTTGATGCCCGCAAGATACTTCGACATGCGCCCATCGGGAGTGGCGATCATAATGACGCTGGAGTGCGCGAACTGGTCCATCTTGCCGTCCGGCCCCGGCACCCGCACGTAATGAAAGCCCGAGGCCTGTGCCAGATCCGTAATGGACTGCTGCGGCCCGGTCACAAAATGCACGCCGTCCGCCGTGCCCGCGTCTCCCAGCGTCGCCATAAAATGCTGCTTCGCCTCGACTGAATCCGCCGTGGTGTCCGCCGGATCAAAGCTCGCAACCAGCACGTCGTACTGGTTACCCGCCTTAAAGCCCGTTCCGCGCAGCGCCTCGGCCATGCCGTGCAGCACCTGCGGACACAGCATCCCACAGTGGTAGTAGACCAACGCCATCACAACCGGCTTGGACCCAAAATACTTGCCCAGCGTCACGTCTTTTCCGGACTCGTCAATAAAGTGGTCGCTGAGCGGCAGGGCCGAATTCAGCCGCTGGTCAATACCGGCGTTCTTCAAATAGGCGGGTATCTGCTGCGCCGTCGCGCCCAACGGCTTCTGCATGGGAGATTGGGCCGATGCGGGGGCAGCACAGAGAGCCAGGACGGCAAACAAACCACAGAACCAAAGACGGCGAAAGACCATTTCCCAACAAGATACGCCCGTCCAAAATGCTTTGTCGCGCGTGCGCCGTAACTCATGAATTAACACCGGGCGGAAATCCTCACCAACAGGTGCCGATTTGCCGCAACCGAGCATCATAGTATGCGTTATGACACGCCGCCTCTTATTTGTAGATGATGAGCCGGCCATCCGCATCACGTTGAAAACCATCCTCGTCAACCACGGATTCGAGGTGACGACGGCGGCAACGGTGGCGGAGGGGCTGCAAAAGATCACCTCGCAGAAATTTGACGTGCTCATCTCCGACCTGAACATCGGCAATCCGGGAGATGGTCTGACCGTGGTCAGCGCAATGCGAAGGACGCAGCCGGAAGCCGTCACCATGATTCTCACCGGCTATCCCGCCTTCGAGACCGCGCTCGAAGCCATCCGCCAGCAGGTGGACGACTACATCGTAAAACCGGCCAACATCCTCAGCCTGGTCAGCGCCATCGAAAGCAGATTGTCGTCCCCACCGGGCCCGCGGCAATTCCCGCCACCAAAGCGAGTAGCCATGGTCCTGCAGGAGAACATCGCCCGCATCGAAGAACTGTGGCTCAACGAAGTTGCCGCAAAGCGTGGGCTTGCCCAACTGCCGCTTTCGCGCGAACAGCGCATCGAATACCTGCACAGCATTCTGGGCGATGTGATTCGCGCAGCCCAAACTTACTCGGGCGAAGAACTTTCCGCGCCAGGTGAAACCTCCAGCTCTCGCATCTTCCGCCGCAATATCGAAAGATACACGCCCGGCATCATGCTCGCCGAATTCTGTGTGTTGCGCCGCGTCATCGCCCAAGTGGTCCAGGAGAACCTGCTCGCAGTCAACCTCAGTTACGTTGTGCCCGATTTGGCGCGCGTAAACGAAAGCCTGGACGTTCAGGCCGAAGCCGCCCTCGCGGAACTTTCACAGCGATTGGGAGATGATACGGCCTTGATCCGCTGAAGCAATCACTCCGACGAATCTGTTAATGCTATACTTGACTAAGCTTGGGTTAGCTAACCACTATTCTTGGAGATCGACAAATGAGCAGCGCAACCATCCACGAGGCCAAGACTCACCTCTCGCGTCTTATCGAGCAGGTGGAGGGTGGCAGCGAAATCACGATCCTAAGGGGGAAAGTCGCTGTGGCTCGGCTTGTGCCGGTCAGGAAGCCGAGGAAGCGCAACCTCGCAATTTTTAAAGATCAATTCCATGTCGGGCCCGAATTTTTTGAGCCCCTGCCGGAAGATGAATTGCACGCTTGGAATTGTGAAAGCGAATGAGGCTCCTGCTCGACACGCACGCGCTTCTCTGGGCTATTACTGCGGACAGAAAGCTGTCCCGCAAAGCGGAAGCCGCTCTCGCCGATATCTCTGCGGAGATTTTCGTCTCTGCTGCCAGCGCATGGGAGATCGCAACGAAGTTTCGCCTGGGTAAGCTGCCGGGTGCCGATCCGCTTATAAAGCATTTCGACGCAGCTCTCAGGAGACTCGGATTCGCTGAACTGCCGATCAGCATGGACCATGCCCGAAAAGCCGGTCTGATCGATGGAGAACACAAGGACCCATTTGACCGCATGTTGATCGCGCAGGCATTGGCAGGGGACCTGACTCTGGTGAGCAACGAAAAACTATTCGATTCGTTCGGCGTGCGCCGCATCTGGTAGTACCTCTTCCTCGACGCCTGCTCCCAACGGATGGTAGTTTTAAAGAAGAGCTTTTTTCCTACCAACCTTTATCCAGCTTGGGAGAGTTCCACTTACATGCAGAAGAGCTATAACGGATTGCCCTTGCCCGAAGGCGGCGAGGCAATTCAGTACGCCGACGGCAAGTTTACTGTTCCGAACCATCCAATCATTCCATTCATTGAAGGCGACGGCACCGGCCGCGACATCTGGCGCGCCTCGCAGCGCGTCTTCGACGCCGCTATCGAGAAGGCTTACGGCGGCAAGCGCAGCGTCAAGTGGTTTGAGGTTTACGCTGGCGAAAAAGCCTACCGCAAATTCCAGACCTGGCTTCCTGACGAAACGGTGAACGCCGCGCGCGACCTGCGCGTTTCCATCAAAGGCCCGCTCACCACGCCCGTCGGCGGAGGCATCCGTTCGCTCAACGTCGCCCTGCGGCAGATTCTCGATCTCTACACCTGCGTACGCCCGGTCAAGTATTACGACGGTGTTCCCAGTCCCGTAAAGCATCCGGACAAGCTGAATGTAGTCATCTTCCGCGAGAACACCGAGGACGTATATGCGGGCGTCGAATTTCGCGAAGGCACTGCGGATGCGACGAGGCTCATCGACTTCCTGAACAACGACCTGCTCAAGGGCGGCAAGAAGAAGATTCGTACCGACTCCGGTGTGGGCATCAAGCCCATTTCCATTACCGGGACCAAGCGCCTCGTGCGCCGCGCCATCGAATACGCGGTAGCCAACGGACGTAAGTCCGTCACGCTCGTCCACAAGGGCAATATCCAGAAGTTCACCGAAGGCGCCTTCCGCGAGTGGGGCTACGAGGTCGCCGTGCAGGAGTTCCGCGACCAGACCATCACCGAGCGCGAAAGCTGGATTCTCGGCAATCAGGAAGCGAACCCCAACCTCACCGTCGAGCAGAACGCCGCGCTCATCGAACCGGGCCTCGAATTCGGCAATGACGACTTTCGCAAGGCGCTGTACGCCGAAGTGAAGCAGGTGCTCGACTCCATCGGCAAGTCGCACGGCAACGGCCAGTGGAAGAAGAAGGTGCTCATCAACGACCGCATCGCCGACTCCATCTTCCAGCAGGTCATCATCCGGCCCGACGAGTACAGCGTACTCGCCTGCCCCAACCTCAACGGCGACTACATCTCCGACGCCTGCGCCGCGCAGGTCGGCGGTCTAGGCATCGCTCCCGGAGCCAACATCGGCGATGGCTACGCCGTTTTCGAGGCGACCCACGGCACGGCTCCCAAATACGCCGACAAGGACGTCATCAACCCCGGATCGGTCATGCTCTCCGGCGTCATGCTCTTCGAGTTCCTCGGCTGGAAGGAAGCCGCCAAGCTCATCGAAGACTCCATGGAGAAGACCATCCAGCAGAAATGCGTAACCTATGACTTCGAGCGCCAGATGCAGGGCGCGACCAAAGTCAAAACCAGCGAATTCGCCACGCGAATGATCGCGAATATGTAAGACGAATTCGATCAGGTTCATTGAAAGGGCACGGCTTTAGCCGTGCCGTAAAGCGCGGGCGTCTGACGGGGCCTTAGCCCCTGAGGAATGTTTTTCCAACCCGCTGAAAGTCAGCCGTTAGGAGCTAAATTACATGCGCAAAAAAGTAACTATCGTGGGAGCAGGCAACGTCGGTGCGACGACCGCTCATTGGATCGCCTCAAAGGAACTCGCCGACGTGGTTCTGCTCGATGTGGTCGAAGGCGTCCCGCAGGGCAAGGGACTCGATCTGCTCGAAGCCATGCCCATCGAGAAGCGCGATTGCCACATCACCGGCACCAATGACTACGCCGACTCGGCCAACTCCGACATCGTCGTCATCACCGCCGGAATCCCGCGCAAGCCCGGCATGAGCCGCGACGACCTGTTGCAGACCAACTACAAGATCATGTCGGACGTGGTGAACAAGGTCACGGCGCAGTCGCCCAACTGCATCCTCATCATCGTGTCCAACCCGCTGGACGCAATGGCGCAGGCCGCTTACCGTCAGGCGAAGCTCCCACGCGAGCGCGTCATCGGCATGGCCGGCGTGCTCGACTCGGCCCGCTTCCGCACCTTTATCGCCGAGGAGCTGAAGGTCTCCGTGGAAAACGTAACGGCGTTCGTCCTCGGCGGACACGGCGATACCATGGTTCCGCTGCCGCGCTACTCCACGGTCGCCGGAATCCCCATCACCGAGCTGATTGAAAAATCGCGCCTCGAAGCAATCGTGCAGCGCACCCGCGACGGCGGGGCCGAGATCGTCAAGCACCTCAAGACCGGCAGCGCCTTCTACGCGCCCTCGGCCGCCGCGACCGAAATGGTCGAAGCCATCCTCAAGGACAAGAAGAAGATTCTGCCCTGCGCCGCATATCTCGAAGGCGAGTACGGAATCAGCGGCTACTACGTCGGAGTTCCCTGCAAACTTGGGGAACGCGGGATCGAGCAGATCATCCAGATCAAGCTGACTCCGGAAGAAGACGCGGCCCTGAAGAAGTCCGCCGACGCCGTCAAGGAACTCTGCAAAGTCATCGGCGTGTAACCCACACGCGCTTCACAAACATCAAGGCCCGCTTTCGAGCGGGCCTTTGTTTCTTCACGCCAGAATCAATTCCGGAAAGTCATGTCGATAGCGCTTTTGATCCAGCGTCAAAAGCCTGTCCGCCCGGAGTTGTGCGTGCGCCCCGATTATGAAGTCTGCCAACAGCCTCTTTGGAGCGGCGTGCTTTTGTTTGCGGCGACGCCCTGCATACTCGGCAAACCGCTCTCCGGCCAGTGCCCAGACTTCCTCATCCATCCGCCAGTCAATCGCAATACGGGTCTCGGCGAGAAATGCATTGATCTTCTCGCGCGAAATACCGGGATACCCGTGCAGTTCGGCATAAACCACTGGACAAAGCACAAGGCTGCCCCATCCCAGGGCCTTATCCAACTGCTCCAGCAATTGCGGGGCGCTCTCCTCATACGACCAAATAGAGGAAATGACATTGGAATCGAGGGCCGTCCTCACTCTTGGTCAGGCTCCTCATCCCTCATTTCGCTTATCCAGTCATGGATCTCTTTCCGATTCTTGAATGCTGGATAAGCGCCAAGATAGCGCCGGAAGGGATTCTCCGCGCTGCGCGCCGGCTGAAGGACCGTCTTGCCATGGTCGATAACAAACTCCACCCGGTCGCCTCCCTTCAGCCCCATCCTTATCCGGATTTCCTGAGGAATCGTCACCTGCCCTTTGCTGCTCACGGTGCTGGATTTCATCTTTACTTCACACTCCAACAGTAAAGATACCATTCTTTACCAGCAAAATCCATCCTCCGCACACCCCGTCCCCATGCGATGTACGCTGTATTCAATGGACCTCATCCAACTCCTCCAGGAAGAGTACCGGGCGCTGCGCCCGCGCGCGCCCATGCCGCCCATCGACGCGAATTTCCGCCGCTTTACCAGCCTCAACACCACAATCCGGCTTCGCGACGGACGCCTCAAAGTCCATCTCTCCGACATCCTCGAAGGAGCCCCCGAGCCGGTCCTCCGCGCCATCTCGCACATCCTGCTGGCCAAGCTCTACCGCAAGCCTATTGATGCTACGCAAGCCAACCGCTACCGCCGCTTCGCCTCCAGCGAAGTCGTTGTTCGCCAGAGCGAGCGCATCCGCCAAATGCGCGGACGCAAGCGCATCTCCACCGCCCAGGGGCTTCACTACGATCTGAACGAAATCTTTGAGTCGCTCAACCAGCGCTTCTTCCACGGACTCATGGGCCGCCCGCAGTTAACGTGGAGCGAGCACTCCGCCCGCCGCCTGCTCGGCCATTACGACGCCGCGCACAACACCATCATGGTCAGCCGCGTCTTCGACCGGCCCCAGATCCCGCGCTACGCCATCGAATACCTCATGTACCACGAGATGCTCCACCTCCGGCATCCCGTAAAAGCGAAAAATGGACGCAGATGCGTCCACTCCCGCGAATTCCAGGCCGAAGAAAAGCTCTTCCCCGAACTCCACCAAGCGTTGAAGTACCTCAAAACCCTATAAGCCAGATCAAGCCGTGGATGAATGAACCACTGGGGCCTCGGTCACGGCAGCCGCCGCCCTCCGTTTCGCCCACACAATCAGCGCCGCGCCTGCCAACATCGATCCAACACTCGCCACCTGCGCGTTGCTCATTCCCAAATAGAGCTTTGGATTAATCCGGATGAACTCCACCAGAAACCGTGCCAGCCCGGTCCACACCAGATACTCGCCCGTAAGCTGACCCAGAGGCTTGGGAGCCTCCGGCCGGCCGCGCCGCCACAAATACCACGCGATCAGCAGCGCCACGATCAGCTCATAAATTGGAGTCGGATGCACCTTCACGCCCGGCGCCGTCGGCACCAGACCATTCGGAAAACTCATGCCCCAAGGGAGATTGGTCGCGATTCCATAGTCGCCGTCGCCTGAAGTAAGACAGCCCAGCCGCCCCACGCCGTATCCGATGGCCGCCGAAACGGTACACAGATCCAGCATCCGCAGCTTGCCAATGCCGTACTTCCGCCCTTGCCACAGCAGGGCCGCGATCCCCAGCACCAGTCCGCCAAACCAGGCAAATCCCGCCCGGTCGAAGATCATGGCGAAGGGATGATGGATCAGCGCCTGCGGGTCTTCCAGCACATGCCAGAATTTCGCGCCGATCACGCCCGCGACGGTCGCAATCGCCACAATGCTGATGGCGTCCGCATCAATCTTCCAGCGCTTGAAGTTCGCGTACAGCGCCCAGCAGGCACAGACCGCCGCCAGCCACAGCATGATTCCAAACGTGCCGATGGAAATGCCACCAATATGAATGAAGGGATACATGAGGAAAGCTACCCCTCAAGTATACGGGACTTTTCCCCCACTCCCCCCGGCGGTATTCCGGCGCGCCTAGGCCGGAGTCACAAAATAAGACTCAACCGCGTTCTTCAGGGCTTCGCGGTCCAGCACCGGACGCTTCGCTTCAAATTTGGCCGCCCAGCATATCTGGTTCATCAGGTCTCTGGGATAGCAAGGCCGCAGCGGCTCGTTCAGCGTCCCGCGAATGTACGTCGCCAGCTCCATCAGAACGTCAACATCGCAAGTCAGGCCTTGAACTTTGGCAACTCTGCGGAATATTTCGCAGAACTGCTCATCTGTTACGGCATCAATTTTGATCTTGGTCTGGATCCGGCGCAGATAAGCGTCTTCCAGAATCTCGGTCGGGTTTCTGTTGGTGGAGAACACCACCATCACCTCAAACGGAATCTCGATTGTCTGCCCGCCCGACAAGGTGAGGAAGTCGATGCGCCGGTCCAGCGGAACCACCCACCGGTTCAGCAATGCCTCCGGCTGCACGCGCTGCCGTCCAAAGTCATCGATGATCAGCACCCCGTTATTGGCCTTCATCTGGAGCGGCCCCGCATAGAACTTCGTGACCGGGCTGAACTGCATGTCCAGCATTTCGATGGTCAACTCGCCGCCCACCATCACTGCCGGGCGCTGGCACAGCACCCATCGTCCATCGCTCGGGGGAACTCTCTCCACCTGCTTGTGGACCAGCGCATCATAAACCGTGATGATCTGCCCCTCTACCTCCACTGCGTAGGGAATCCAAACCTGGTCCTCAGACAGCACCCGCGAAAGAGTCTCGGCAATGGTGGTTTTGCCCGTCCCGGTCGGCCCATACAGAAACACCGATGATCCCGAATTCATCGCCGTGCCAAGCTGCCACAGGGTCTTGTTGTCCATCACCATATGCGAAAAGGCGCGCTCGATCTCCTCCGCGTGGATTTCCACGTTGTGCGCGCTCTGCTTCCGAACCCGCTGCTTATAGCTCTCCATCGAAACCGGAGCGGCCCCCGAGTACTGATTGAGCGCGAGCAGTTCCAACGCTCTCGACCTTCCCTGCGTCGTAATGGCGATGGTCGGCACATTGCCCACCAGCCCCGTCACCGAACACAACTGCTCGGCGCGCAGGCGGTCAAACAGCTCCTCCACTACCTCAAGGCTCAGCTTGGTGTGCCGCGCCATTTCAAACAGCGACAGCGGCCCGGAAAGATACAGGACCTTAACGGCCAGCGCCTCAAGGTTCGCCTTCTTGATTCCCGTCTCGGCGACCGTCCGCGGCTCCGGCGGCGGCCCCGCCACGATCTTGATCTGCGGTAACACGGATGGCGCGGTTGGAGCATTGATCATTCTTGTTGTCCCCCATGCAGATAACCTGCCGCACAAATCCCGGGCATATCGCCGCAATTACTTCAGGGCAGGATGAAACGATGCGGTCTCGCAACAGAAGGGCCGCAATCCGATTTATAACCTACGGTGCCGCACGTTAGGAACTAAATAATTCTTTCGACGCCCATCGGAAGCCGAATAGTCATCCGCAAAAAAGAGGCCGGGAGCAGCGTTCCTCCCGGCCAGTTTGTCCGCAAAAGTGATTCTTCAAGCTGCTTTGGCCCGCGACGGCACATTCGCACCCACCGGAGTCGAATCATGTGGCGAAGTTTTTTCCGTCCCCGGCTGCGGCTTATACGGCTTGATAGTCAGCCCTTCGCCGCCTTCCCGCTTTGAGTTCACAATATGCAGTCCGTTGCCCTCGTTCCACGGCCCCACATAATCTTTGCCCAGGTCGCCCTCGCCCGTGGACGCATTGAAATACTCATCCACCAGCGCCGGCGTCGGAGCAATCGTTCCAATCGAGTAAGCCGGCTTCTCCATGCTTTCCAGCGCCGCCGCAAATGACCGCATATGGGTGATCTCGCGCGTCATCAGGAATTGCAGCGCCTCCTGCGTACCCACGTCTTCCGTAAAGTTGATCAGCCTGTCATAGACGATCTTCGCCCGCGCCTCCGCCGCAATGTTGCTCCGCAGGTCCACAGCGAGGTCGCCCGTCACCTTCAGGTAGTCCGCGGTCCACGATACCCCGGCGGAGTTGCACAGGCTTACGCCCCCGCCGCCCGCAATTGCTACCAGCGGATCGGCCTCCGCCGCCGCTCGGTCGCTTTTCGTCGGCTTCATGTGCATTCGGATCAGAGATCCCACCACTTCCAGATGACTCAACTCTTCCGTTCCAATGTCCATCAGCAGGTCTTTGCGCGCCGCATCCTCGCAGTTCCAGCCCTGAATGGAGTACTGCATGGCGGCGGCAAGCTCGCCATTCATCCCCCCAAACTGCTCCAGCAGCATCTTGCCGAAAGCCGGGTCGGGAGTGCCGACGTTGACCGTATACATCAGCTTTTTCACATGGTGATACATAGTTTCAATCCTCATTGATCTGCAGGAACTCGATGCGGAGTCGCGGGCCTGCTACCCGCGCTCCGTTGCCGAAAAAGACCGTTCAGCGATATTCGAGATTTGCCGTGCGGGGGAAGAAAAACAGCCGTTTCGGAGCAGCCACTTGCGAAACGGCGGTTCATAACATCTTGGCTTCTGGAAATAAGACTCCCACCGCCCCGAACTCAGTTGCTTTCTCTCATCCTGTTTTCGCCGCCTGTCGCCCGATCTTTGTTGGCATAAAATAAACCCAGCATGAGACGCATCTACATGGACGCCAATGCCACCACCCCCATGCTTCCCGAGGTGTTTGAGGCCATGCGTCCCTGGCTCACGGAAAACTTCGGAAACGCTTCGTCCGTCCACCAGCATGGACAGCACGCCCGCGCAGCCGTCGAGCGCGCGCGCACCAGCGCCGCCCGCCTGCTCAACTGCCGCGAGTCGGAAGTTGTCTTCACCTCCGGAGGCACTGAGAGCGACAACATCGCCGCCTTTGGATTGGTAAAGCCCGGCGACCACATCATCACCACATCTATCGAGCATCACGCCATTCTCCACGCTGCGGAAAAGCTCGCCCAGCGCGGCTTTGAAGTCACATTTCTTCCTGTCTCCACCGGATGCAGGATCGATCCCGATGAGGTCCGCCGCGCTCTTCGCCCCAACACCGCCCTCATCAGCATCATGATGGCCAACAACGAGACCGGCGTCATCCAGCCGCTTGAGGAAATCGGGCAGATTGCCCGCGAGGCCGACATCTGGTTCCACACCGACGCCGTGCAGGCCACCGGCAAGATCCCCATTGATGTCCAGGCGATAGGCTGCGACCTGCTCAGCATCTCCGGACACAAGTTTCATGCGCCGCAGGGAACAGGCGTTCTCTACGTCCGCCGTGGCACTCAGATTGAGCCGCTCTTTTTCGGCGGGACGCATGAACGCCAGCGCCGCGCCGGGACTGAAAATGTGCCCGGAATCGTCGGCTTGGGCAAGGCCGCCGAAATTGCCGCCGATTCGGTCACAAACGGCGCTTTGGATCGCGTCGCGGCCCTCCGTGACAAGCTGGAGAAGGGCGTTCTGGAGCGCGTAGAAGGCTCAGGCGTCAACGGAGCCGGTCAGCCCCGCGCCCCCAATACCACGAACCTTTACTTTAACAATCTTGAGGGAGAGGCTCTGGTCATTGCGCTTGACATGAAAGGCCTCGCCGTCTCCGGCGGCTCTGCCTGCGCCTCCGGCGCCGCCGAGCCTTCCCACGTCCTTACCGCCATGGGACTCCGCCCCGAGCGCGCCCGCGCCAGCCTGCGCTTCAGCCTCACTAAGCTCAACACCCAGCAGGACGTGGACGACGCGCTCGATATCATCCCCGCCGCCGTCAGCCGCCTGCGCGAACTGGCCCCCGTAAACGCCGGAACGCTAGGATAATCTCTCTTGATCCGCCCAATTCTTGTCAAGAGGGAAATCAACCTAAGTCACTATTTTTCTGACACTTATCCCATGCATGGAATTTCCCGCAACTTGATATAATAAAGAAGTAGAGACAAAACAGAATCCACGAAGGGCGCAGCCACAAGCTGCGCCTTTTTGTTTGCCTATTGCCTGTTGGCGGGTGCCCCATTCAAGCCTGCCTTTTGGCTTGAGTGGGGAACATACTACCCCCTAAGTATTTGAAAACGACTGACTTCGCCGCAATTTATTGATAATGGCTGACTTATGGCTCCCATCAGCCCCTAACCCGCTGAAAACAAAGGAGAGCGGGAGAAAATTGAACGGCTTTGGGCGCGTTTTTGGGTGCCCCCACAGAAAGAAACACGAGGAAAAAACTTATGTATGAACTCTGCCAGCATCTTCTGGCCTCGGGACGGCGCTGCACGCAGCCTGCCGTCGGCGGGGTCGCATACTGCCGCCATCACAGCGTCGTCAAGCGCACGGTGGCCAGTTCCATCCTGCCGCCTAAATTCCATCACCTCCATCGCGCCCTGCCCTTCCTCTATCCCGAAGACCGCGCCTCCATCCAGGCCAACTGTTTTCTGGTCATGCGCGCCCTCGACGACCGCCGCATCACCACGCAAACGGCCAACGCCATGAACCGCCTCCTCCGCACCTGCCAGGCCAACCTCAAGCGCGGCCCCCTCCACGAATCCGACACCTCACCCGCCGATGTCATCCTGAGCGAAGTTGACGCCGACAGGCGGCAACGAGTCGAAGGCCCTGCGCCTTCCCAGCCCAGTGAGAATGCGGGTGCCCCATGTCTCGTAGAGACATGGGATAAATCTGAAAAACAAAATGATCCAAGCATCGTCCGCCGCGTCATCCTCACGCCCGCCGGAGAAGAACTCGCCCCGCCCTTCGAAGTCTGGGAAGACGGAGAAAAACCGCATCACGGCGAATCATGCCCATGCCGCCGCTGCGCCGCGCAGCCCGGGCCGCATCACCCCAACTGCCGCTGCGGCCAATGCCCAACTAAGCCTGCGGGTGCCCCATCCTTTCGCCCAGTCTTATCGGGCGAAAGGGTGGGAGAAAGCGAACAACCCTCACCCACCGACGTCATTCTGAGCGGAGTCCGCGAAGCGGACGCAGTCGAAGAATCTGCGGTTGCAGGCTCTGTATCAGGGCAGGGCTTCAGCCCTGCCAGTCCTTGCCATGAAAATTGCGGGGCTTTAGCCCCTGAGGGAAACCCTGACGACGCCACATCCGAAGACGACGACGAGCCTTTCACCTTCTATGAAGGCGACCCTGTCTCGCCCGATCCCTACGCGGCTGAAGAAACGGAAGAGGAACGAAAGCAGGACCTGGAACACAGAGAGCAAATTTTGGACAAGCACAAGGACCGCCTCGACAAGGTCGAAAAACAATACCTCTACACCCCGCAACTGGCCGACCGCATCCGCGACGAGATCCAGCAAATCATGGAACTCGAAATGGGCCCCGAGGTCTTCAGCTACCAACTCCACCCGCCACCCGCCTCTTAGCGAATGCAGGTGCCCCATCCTTTCTTGGTTCGTGGGGTGGCCAAGCGAAAGGGGGGAGACAATTGCTCCCTGATCTCTGGCCCCTGCTCTCTTTCCAGTACCTCGATATACTTGGAGTAGCAGGTTGCTGTGCAATGAAGCCATCAGAAGCGCTGGAACAATATCGGAGCGAGATTCGCCGCATCGTTTCGGAAAACCGAAGCAGCAATCCTCGTGTCTTCGGATCGGTCCTTCGCGGGGAAGACACAGAAGAGAGTGATCTGGATCTATTGATTGAGCCAACGACGGAGACGAGCCTGATGGATTTGGCGCGAATTGGAATTGGCTTGGAAGACTTGATGGGTATTTCCGTAGATGTTCTGACGCCGGGATTTTTGCCGGAAAAATACCGAGACCGGGTTATGGCGGAAGCTGTTCGGGTGTGACCAACAGCGTTCTTGCTGACCGCTTTTTGCTGACCGCTTTTTAGCTGACCATGACCATTACCAACAACACGATTGCCGTCGCCATGTCCGGAGGAGTGGACTCCTCCACCGTCGCGGCCATGCTGAAGGACCAGGGCTACGACATCGTCGGCCTGACGCTTCAGCTATGGAACCAGCGCCGTCTGGCCGGCCGCGACGGAATGCCCGAGCACGTGCAGGGACGCTGCTGCTCCATCGACGACGTGTACGACGCGCGCCGCGTGGCCGAGACCCTTGACATTCCCTATTACGTGGTCAACGAGCAGGAGCGCTTTGAGCGCGACGTCGTGCGGCCCTT
>JAICYR010000160.1 GCA_025934135.1 Acidobacteriaceae bacterium | reverse complement strand
TCCCAAAAAAATATTAAATTTTTAGGGGGGCGGGGGGGTGCGGGGGCGGGGGTCGGTTAAGGAGTCAGGCGGAACAGTGCTGCCCCGTGGGGTGGCAGCGTGACGGAAAGCGACCGTCGGCGGCCGAAATCTTTGCGCCTCCACAGGTCGCGCACCTTATATGTGGTGCGGTCGAGGCCGAACTGGCTGCCGAGCTTCTTCCACACGGGGGTAATGACACGGGCCGGACGGTCGCTGCGGTTGAAGACAGCGATGATCGGGTCGGGGCCTTCGCGGGCGGTCCAGAAAACGATGTTCCCGTTTTTTATGGCAGTGGCGACGGCGTGGTTTCCGGTGGTGTGCTGATCGACGGCGAGGACCTCGGGGTTCGTGAGCAGGGACTCGGTGGCGGAGTCCATCTGGGTGAGGTTTGCGCCGAGGACGAGGGGTGAGCGGGCGACGGACCAGAGGGTGATGAGGGTGCGGGCTTCCGCCGGGGTGAAGAGGGAGTGGCGGGGCATTCCCCAGCCGGGATGCGGGCCAAGATAGCCGATGGGGAGCATGTCGGCGTCGGGCCAGCGGCCTGATCCGTCTTTGATTCCGGCGTAGGGTTCCCATTGGGCGAGCAGCGGGAACTGATTTTTGAGGCTCTGCGGGAAGCTGTTTGCGCCGTGGGGCGAGGACCAGAGGTCCCAGAAGTCGTTGGAGATGCGCCATAGCTGGGCGCTACGGGAGACATCGGCGGCCTCGGCGAGCGGAGTGGGGCCGGGCGAGAGGCTGAGAACGATGGGGCGGCCGCTTTTCTTAATGGCGGCGTCGATCATGTGGATGGAGGCCGCTTTGTACGGCGAGGAGATGCAGTCCACTTTGAGGAAATCGACTCCCCATGAGGCGTAAAGCTGGATGACGGAGTCATAGTAGGCCTGTCCGGCGGCGTTGTCCTTCACGCCATAATTGTCGGAATTCCAGCGGCAGGTGTCGGATGTGTCGGCGGCGTCGAGGGCACGGTAGGACGAGTTGGCGATGGGCAGGTTGAGCGCAACGGCCCGGCGGGGGATTCCGCGAATGATGTGAATGCCGAACTTGAGGCCGAGCGAGTGGACGTAATCGGCGAGTGGCTTGAAACCTTCGGTTTTATCGGCGGAAGGGAAGCGGTTTGGGGCGGGCAGGTAGCGGCCGTCGGGCGAGAGCGTGAAGCCGGGAGCTTTGGAATCGTCGGGATGCGCGAGGTACCAGCCCTCGTCGACGACAACATATTGCCATCCGTAGGGCTGGAGGTGCTGATGGAACCAGGCGACGTTGGCCTTGAACTGCGGCTCCGTGATGGTGAGTCCATAGGAGTCCCAACTGTTCCAGCCGAGAGGCGGCGTGGCAGCGAGCGTGGGAGCGGATTGCGCGAATGCGGAGAGGGATAGCGCGGCGGCAAGAGTGAGAGAAAACAAGGAGCGCTTCACGCAAGAAGTGTAAATGCGCGAAGAGGAAAGGGGAAAGGGCGCGGTGCTTTTTTGCGGTGATTTGCGGAAGGCCTGTGCTAACATCCGTCCAGCAAATTTGAGTGGAGCGAATCGGTCGTATGTCGAGCAGCGATTTTATGGGTGGTGCGGGGCAGTTCACGGGGGCCGCGACTGGAGCGGGTGCGGAGAAGCCGGGGCCGCGTTATGATCTGCGGCCGCTTTCGACCGGCGAGGTGCTGGACCGGACGTTTCAGCTTTACCGCTCGCATTTCCTGCTGTTTGTAGGGCTGGCGCTGCTTCCGGCGGCGGTGAGTACGGTGACGGGTGTGGCGCGGCTTGCGCTGGTGGGGCCTTCGGGGTTGCATCCCGGGCCGGCGTTGGTGCGCGCGGAGTTGATATCGGGCGTGCTGTCGATTGTCGCGGGGCTAGTTTCCATTGTGGTTTACGGCATCACCCAGGCGGCGACCACGTGGGCGGTGTCGGCGGTGTATCTGGGAGAGACGGCTTCGATCAAGGCTGCTTATAAGGTCGCGTTCAAGCATTGGTTTCGCTACACGCTGGTGGTGCTGCGACAGGTTTGGGCGGCAATGTGGCTGCCGATGGTGTTATTCATCGCGGCGTTTTCGATTGCGGGAATCTTCACTCGTTATCGCGGGACTGGCCTAACCGCGTTGATGATTGCTCTATTTGTGCTCGCCGGACTGTCTATGATCTACGCTGTGTGGGCCTATCTGAAGGTGTCGCTGGCGGTGCCGGCGGCAGTGGTGGAGTCGCTGAAGGTAGGCGCGGCGGTGCGGCGGAGCAAGCAGCTTCTGGCGAGCCGCAAGGTGAGGGTCTTTCTGCTGGGACTGTTGATGATTGCGCTGTACATTGTGGTGGGCATGATTGAGTCGCCGCTGCTGATTCTGGCGGTGCGCTCGCGCGGCGCGCAGGCGATTGCGACGCGGGCGATTCAGTTAGGTGTGAACTTTGTGGCCGGAACGCTGATTGCGCCGGTGGGCGCGATTGGCGTGTGCCTCTTCTATTTTGACGAGCGGGTGCGGCGTGAAGGATTCGATATTGAATGGATGATGGGCAAGCTGGCTCCGGTGGAAGCCGCAGCGGCGGAATTGCCGGGGCCTGCGCCGGAGGCTCCCGCGGAGCCTGCCTGAAGATTTGCCGATGCGCCGATGTCCCTATTTGATTCTCGCAGTTGTTGCGGGCCTGATGCTGCTGGTTCCGGTGAAGGCGCGCGCGCTGGACAAGACGTCGCTTGAGCAATATCAGGCGCATCTTGCGAAGCTGCAAACGCTGGTTGCGGGCTGCGAAGCGAAAGCGGCGGTTTGCGATGCGAACGTGGTGGGGGCGGATGAGGAGGTCCAGCTTCGCGGGCTTGGCGTGGGCGCGAATGTGAATTCGTTTGAGGCGCATTATGGATGGCTGCGCGATGCTCTTACCCACGCAACGAAATCCGGAGACAAAAAGCGGGTGACGGCGATGGGGGCGGCGCGGGCCCGGTTGGATGAGGCGCTGACGGCTTCCGGCGGAGACCCAAATCTGACGGACATTGCGGTGGCGCGGCGGAAAGCGGATGCGATTCTGAGCAAGCAGGATTTTGCGACGGTGCGGGAAGATTCGCTGTGGGAGAAGTTCTGGGCGCGCGTGGAGTTGTGGCTGGACAAGCTTTTCGGCGGAGTAGCGCGGTTCGGGCAGCGATCTCCGTGGATTGGCCCAGTGATGGAGTGGGGGCTGATTGGGCTTGCTCTGCTTGGGCTGGCGCTGTGGGCCATGCGGGTGTTGCAACGGCAGCGGCTGGCGGTGAGGGTGGAGGCGGACCGTCAACTGGAGCAATGGGAGGAAGCGTCGCGCAACTGGCGCGCGCTGGCGGAAGAGCGTGCGGCGCAGGGCGAGTGGCGCGAGGCGGTGCATTGTCTCTATTGGGCGAGCATTGCGGCGCTGGAAGGGCGGAAGATGTGGAGCCCGAACCGGTCACGCACTCCGAGGGAATATGTGCGGCTGCTGGAAGCGGGCTCGGCACGATGGAAGCTGTTGCGGCAGCAAACGCAGGGATTTGAGCGTGTGTGGTACGGGCTGCGCGATGCGGCGCGGCACGATTACGAACGCGCGCTGGCTCTGCATGAAGAATTGAGGGCGGCGTGAGCGGGCGGCTGACGGGCGATGCTCGCGTGGTGGTGTGGGCGTGCGCCGGGGTGCTGGCGGTGATTCTGGTGGGGGCGTTTCTTGCTCCGGCTCGGGGAGACAATGATCCGGTTCCGAGCACCTGGAACAGCGGCTCTCGCGGCGCCAAGGCGGCCTACGAACTGCTGGGACAGCTTGGCTACCGAACGGCGCGGTGGGACAAACCGGCGGCGGAGTTGCGCGGAGTGAATGCGGCGCGAACGACGCTGGTGCTGGCCGAGACGAACATGATGGACCTTCGCCCGGAGAAGGCCGGGATCGCGGATTTTCTGAAGCGCGGTGGGCGCATTGTGGCAACGGGCGCGGTGAGCGCGATGATGCTGCCGGACGCGCGCATTGGGCCTCCTGGACATATTTATACGAAACTGTGCTACACGACTCCGCAGTCGCTGAGCGGAATGGGGCGCGCGGGCCAGATTGCGATGCCGGTCCCATTCAAGTGGAACGCGAGCGCCGCGCGCGTGGACCAGGCGTGTGGGCAGGATGCGGTGGTGGTGCATTACGGCGAAGGCGCGGGCGCAGTGGTGTGGTGGAGTTCGGCGGACCCGCTGACGAATCGCGGACTGAAGGACGATGCAGGCCTGCGGCTGCTGTTGGCCAGCGTGGGCACGCCGCAGCGAACCGTGCTGTTTGATGAATACATCCACGGCGAGCGCGAGAGCGTATGGGCCACGGTGAGCGGAACTCCGGTGAAGGCGCTGGGCTGGCAGCTTGCGTTGATCGCGCTGCTGCTGGTGTTGAGTTTTGGACGGAGAAGCGGGCCGGTGCGCGCGCTGGCGCAGGCGCAGAGGGCCTCTCCGCTGGAGTTTGCGGAGTCGATGGGCGCGCTGTACGAAAAAGCCGGGGTGGCGGACGTGGCAGTGGGCGCGGCGGAGCGGCGGCTGATGGATTTCCTGCGGAACGAGGGCGGGGTTCCGAACGAGACGCTGCGCGGCGGGCCCGAGGCGATTGCGGCGGCGGTGGCCGCCCGGTTTGGGTATGCTGGTGCGGAGTTCGCAGAGGATTTGAAGGCGGCGCGTGAGGCGGAGTTCACGCGGTTGAGCGCGAAGAGCGCGCTGGAACTGGTGCGGCGACTGGATCGGCACATAGAGAGATTGCGGGAGAAGATGACAAATGGAGAACGAGCGTGAGTGAAGAAGCGGAAGTGATGATGGAGCGGGGCGCGGCGGAGGAGTTGTTCGCTCGCGGGCGCGCGGAGTTGGGCAAGGTGATCTGCGGGCAAGTGGAACTGATCGACCAGGCGCTGCTGACGCTGCTGTGCGGCGGGCACGCGCTGATCGAGGGCGTTCCGGGTGTGGCGAAGACGCTGACGGTGAAGACGCTGGCGCGGTTTCTGGGGCTGGACTTCAAGCGCGTGCAGGGCACTCCGGACATGATGCCGGCGGACATTTTGGGCACCAGCGTGTTTTCGCTCAAGACGAATGAGTTTGCGTTTCATCGCGGGCCGGTATTCACGCAGTTTCTGCTTGCGGACGAGGTAAACCGTATGCCCCCGCGCACGCAGGCCGCGCTGCTCGAAAGCATGGAGGAACGGCAGGTAACGATGGATGGCGAGCGGCACGCGTTGGATGATTTTTTCACCGTGTTCGCCACCCAGAATCCGCTGGAGTTTGAGGGGACTTATCCTCTGCCGGAGGCACAACTGGACCGCTTTTTGCTGAAGATTCAGGTGGGGTATCCGTCGGCGGAGGAAGAGCGCGCGGTGCTGGAAAGGCACCATGCGGCGGTGGATGCGCATCCGGAGCAGACGCCGATTGAGCCGGTGGGCATGGCGGAAATGGCGGCGGCGCGGCGGGAGGTTCGTGACGTGCATGTGGAGCCCGCAATGTTTGATTATCTGCTGGCGGTGGCGCGGCGGACGCGCGAGTGGCCGGCGATTTCGCTGGGCGCCAGCCCGAGGGCGGCGGCGGGCCTGCTGATGGTGGCGAAGGGATATGCGGCGAAAGATGGGCGCGACTATTTGATTCCTGACGATGTGAAGGAGGCCGCGTTGCCGTGTCTGCGACACAGGCTGATTCTGAAACCCGAGGTCGAGCTTGAGGGGTTCGATCCTGATCGCGTGATTCGCGATGTGCTGGCCGCGACTCCGCTGCCGAAGTGATGCGAACGCTGATTCCGGCTGCGGTGAAGGCGCGCGCCACAGGGCGGCGGTTGGGGTATGCGCTGACGCCGCGCGCTCTGCTGTTGCTGCTGGCAGGATGTCTGCTGGCTGCGCCGGGATTTTTTCATCCGCGCTGGATATGGATGATGGTGGCGTGGGACGCGGCGGTGGTTTTGCTGGCGCTGGTGGACGCGGCGCTGCTGCCCGCTCCTGCGAGGATCACGGTGGAGCGGCGCTTTGGGGATTCTCCCGCATTGGGAGAGGCGACGGCCATCGAGCTCGAGATAACGCAGGAGTCGAACCAGATTCTTGACGTGATGGTGAGCGATGCGGTGCATCCGGCACTGGCCACAATGCCGCTGGTGGGCAGGGTGCGGGCGTATCCGCGAGATGCGGTGCAGGTGGCGCTCCAGTGCGTCCCGAATACACGCGGCGATGTACGGCTGGGCAAGGTTTATCTGCGCTATCGCGGAGCGCTGAGGCTCGTGGAGCGATGGGCGGAAGCAGACCTGGAGCAGGAGGCGAGGGTCTATCCGGCGATGGAGCGGTCTCCGGAAGACTCGAAACTGTATCTGTTACGAATCCGGCAGATTGCTCTGCAAAAACGCAAGCTGCGACTGCGCGGCCTGGGACGCGAGTTCGAAAGCCTGCGCGAATACCAGCGCGGGGATGAGGTACGGAACATTGCATGGCCAGCGACGGCGCGGCGCGGCAAGCTAATAACTCGGGAATTCACAACGGAGCGCAGCCAGCAGGTGTGGATTGTGCTGGACGCGGGGCGGTTGTCGCGGACCACCGTTGGACTCAATTCGCTATTGAACATTACGCAACTCGACCAGGCGACGGGCGCGGCGGTGGCGCTGGCACAGGCGGTGATGCAGGCGGGCGACAAGGCGGGGCTGCTGGTGTATGGGCAGCGAGTACAGCAGCAGCTATTGCCGGCGCTTGGAACTGGCCATTTGCGGAAGTTTGTGGACGCGCTCTCGCAGGCGCGCGCGGAGGCGGGCGAGGCGAACCATTTGAGCGCGGCGGCACGGTTGAAGCACTTGCAGCGCAGGCGTGGAATGGTGCTGTGGATCACGGAGCTGGCGGATAGCGCGCGTCGTCCGGAAATTGTGGATGCGGCGCTCGACCTGGCGCGGCGGCATCTGGTCTTGCTAGTGGTGTTGGGGAATCCGGAACTGGACGCGGCGGCGGCGCGACAACCGGAAAACGTGGGACAGATGTTTGTGGCAACCGCGGCGGCGGAGGTTCTGGAGCGGCGGCGCGCGCTGCTGGCGGGGCTGCGCGCGCAGGGTGTGCTGGTCGTGGAGACGACTCCGGGGCGCGTGAAAGCGGACGCCATCAATGAGTATCTTGAAGTGAAGGCGAGAGGGTTGCTGTAGGAAAAAGCAACTCCCGATTCACCCCCACCCGGTTTCAGCTACTTGCTGCTTTCAGCGTTCAATGCATTCACGACCGCGTCGATGCCGGGATTGGCGTGCGTGAGATATTCGGCGACGCGGTGGCGTTCTTCAGGAGTGAGGATGGGCGCGAGCGCGAGGATGCGGCGCAGGGTGGTGGAAACATCGTCAACGTAATTCATCATGCGGATGGCTTCGCCCGAGAGTGGCATAATCTTCATATCTCCGAATTTTTCTAATCTGCATTCATTTTCCCTGAGTGGGAGATGCAAAGTAAAGAAACCGGCGTGACGCCCTTGAATGCGGCGGAATGCGGCCCGCGCGCCAAGACGCCGCGCACAACGAATTGTGAAACTTTGGCATCGAACAAACGATGCCTGCCGCAAGAATTCCTTTTATGAAAGAAGAGACAAGCGAAAAGAATTTGCACGATTGCATTGAGCAGATGCTCCATGCGGAGGCGCGCGCGCCCCGCTCGACGTATCGTTTGCAGCTCCATGCGGGGTTCAATTTTGGCGCTGCAGAGGCGGCGCTGCCTTATCTGCGGCGGCTTGGAATTGGCGACTGCTATGTGTCGCCGCTGTTCGAGGCGCGGCCCGGGTCCATGCACGGCTACGACATCACACGGCACGACAGAATCAATCCCGAAATTGGCGGTGAGGATGGTTTCGCTGGTTTCACGCGCGCGCTGCGCGACGCGGACATGGGACTGCTGCTGGACATTGTGCCAAACCACATGAGCGTGGGCAACGACTCGGTGTGGTGGCAGGACGTTCTGGAGAACGGGCGCACGTCGGAGTACGCGGAATTTTTTGATATTGACTGGGACCCGCTGAAAGAAGACATGCGGGGCAAGCTGCTGCTGCCGATTCTGGGCGACCAATACGGGAACGAGCTGGAAAACGGGCGCATCCAGATTGCGATTGAGAATGGCGTGGGCAAGGTGAAGTATTACGACCACACGATGCCGATGGCCCCGCGTTCGCTGCCGCTGCTTTTTCCGGAAGAGGAAATGGAAGAGCTTCCGGAAAATTTGCGCGAGATGC
>JAICYR010000079.1 GCA_025934135.1 Acidobacteriaceae bacterium | reverse complement strand
TCAAGGACTTAACTATAAAATGGCAAAGCGTCGTGGCAATCCTAATTGGGGTAAGCCGGAGCCGATAGGCCCGGTCGTCCCCACCGTGACCTCCTTTGAGCAGGTGGTCAAGGAATTTAAGCTCACCCCGGATCAATATGTGCGGTCTACCCGTCTCCGCGAATGGGCGCGCCGGAACCGCAACTCGAAATATATTCCTGAATCGCTGCTCGAAGCCTGGGGCTTCGAAATCGAGTCCACCCTGTAAAGCGGGGAATTCTCCAGCATGAGCGCCGCCTTCGGGCGGCGTTTTCATTTCAGATCGGTTCCGCCACGCCTGCGAATTCGATTCCCAGCACCGTGATGTCATCCTGCTGGCCGAAGCTCTGGGCCTGCCGTACGATCTCCGCCGCCGGCTCACGGCTAATGGCGCGGGTCCGCTCAAATCCAAAAAGCTTGTTCTTCGCGTCTGTGGCCTCAACCACGCCGTCGGTCAAAAACGTTAGATGATCGCCGGGCTGCAAAGTAAAAGCCGTTGTGGACGCCTCGGTCTCGCCGCTCAGGCCCAGCGGCAGGGAACCATCCATCCTCATTTCCTCGCCGTTCAGGTAGGGAGGCAGATGTCCGGCGTTGGCAATTCGCACGGTGCCGTCAGGCGTTAACTCCGCTACAACGCAGGTGGCGAAGTGGCCTCCCGACCGTCCCAGCAGGCATTCATTCAGCACGTTGAGCATCGCGGCCGGAGCAATGTTTTCCTTGGCGCGACTGCGCGCCGCTCCCACCAGTACGGCAACCAGCATGGCCGCGCTTATCCCTTTACCGGACACGTCTCCGATCACAACCAACAGGCTGCCGTCGGGCCTGGCCAGTGTCTGAAAGAAGTCTCCGCCCACCGTTTGCGCGGGCCGGTATTCGGATTCAACTCGGAAAAACGGCGACTGGAGCGCCTCCGGGACCAGAACTCGTTGCTGCAACTCCTGCGCCTGTTCCAACTCCTGAGCCACCGCCTGCCGCGCAAGCTCTTCCTGCACCTGGTTGTGCAGAAAACGCCGCAGCACTAGTGCCCCGATTACCAGCACCATCAGGATCTGAGCAATCGCTGCAATGCTGAAGCCGATGCCGAATGGATAAAACTGCCCCGAAAATCCAAATGTGTGGAGGAAGTAGGCGTTAAAGCTGGAGAACTCGAAAAGCAGAATAGGGAATGCGGCCGCCAGGGCCTCGGTGCGGTCGCGGCGAAAGCCTTCCACAAGAATTACGACCAGCAGCACGCCCAGCGCGGCCAACAGCGCGACTGAGGCGGAATTGCACCCCGCCATCCACGCGCGCGGAACAATGTTGTGGCCGCTGGTCGGCAGCCGTACGCATGCCTCGGCTGCCACCCGTGCAAGCCACAGCAGCCAGGCTGCGCGTGGAATCCAGCGTTTGCTGCGCAGCCCGAACCAGTTCCACCAGAACATGACCCACAGCGGCAACACCAGGGGAGAAATCAGGATATTGCCCAATATTTGATTGGCCCCGAGCGATATCACGGAAGCCAGGTTTCCCACCAGAATCAGGCCAAAAACAATGGGAGAGATGACCAGCGCCAGAAAAAGCCACAACAATGTGTGATCGCGTCTTCTTTTGAACCAGGCCCACAACGCCAGGGGAGCCACCAAAAGAAAAAGGAGTGCTTGAACAATAGACCCTAAGTAGAAGTGAAAATTGGCGTCATCATCCGCGGCTTGTAGCAGACGGATGGTGGAGGCCGGCCCCAGCACCGGCGGCTCGTGCATCCCGCCCGCGTCGAGCGACAGAAACCTGGTGCCGGCAGTCATGTAGAAGCGTATGGCGAGTTCCATCGTGCCGTCCGGCGCCGGCGGAGGCAGCGGAAAGGAAAACGTCCGCGCCGAGTAGACTTTCACGCCCTGCGGCTTGAAGTCTCCAAACTCCCCAACATAGTGACCATCGGCATAGACCTGATAGGCATCATCCACATCATTGGGCATCTTGATCCAGAGTGGCTTGCCGGGATCCGTGACCCGCACGCGCAGCCGGTACCAGGCGTATCCATAGAGGTCCGGGAAGCCGTGCTCGCTCCAGCCCGACACAAAACCCGGCGTCCCATACGACGGATCGATCGACCCGGTCTTTGGAGCAAGATCCATCGGGAGCCAATTGGAATCATCGAATCCCGGCTGCGCCCACAGCGGCTTACCGTTGACCACGGGCGAATCGCCGGGAGCAAACTTCCAGGGGCCTGGCAGCGTCGCGGCGGAACTGCCCAAGGTGATGGATTCCACCGGCTCTACCGACGAGACCTTCGGCGGGAGCGCCGTGGTTTGCGCATGGAGCGGCGGGGGAGCGAAGCCGGACAGCATGGCAAGAATGCCGATGAATCCGAGAATACGCATCGCAGCGAGAGTACCACTGGCAGACGGCGACGGAAAGCCTGGCTTTGCCGAGTTAGATAATGTCCGATAACGGATATTCTGTCAACTAACAAACTGGCGCGCATTTCCCTCGCTCAACCACCCCGCCAGACCCAAAAGTAATCTCTTCCAACCCCCGACCCTCTAGGACTGCCCTCCCGTTGCCGTTATAACAGCAGTACTCTTTTTCTTCTGTTTCACCTTGCTTCGCCTTGAGACGGTTCTTTCTTATCCTCGGCGTTCTGGTTGCGCTCCCGGTGTGTCTCCACGCCGCCGTACCTCTGTCCTCGGTCCGGCAGGTGCGCCAACTCACTCCTGAAGAGATCGGCCAAAGTGTCCCGGTTCAGATCACCGCCGTCGTCACATATTACAAACCGGCAGAGAAAATTCTTTTCGTTCAGGACCGGACCGGCGGCATCTTTATTCGCTCTGACCGCGCCTTTCCCGTACACGCGGGAGACCGGGTCCGCGTGCGCGGCTTCACGGCGAACAGCTATCGCGCCGTCGTAGCCAGCGATTCTGTAAAGCTGCTGAGAAAAGCGCCCATGCCCGCCGCTTCCCCCGCCAGCTTCCGGGAGTTGATGGCCGGCAGTTGGGACTCCACCTACGTCTCGATCACCGGAAAGGTCCTTTCCGCCACCTTGCAGCAAGCGAAGGGGCCGCAGTTCCTGCTGCTGGAACTACTGATGGACGGCGGCATCGTGGATGTCCACCTGGAAGACCCCGGCCACCTCAAGCCTCGTGAACTCTTGGATTCGTATGTCCTGCTGACCGGCGTCTCCGGCGGGCGCTTTGACGGAAAATTTCATCTCATCGGCGCAAACCTCTATGTAAACTCGGCCGCGGGCTTGCAGGTCTTGTCTGCTGCGCCCGTCGCGCCTTCTGCGTTGCCGCTCACACCCATCAGCGACATCATGAACACCTACGATGTCGCGGAGCGAAGCGCGCGTGTGAGGGTCCGCGGCAGCGTCACGCTGTATGAGCCCGGCTCGCAGCTCGTCCTTGAGGAAAACGGAAACGCCGTTCTGGTCCATACCCACCAAAACGCTCGCGTCCACGTTGGCGATGTGCTGTACGCCACGGGCTTTGCCCAGGCCGGAAATTATGCGGAAACACTGGACCACGGGCAGTTTTTTCCTGCCGGCAACAGCGCGCCGGTCACCCCCCGGCCCGTCTCCTGGAACGACGTCCTTACCGGCCGATACGCCTTTGGCCTGATTTCGCTGAAAGGCCGTTTAATCGAGCAGGTCCACGAGCCCGGCCAGGACACTCTGTTTATCGATTCCGATGGACACGTCTTTTCTTCCGTCCTGCGCCATCGTGGCGACGATTCCCTGCGCCTGCCCCGGCTTCGCGATGGAAGCACTCTTCAGGTCTCCGGAGTTTGCTTTATCGAGAAGGGTGGCCCCTGGGGCACTCCTCTCGGCTTTGAGCTGCACCTGCGCAACGCCAGGGACGTCCATGTTCTCTCCCTCTCTTCCTGGTGGACCTTCCGGCATCTTGTCGATCTGATCGGTCTTCTCACGATCCTCGTCCTCGTCGCCGTCGTCTGGGGCTCCGTGTTGCGTCGCCGCATCCGCCAGCAGACCCGCCTGCTGCGCCGCGGCGTTGAGGCCGAAGCGGTCCGCGAGCGCCGCCAGATGTCCATGGACAAGGAGCGTAGCCACGTGCTGGAGGCCATCAACAGCCGCCTGCCTCTCGACCAGGTGCTGGCCATGATTACCGAACTCATCAGCGAGCAAATGGACGGCCTTCAATGCTGGTGCGAAGTCGCGGCCACCGGGGCCGTCATCGGCATTCCATCCGCAGAGGCCGATTCTTCCGACCAACAATCGCTCCGGTATTATCGCCGCGATATTCTCTCCAGCGCCGGAGAGCGTCTCGGTTCCCTCGTCCTGCTGCGCGAGGACGACGCGAAGAAGCCCATCTCGCTTCGCTCCGAACTGCTGGACATGGGTGTGAGCCTCGCCGCCTTGGCCATTGACAATCGCCGCCTCTACGAGGACCTGGTGCGCCGTTCCGAATACGATCCCCTCACCGAGGTGCCCAACCGCTTTCATCTGGAGGAGAGGCTCAGTCAAGTGCTGGCCTGCGCCCGGCTCGACCGCCGCAAGTTCGCCATCATCTATGTCGATCTGGACCGCTTCAAGGCCATCAATGATACCCATGGCCACCACGTCGGCGATGTCTATCTGCAAAATGTGGCCCGGCGGCTCGCCGAAAAATTGCGCGCGCAGGACACGCTTGCCCGTCTCGGAGGCGATGAATTTATTGTGCTGCTGCCCACCGTGCGAAGCCGCGAAGAAGCCGAGGATGTGGCCGCGCGTCTGGCCGGATGCTTTGATTCTCCATTCCGCATCGACGGACGCACCTTCCAGGGCTCGGCCAGCATCGGCATCGCCATCTATCCAGAAGACGGCATGACCGAGGAACAACTTATGCGTTTTGCCGACTCCGCCATGTACGCCTCCAAACACCAGTTGACCTGGCTCGGCGCGCGCTCGGGAACGAGTGCCTTATCATAAAAGCATGGATGTTGTTGTCTATACCTCGGCCTGGTGCCGGGACTGCCGCGCCGCAAAGCGCTTTCTCGAATCACACGGAATCGCCTATCGCGAAATTGATATCGAAACCACCCCCGGCGCCGCCGATGAGGTATTTCGCCGCGTGGGCAAGCACGCCATCCCGCAGTTTGTAATCGACGGCGAATGGGTGCAGCCCTACCGCCCCAGCAGAGGATTTCTCTACGCCGAAATGCGCGAGCGCTTCGGCCTTTCAACGGTACGCGAAGCCTGAGCCCCTAAATCAATTCATCTTGCGGGCTTCGCACCAAGGCTGCGCACGTAGTAAGTCATCTGCCATATCTCCGGATCGGTGGAAAGCTTCGCAAAGCCCGGCATCCCGCTCAGGCGGATGCCATTCTTGATGACCCAGAAGATTTCCTTGTCAGACATCTCCTGCGTATCGGCGGAGCTAAGGTTTGGAACGCGCGGGTTCATCCATTCACCAATTGGCATTGGTTTCCGGGCGTTCATTCCATGGCATTGCGCGCACGACATGGAGTACAGAGCTTCACCCTGCGAAATGCTCTCCGCATTGTTTGCAACGGTGGGCGGCGGAACGCTTTTTGCGCCCCGCCCGATGTACCACTCTCTCATGCCGTCGGCTATGGAGGTTTCCACACCACCGGGGCTGCCGACCGCGCTTATGTCGGCAGTCATGATCCAGTAGGCCACCGCACCTAACACAACAACAACGATGATAACGGCGGCGAGCCGGCCCTTATGAGCCACGTACTTCTCCCTCAGAGCAGGTCAAGTTAGGAAGCGCCCTCGATCTTATTAACGTGAATGGTATTGGTGGAGTGGTCGAGCGTCCCTTCAACCTTCACCTTCTGGCCGGCGAATTCCTCCGCCTTGGACTGATCATCCAGCACGTACGCGGTTTTCCTGGCGGAGTTGTAGAGCATAAGTTTGCTCCCGGCCTTCAGGCAGGCCAGCGTGCAGTCCTTAGGCGTGTTTGTTCCGGTCATTTTGTATCCGGCATCATGGTTCCCTGCCTTGGCGCAGGCACTGTCCATAACCTGACCCTTATAAGTGTGGTCCTTCGCGAATGACAGCGTCGGAAGCATCATCAGCATCACAGCCAGAATCGATAGCCTTTTCATTTCACGTTCCTCCTTTAGGAAACGCTTTCCGTATGTTGGAGGAATGCTGACGCCAAAAGGGTTGTACGTCTCTCATCGCGTCCGATTCGATGGAGTCAAACACGCAATGGTCTCATGTTGAATGCTATTGACGTTATCCCGTTACGTCCGGGTCCGCCCCCTCCACGTCTTCCCCGGCCGCAATCCCCGGATCGGCCAGAATCGCGCGCGCGTCGGCCTCGTCATCCGCGTTCACCTGTAGCTGCAAGGGACCAAGCCCCGGCTCCATCATTCCCGCGTTCTCTCCGGAAAGAAATGTCTCAATTCCGGCGGATTGCAGCCGCAGCCGCGCCATCTCGGCTTCCAGCGGTTCGTTGAATCGTGCGATCGTAACGTTATCGGCCATGGAACTCCTTGAATTGCGAATGAGTGATTCGATGCGCTGACGCGGCGCTTCGTGCCCTCTGAGGATACGCAAACGATAGAATAAGAGTCTACCCGCAGAGGAGGATCGCTTGATCGCACGTTATACCCGCGCCGAAATGGGACGCATCTGGAGCGACGAAAATAAATACCAAATGTGGCTGGAAGTCGAAGCCGCCGCCAGCGAAACCCTTGCCGAGGACGGAATCGTCCCTGCCGAGGCCGCCCGCGCCATTCGCGAACGCGGCAAAATCGACGTGGCCCGCATCAACGAAATCGAAGCCGAGGTCCGGCACGACGTCATCGCCTTCACCACCTCCGTCGCCGAACACGTCGGCCCTGAAGCCCGCTGGCTCCATTACGGACTCACCTCCACCGACGTGGTCGACACGGCGCAGGCGCTTCAGATCAAGGCCGCCTCAAAGATTCTGCGCGAAGACCTCGTGCAGCTCGCTGATGTCCTGAAAAAGCGCGCGCTCGAGTTCAAGCACACGCCCATGGTCGGCCGCACCCACGGCGTCCATGCCGAACCCACCACCTTCGGACTCAAGCTACTCAACTGGTATGCGGAAGTCCGCCGCAACATTGTGCGCTTTGACGCCGCCGCCGAACAGATGCGTATCGGCAAGCTCTCCGGCGCTGTCGGAACCTTCGGCCATCTCAAGCCCGAGCATGAGGAGCGTATCTGCGCCAAGCTCGGACTTGAGCCCTCGCCCATCGCCACGCAGGTCATCCAGCGCGATCATCACGCGCACTACATCTCCACGCTGGCCATCATCACCGCCACGCTCGATAAAATCGCGACGGAAATCCGCCACCTCCAGCGCACGGAGGTCCGCGAGGCCGAGGAGTATTTCTCCGAGAAACAAAAAGGTTCCTCCGCCATGCCGCACAAGCGCAACCCCATCACCTGCGAGCAGATCAGTGGACTCTCGCGCGTCGTCCGCGCCAACGCGCAGACGGCTTACGAAAACGTCGCCCTCTGGCACGAGCGCGACATCTCGCACTCCTCCGCCGAGCGCGTCATCTTCCCCGACTCCACCATCCTCACCGACTACCTGCTGGCCAAGACCACGAACCTCATCGAAAAACTGCTCGTCTATCCGCAGCGCATGATGAAGAACCTTGAAAGCACCGGCGGCCTCATCTTCAGCGGACAACTTCTGCTCGACCTCGCCGAATCCGGCATGTCACGCGAGGACGCCTACCGCCTCGTTCAGAAGAACGCCATGCACGCCTGGAAGAACGAACTCGTCTTCCGCGACCTCGTGGCTGCGGAGCCGGAAATCAGCAGCCGACTCGCCCCTGAAAAGCTCTCCCGCGCCTTCGACCTCAACCGCCAGCTTGGCAACGTGGACGCCATCTTCGACCGCGTGCTGAACCAACCCTAAATTGGTGGGTGGCCCACACAAGCGTTCTTTGCTTGTGTGGGGGACAAGGCGCAACTTCACGGCTTCGTATCAGGGCGCTGGCTGTTTTGCCGTTCCGAAAACGTCCACGGAAATTGGGTGCTTTGGCTCCCCTGAGGAATGTCTTTCTGGCCAATTGTGCCGTCCATCCGGTAGATTGCCTCCGTAGGGCTTCCGCATGGCCACATTCACTCCCATCAACATTGCCGCGCTGGTCATTGCCGCCAGCTTCGCGGCTGGCCTGAATGTCTACGCCACCATCCTGACCCTGGGACTGCTGACCCGCGCGCATTGGGTGGTCCTGCCGCCGGGGCTTGAAATGATCGGGTCCTGGCTCGTCATCGGAGTGGCCGCCGCCATGTTCGCTGCTGAGTTTGTGGCCGACAAGATTCCCGGCTTCGACCTCATCTGGAACGGCCTGCACACCTTCATTCGGATTCCCGTCGCGGCGCTGGTTGCGTATCAGGCAAGCTCCCAGCTTTCGCCGGAAATGAAGCTGGCCGCCGCCGTCGCGGGCGCGGCCATCGCTTTCGCCGCGCATGGATCAAAAACTGCCCTGCGCGCCGCAGTCACAGCCAGCCCGGAGCCTTTCTCGAACATCGCCCTGAGCACCGGAGAAGACGTGGTGGCTGTCGGCGTCACCTGGCTCACCACGCGGCACCCGTGGGTGGCCGCCGCCATCGCTGCCGCGCTCACGCTTTGCGCCTTTCTCGCAGCTCGATGGATTTACCGCCTGCTTCGCCGAGTCTGGAAGAAGCCGCCAAGTCGCGTTGCGCCGGCGTCCGGGGCCTGAGCGCGCACCGGCAATGAGAAAATGGCTTTGAAGCTATGAACCTCACCGTCGCCATGACCGGAGCGAGCGGGGCCATCTTCGGACGCCTCTTGCTTCAGGCCGTCGAAGCCGACCCGCGCATTGAGCGCGTCAACTTTATTCCATCGGACAATTCCCTGCGCGTGCTCGCCGAAGAACTTCACATCAGCGGACGCGGCGAGCTGGTGGAAAAGCTCCTCGGAGCGCGCTCGGAAAAAATCCACCAGCTTGCTGAGTCCGACATTGGCGCGTGCGTCGCGAGCGGGAGTTACCCCTCCTCCGGCATGATCGTGCTGCCGTGCAGCATGGGAACGCTGGCCGGAATCGCCAACGGCCTCTCGCAAAATTTGATCGAGCGCGCCGCCGATGTCTGCCTCAAGGAGCGCCGCCCGCTCGTGCTCTGCGTGCGCGAAACGCCCTTCAACAAAATTCATCTGCGCAACATGACGCTGGCCGCCGACGCCGGAGCCACCATCTTCCCGGTCATTCCCGCCTTTTACAACCAGCCCGTCGACTCAACTGAAATGGCCCGCCAGTTCGTCGCCCGCGTGCTGGCCCACATTGGACTGCCGCAAGCCGGAGCCTACGAGTGGACCGGCGGGTCCTAATTCCCAACGTTGAATTTTGTTCTGAAAAAGAGATGTCATCCTGAGCGAAGTTTGGCCCACCTTGGGCCAAACGCAGTCGAAGGACCTGCTTCTTAAGAACCCGCCATCTTCCTCGCCTTCGCGATCACTTCCCGCGTGAACGGAGCGACCTCGTCCAGCTCGTCCATCGCCGCCCATCGCAGGCCAACGGCGTCATCCGCGAACGCTTCTGAGCCGCCCGTCACGCGGCATAGAAAATCCACCAATACATAATGAAATTGCACCCGCCCCGCCTCATCGCGCGCGATCCGGTCCACTACATCGACCGTAGCGACAGACTCCACTTCCAGCCCCGTCTCTTCCCTCACTTCGCGCTTCACGCCTTCGGCCAGCGTCTCGCCCACTTCCAGCGCGCCCCCGGGAATCGACCACTCCCCCAGCGACGGAGCGTGCCCCCTCCGCACCAGCAGCACCCGGCCTTCGTGGAAGATGAGCGCCCCCACTCCCACCCATGGCCGCTCGGGATATTCGCGTCCCAACACAGCTTCAGCAGTTTCCGGTGTTTGTTGTCGAGCCAAACCCCACCCCATCACAAGGCTCGTCCAGCATCACAGCTTCATCGGCTTGCCGTACTCGTCATCAAAGACGGTCCGCGCCATGCTGAACCTGCCGGTGTTGAAGTTGTCATCGCCCCGCAAGTGCCCCACTCCCAGCAGCGCGGCCACGCGAAAGCTCACGGGAAGCTTCAGCGCCTCGCGAATCTTGTCTTCCTCAAAGCCTTCCGTCGCCGCCGTGTCGTAGCCCAGCGCTTCGGCCATCAGCATCATGTAGGTAAAGGCGACCATGGTCTGCTTAAACAGCCATGCCGTCAGGTCGGGATGGTTCCCCAGATAATTTGGAATCGTCACCTGCGCCTGCGCCGCGTAGGTTTCCGGCATGCCGCCTTCGCGGCCCAGCCGCAGCATTTCTTCCAGATCGCCGTGGCTCCATCCCTCGGTGTCGGCGCAGGCCACAATCACCGCCGCGGCTTCCTCCACATTTGCCTGATTAAAACTGGCCAGCCGCAGCTTCTTCTTCTGCTCCTCTGACCGGACCACCACAAACCGCCACGGCTGCATGTTGAAGCCGCTGGGAGCCTGCAAACCCGCCTCAAGAATCTTCTTCAGGTCTTCGTCAGGAATCGGTCGCTCGTCAAAGCTCGGCGTGGTGCGGCGCTCGCTGATCGTCTGGCTCAGCGTCTTTTCCATCAGGTTTGGCATAACGGACAGCTACTTCCCTTTCACAAATATCAGCCACAGCTTATTGGATCTGCTCCATCGGCAACTCAATCGCGAAAGGCTGCTGCCCCTGCCCGTAATGCGCGTAGACCCACAGCCCATGGAACCCCGTCCGCAGCTCTGGATACTTCGCCAGCAGCCCCTTCATCAAGTCCACAATTTGCGTGCGCGTCTCCACCGGTCCGGAAACGCCCTTCGCAGTGTAATCGATCACAAGATCAAGCGAGTTCTGGAACACATCCGCCCGCATTCCGGTAATTTCCAAACTCTGGCCGCCCGCCTGCACCGCTAGCGGAGTCTTCCCCGGCAGTTCCGCTGGCTTCACCGCGTCCGTCTCTTTTTGCAGCTTTTGCAGGTTGGGGCTGGAGAAAAAATCCGCCGGACTCAGCAGGAACTCCGCCGTCCGGTAATAAAACCACGCATTCCAGTTCTGCTTCTTCGCCGCGAACTGCCGCGCCTGTTTCCAGAACCAGACCCCGTCGTGCCCCGCCTCGGTCAGCGGACGAACATACAGCCCCGCCAGCTTCCACTGCTTCGACCCCGCCGGCTCATTCTGCAGGATCAGCGTAATCTGCTGCGGATTGGCCGTGCCCGTCGCGTGCAGCACCGCAATCGCGTAGTCCCCCGGTGGCAGTTGCGGAATGGTTATGGTGACCACCAGCGACGAATTCGGCACCGCGCAGAAAAATTCCGTGGTCCCCGAGTCCGGCTTGATGTCGGTCGCCTTCAGCCCATACAGCGCGTTCACCGTCAGCGTGGCTTTCTGGATTTCCGGAGCGGTCCGCTCAATCGTCGCCGCTATCGGCCCAAAACGCGCGGCCACCGCCGCAATGGTATTCCCGCGCACCGCCGCCACATTTCCCGCCTGAATCTGCTGCCCCAGCGTCCGTGCCGCCTGTTCATACATGGTGCGGTCGGCCGGCGTCATCTCGCTCTGCGTTGCGCAGGAAACCGCCCACGCCCCACTCGGCAGGCACAGCGCGGCGCACACAGCGAAGCTCAACCAGGACAATCGCATAGCAAATTCGATGCTCTTTCGGCGAATCAGCGTGAGCGAATCGAAACCACTGCTAGTCTAGTACATAGAGGCGGTGTCCACCTCGGCCCGCCGATTGCCTCAATGTTGCCGGACCGCCATTTCGCTTTTCGCCTTTTCCCTGCTCTCGCCTGCGCTTCGCTCTGCGTCTGCGCTTTCGCGCAAATCCAAAGACCGACGCCCGAAAACCCCTACCCCATGCCTCCCATGACCGTGGAGAATGGGCCGCCGCCGCCTTCGACTTCCGCGCCCAGCCCGACGCCGAACTCCGCCCCCAGACCGGAATACCGCCGCGCTCCGGCCCCTCAGCCCCAGCCCGCGCCACCTGCGGCCAAGCCTTCGCCCGCGGTCCCGGCGAAGCATCCCGCCCCGGCCCCGGCAAAGCCCGTCCCATACTCCATACTCAACACGCCCGCCGAACCGGCCCGGGTCATTCTCTCTTCCGGAAAGCTGACCATCCAGGCCACCAACTCCAGCCTCTCCAGCATTCTTGGGCAAATCGCCAGGGCCGGAGGCATGAAAATCGTCGGCCCCATTCCCAACTCCGGGCAGCGGGTCTTTGGCAAGTACGGTCCCGGAACGCCCCGCGAAGTCCTCTACGACCTGCTCGCCGGCTCCGGATACAACATCATGATGCTGGGCGTTACTCCCGCCGGCACCCCGCGCGAGCTTGCGCTTTCCGCCCGCACCGGAGGCGTCCCACGCCCCTCGCCTCACGCGGCCCAGGCCGATGAACAAAATAATCCGGACAATTACGACAATAGCGGGCCTGCAGACACAGACGACCAGGGTCCGCAGTATGACCAGGGTCCGCAGTATTCGGACCAGCCGCAGGAAGTGGAAGAACCGACCGCGCCGGATGCGTCCCATATTCCTGCTAATAACCAGGTCCGCACCCCTCAGCAAATCCTCCAGGAACTGCAACGGATGCACCAGCAGCAACAGCCGCCACAATAAGACAGCCGGGTGGCCCACTCAAGCGCGCTTTTCGCTTGAGTGGGGAACAAACATATCAACCTCCGGGTGCAGGCCGGGTGCCCCACAGCCCGCCCTGAGCTTGCCGAAGAGTCGGGCCCCGCATCCTTTCCTCGCCCCCGCAGTCTAATGACCAAGCCACCCAGGCGCTTGAATGCAGCGCCCCGTTCCGCCACTCCGGCCAGGCGACCACAATGCTTGCGGGCTATGGGCTTGTCGAATCAGAAAGCCGAATTCTTCATGCGCAGGCTATAAAAGCGAGAACACGCAAGATTCCGCAACCATAAAGCCCTGGCTTGGAAACCAGGGCTTTTTTTGGCTCTGAAGCGGAATCAACTTTGCTGCACCCAGATACAAGATTGTCATCCTGAGCGAAGCGACCAATCCGGTGTCCCCAGCAAGCTTGCTGGGGTGGAGAGGGAGCGAAGTCGAAGGACCTGCATTTCTTTTGCGGCGCCCCAACGCCTCTAATCCGGCCCACTCTCGCGGGGATGCTTCGGTCTCGGCTCGCCGGGACCAACGTCCCTGAAGCGCTCCTGGCCGACTGCGATTGACCTGCGTCTGCCCGACTTTTTCGCAATCAGAAGAATGATGCAGATCAGAATGATCGCCGCAAAGATGAAAACGATGGCCATACGGGTCCTCTCCGGAATCCCCCTTAAACTTGGAACCTCCGGAAAGACTTCGGGTTAGCCGCGAATTCTTAGAAAGGTATATCCTCGTCCGTAATTTCCGTGGACTGCACCAGATCATCGGTGGACGCCGGGCTGCGCTGGTCATAACTTGAACTGCTGCTGCTTCGGTTGTAGCCGCCGCCTTCGCCTTCGCCGCGTCCGGAGAGCAGCGAAATGTCGTTCACAATAATCTCTGTCCGGTATTTCTTCTCGCCGGAGTTCTTGTCGTCCCACGACCGCGTCTGGATCTTGCCCTCAACGTACAGCTTCGATCCCTTCTTCACGTAGTCGCGAATAATCTCCGCCGTGCGCTGAAAGGCCACCAGGTTGTGCCATTCAGTCTTGTCGGTCCAGTTGCCGGCCTGGTCCTTGGTGCGGTCCGTAGTGGCCAGGCTGAAGCTCGCGACCATCATGCCGCTCCCCGTTGCGCGAATCTCCGGGTCTTTGCCTACATTGCCCAGAAGGATAACTTTATTGACGCTCTTTGCCATGTCTGCCGTACTCCGATTGATTTTCTGAGAAGGATAACAGGCCTTTCCCCTCGCGCGATACCTGCCCCAGAGGAAGCTCCACCGGCCCGGGCCTCGAAGCCGCCATGCGCCGGTTCCGCAGCCACTTCGCCCCGCCTAGCACAAACGCCAGCGACCCGAACGGCAGGCACATCATCGCGATGATCAGCGAGATCCAGCCTGGGTTGGTATGCGGCCCATGCGGCCCAATGCCTCCGAACACGGTTGAAGCCAGCACCGCGGCCACTACGCCCGCCACCAGCGTGCCAATCCCCGTCTCCAGCAGCTGTATGGTTCCATCATCCGGCTGGCGCATATCCTACCTCGCTCCCGCGTGCAGCATGGCGAATACCGCCACGCCCGTAATCGATACATACAACCAGATCGGCAGCGTGAACCGCGCAATCTTCTTATGCTGCGGAAACCGCCCCGTGAGCGAAAAGAAAAACGTGATCAGAATCATCGGCAGCGCCACCGTACACAAAACAATATGGCTGATCAGAACGGAAAAATAAACCGTCCGCATCATGCCCTGACCCTGGTAAAGCACGTCCCCATGCAGCGCGTGGTTCGCCGTGTAGGCCACCAGAAAGATACATGAAAAAACCAGCGCCGTAAGCATCGACCGCCGATGCGCCTTTATGTTCCGCCGCCGGATAAAGTAGAACCCCGCGATCAGGCAGATACCCGCCAGTCCGTTCATCAGCGCGTCCAGCGCCGGCAGAAACAGCAGCCGGTCCGCGAAGGCTTGCGGAGCCGTATGCACATAAATCAGCCAGAAAAGGAATGCCGTCGCCGCCGCGCTCAGCGCGATCATGCTAGCGATCGCCGTCCGGTTCGACTCAGGTGCCTGCGTGACCGTCATGTTAGGCCCTAACCCCTTTTGGCGTTCAGCATCAGCACGATCAGCAGCAGCGGCAAATAGGTCACGCTCACCTTCAGCAGGTCGCGCGCATACATTCGCGACTCAGCCGCCGAGCGCGCCCGCGTGATCCTCGCGAACCGGATCGTGTACGCCAGATACACCAATCCCAGCACTCCCGCCGTCACCGCGTAGTACATCCCCGCCACATGCAGATACACCGGAGCAAGGCTCACCGGAATCATGAGCACCGCGTAGGTCACGGCCTCCAGCACCGTGGACCAGCCATCCGGCTGCACCACCGGAAGCATCTTGATCCCGGCCCGTCCATAGTCCTCGCGATACATCCACGAAATCGCCATGAAGTGCGGAAATTGCCACACGAAGAGAATCGCGAACAGCGCCACCGCCGGCCACTCAATTTGCCCGCGCGCCGCCGTCCAGCCCAGCAGCGGAGGCATCGCCCCCGGAAACGCACCAATAAACGTCGCCAGCGTCGTGCGCCGCTTCAGCGGCGTATAAATCGCCACATAGGTGAACGCCGTTATCAGCGTCAGAGTGCCGGTAATCAGGTTGGTCGTCAGCGCCAGCCACACCGACCCCAAAATAATCGCGCCCAGCCCCGCGATAATTCCATGCGCCAGGCTCATGCGCCCCGAGGCCAGCGGACGGTTCGCCGTGCGCAGCATCTTCCGGTCCTGCTTGCGCTCCAGGCATTCGTTGAGCGCCGCCGACCCGGCGGACACCACCCCGATTCCCAGCAGCGCCTCCAGCAATCCCGGCTGCACGCTGCTTATGCCCGACTGCATCGACCCCAGATAAAACCCCGCCCACGCCGTCATTACCACCAGCGCGGTCACGCGGTCTTTAAACAGCATCCTGTAATCGGAAATCCACGTCGCCGTCACTCCCGCCCACGATGGTCGGCCCGCCGAGCGGCCCGGCAATACTTCCTGCACCGCTGTCGCTTCCGCGACTGAGGCCTCAGCGGCAGGCAAAACTGATCTGGAGGATACCGGGGTCATTTCAGGTGAACAAATTCCATCATACAGCCAATTACTGGCGCGACTTGCCATACACAGCCGGGTTCAGCGCCGGATCGTTGTACATCTTCAGTTGCCGGTACAACTTAAACCGCCGCTCGCCCCGCACCACTTCCGCCCACAGCGCATCCAGACACCCCGCCAGATCGCCCCTTTGCTCTTC
>JAICYR010000053.1 GCA_025934135.1 Acidobacteriaceae bacterium | reverse complement strand
TTACTTGACGAGCGGATGACAACTGCCCATTAAGAATTCAATAGCATCAAACCAGCTCCGTTCCCCATCCGCAACGGGTGCCGGCACACTGATGCCGGCGCCCGGGAACGGAGTTGATATGAAGCTATTTGGGAGATGGCCGGCGTTCAATCCATTTGGCTCAGGATTTTTGCATATCGCGCGCGAATGGATGGACTCTCAGCATCTCGGGAGAGATTTTCAACCTCGGCCCGGGATGGTTTGAACGCAAGCGGCAGGCCCTTCCAGTAGTACTTCAGCGTTTCGGAATGCCAGCCAGCATAGGTCTTTTCCCAGGACTTACCTGAGTCGCCCGCGAAGGCGAGATTGGCGGGATTGAAAATGCGCGCGTGGTCTTGGAACCTGCAGTCGAGCGATATGCGGAGCCGGTCAGACAGGTTCGGCGACGCCGCATGGACGGTAAGGCTGTGAAACATAAGCACGTCACCCGCATTGATGTGCCCCCCGACCCAATCTCCCCCCATCGCTGAGCCGTCCGGAATTTCGGGAACGTGAAGGTCCTCGTCTTCATGCCGCTGGAATCCGAAGCGATGCGAGCCTTCCAGGATCCGAAGCGGCCCGACAGAGATCGGGCAATCGTGAAGGGGAATCCACACAGTGAAGCACTCAGCGTCGCCGCCCATGAACCGGTAATCCTGGTGCGCGTGAGTGGTGAGCCGCTCGCAATTGGGAAAGATCAGGCGCCCGATGGGCTTAGGATGGACCAGAAGACGGTCCCCGACCAGCATCATCATCACGCGGCGCAGCGCGGGATGATGCGGCAGCGAATGGAATGATTCCAGGTTGAAGACCCGTTGGTATGCTTGCTTGAAAGCTGGATCGGGATCTCCGCAGGCCGCGCTGATTTTGGCTACACGCTCAAGCGGATCAAAGCCAGGCAGCAGCCAACCAGCCCTCTCGAGTATTTGAGTAACGTCCGTCAGCACCTGAATCAAATCCTCGCGAGGCAGCAGGTCCCGGATCAATACGTAGCCTCTTGTCTCAATCTCTTCTCTTAACGAATTGGAGTTAGCGTCGCACGCTTGAAGTTCGCGAAAGCATTTCATCAATCACCTCCGGCCCAGCGGACGAAGCCGGGCCGCTCATCATTACGGTAGCGGCTCACGGCTATTAACCTGTCTTTTCAGGGTCTTCTCTTTGTCAATTGAATGTCATTGGAGAATTTCGCCACCGGCAGAGAGTTCGTGACAATAGCTTTACATCGCCATGACAACTCAAAGGGCGGCAATCACTACGCTGGCAATACCGCTGTTGGTGTGGCTTGCGAATCAGGGAGAAACTTCCTTTGCCGGTGCTTTCCAGTTCGGACATACTACGCGAAGCGGCTACCCTCGGCTTGAATTCCGACGCTACACCAAAGCCGCTGCGCAGCAAGTGGGCGGCGCGCGAAGAGGTCCTGTCAATTTTTCGCGATCCTCCGCCTGCGCGCTGTTCGCGCCTGGAAGGTCTCTCTGAGCGGGAATGGCGAGGTCTGCTTCAATGGCTGGATTACAGCGGGCTGGCGCTCTACTTTCTTGACCGAATGGTTGATCTGGAACTGTGCCATTGGTTGCCTCTTTCTGTATCAGAACGACTGCGGCGCAATCTGGCGGACAACGCCGAGCGAACATGCGGGATGTTCGCCGAGTCCGCCGCGATCCAGCTGCAACTTCAGGGGGCTGGGCTTTCCTACGCCGTACTCAAGGGACTCTCGTTCTGGCCCTGCGCCGTTCCGAAACCCGAACTGCGGTCCCAATTCGACCTGGATTTTCTTGTCGCGGAGCAAAGCGCCTTTGAAGCCCGGCGAATCCTTGAGCGCCGGGGCTATCGTCTTTACGCCATAAGCGGACGAACCTGGGAGTTCAAACTGAATGAGAGGCCGGGCGTTTCTCTTAAGGACTTATATAAGCCGATGCCCTCTCATGCCGTCGAATTGCATTTGGTGCCCTATGCGGCCCCATCTCCTCTGGATCGCGTTGAATTTCGGCCCCTGTTTGGTATGGAGATGCCGGTGCTTGCTCCGCTGGATCTTTTCCTCGGCCAGGCCCTTCACCTTTACAAACACCTATGCGGAGAATTTTCGCGCGCCTCGCACCTGCTGGAATTTCGGCGTCATGTGCTGGCGCGTCGCGAAGACGATGCTTTCTGGAGCAACTTGCATGCCCTCGCCGAAAGCAACGAGCGGGCCTTGATGGGACTCGGTGTGGTCACGCTGCTCATCACCCGCGTCATGGGCAGCTTCGCCCCGGAGGCGCTGACGAGCTGGACCGTCCACCGCCTGCCAGCTTCGATACGGCTCTGGGTAGAAATGTATGGAAATCGCGCTGTATTCGGAAGTTTTCCCGGCACTAAGCTCTATCTGCTGCTACAGCGGGAATTGGATGCCGCCGGCGTTCCGGCGAGGCGGTCGCACCTGAAGGCATTACTGCCTTCGTGCCTGCCTCCCGCCGTGATTAAGGCGTTTCCGAATGAGGGCATGCCCGTGCGCCTCTCGCGATACCGGATGCAGCTTGGACTCGTGCTTCTTCGCCTGCGATTTCATTTGGTGGAGGGGCTGCGTTATGCCTGGGAATCATATCGATGGAAACAGCAGAAAAACCGGCTAGGGTGATGAGCACGCCGCGCGCTGCCGCGCTCGCATTTGACGCCGTGGCTCCAACATTTGACGAGCGATTTGGCGCATGGGCCAGTGTGGCATCGCAGCGGCGCGCCGTACGTGAGGTTATGTTGCGGACCTTTCCGCCAGGAGGCCGCATCCTCGAACTCGGCGGCGGCACTGGCGAAGACGCGGCCTTCCTTGCCTCCCACGGATATGATGTTCTTCTTACCGATCCTTCGCCCGCCATGGTGTCGCTGGCCCAAGCCAAGCTTGCCCCATTGGGCTCGCGCGCCGAGGTGACCGCGGCTGAAGAACTGGACGGCTTTGCCTCTCGCTACCTTTCGGCGGGCGGAGCGCTCTTCGATGGAGTCTTCTCCAACTTCGCACCGCTCAATTGCGTAGTGGACCTCGAAGCCGTGGCACGTGGTCTCTCAATGTTGCTCAAACCCGGCGCTCCGGCTTTTCTGGTCCTCTTCGGCACGTTGTGTCCCGTAGAAATCGCCACGGAACTGCTGCGAGGACGTCCGCGCCAGGCGCTGCGGCGATGCAAGCGCGGAGCAGTGCGGGCGCGCCTCGCCAGTCATGAATTCAATATTGTGTATCACCGCCGTGCAGCCCTGCGGCGGGCTTTTCGGCAATGGTTTGTGCTTGAAAAGCGCATCGGCATCGGCATTGCGGTTCCACCCAGCGCCGCGGAGCCATGGATTTCAGCCCACCCCAGGTTACTGGCGGCACTGGAAAATCTCGACCATTTTTTTTCCCGGCCGCTCGCGGCTCTGGGTGACCATGTGCTGTATCAATTCCGGCGCAATGCCGCGCCTTCAACAATGGAATGACCGAATCGAGACATTCTGGCGACAGCCGCGCGATCACCGCACGCTATGCTTCACCACGGAAGGAGACATCCAGGCTTTGACCATGCTGAAGCAAATCGCCGATGTAAGCCTGCCTACCCGTTGGGCCACCTTCCGTCTTTTGGCATTCGAGGCAGTCCACTTCAACGCCAGATCGGGCAAGAAGCGTCTCGAATCCGCGCTGGCCTTGGTTCTGGGTGACATCCACAGTTCGCCGCCGCTGGTCCGTATTCATTCCCAATGCATGACGGGAGAAATCTTTCAGTCCCTGCGTTGCGATTGCCGCGATCAGCTCGATTTGGCGATGCGCGCTATCGCCGCTCAAGGTGCGGGTATTCTGCTCTACGAGCATCAGGAAGGCCGTGGAATTGGCCTGATGGAAAAGCTCCGAGCTTACGAGCTCCAGGACCAGGGGCTCGACACCATTGAAGCCAATCTTCGCCTGGGTCATGCGGTTGATGCTCGCGATTACGCGCTCGCGATCAGCATTCTTCGGCTCCTGAATGTCACTTCACTCAAGCTCATGACGAACAATCCCGAGAAGATCGACGCGGTGCTGTCGTCAGGAATCAAAATAGTGGAGCGCCTCAGTGCCGATGTTCCCTACTGTTCGCACACGGCCCGCTACCTTGCCACCAAGCACGACAAGCTCGGTCATTTCCTGAACACGGCTGTCGCGGACATCGCCTCCTGACTCTGGAACTCAGCGAATCAGATGACATTGAGTTGACAATTCTGGGACAACCGCCCCAATGGGTGCAACTACGCTTCCATCATGAAGCGGTGCGCCGGGAAGCAATACGGAATTCCGGCAACTCCGCACGAGGTGGACCGTGGCTGATGTTCTCCTGACCCACTCCTATCATCTTGCATACGATCCCAAGCAACTGCGCAAAATGCAGCCCTACCTGCCGCTTGGAACGCTTTACGCGGCCTCAGCGCTGCGCGAAAGCGGCATTTCCGTCGCGGCATTTGACTCCATGCTGGAGGACCCTTCCGAAAAGCTTCCCGCGCTGTTGGAAAAACAGCGCCCGCGAATCGTGGCTGTGTATGAGGATGACTTCAACTTTCTTTCTAAAATGTGCCTCACGCGCATGAGAGAAGTGGCTTGGGAAATTGCCAGGGCCGCACGCAAAATCGGCGCCGTCACAATTGCACATGGCTCCGACTCCACGGACAATCCTCTTCTTTTTCTTAAGAACGGCTTCGACTATGTGCTTTGCGGAGAAGCCGAGAAAACGCTGACCCAACTGTGCGCTTCCATACTTGGCGGAGATCGGACGCCGTTCCTCGATGGCTTGGTTATGCTTAATCGCCAACACCGTACTTTCCGACCTGGCCAGCGGCTGGCGAAAAATCCGGCCTGGCAAGACCTGCCCTACCCCGCGCGCGATCTGGTCAGCATCGAGCCATACCGCGCAGCATGGCTCAAGGCCCACGGATACTTTTCCACCAATATGGTGGCCAGCCGTGGTTGCCCCTATCGTTGCAACTGGTGCGCGAAACCCATTTCCGGAAACGCCTTCCAGTTGAGGCCGCCAGCCGCTGTTGCCGAAGAAATGAAGCAGCTAAAAACACACGCCGGAGTTCAGCATATCTGGTTCGGCGATGACGTTTTCGCCCTGGACCGCCATTGGGTGCGCCAATTCGCCGAAGAAGTTGTGGTCAGAGATGCTTCGGTTCCGTTCAAGGTTCAATCCCGAGCGAACTTGATGACCGACGATACAGTTCGACACTTGAAGAGCGCGGGCTGCGCCGAGGTATGGATGGGCGTCGAATCGGGGTCGCAGACTGTGCTCAACGCAATGGACAAAGGGCTGGATCTGCACTCCGTTATTGCCGCACGCCAGCGGCTGAAGACAGCAGGCATTCGCGCCTGTTACTTTCTCCAGCTCGGCTATCCTGGCGAAACCTGGCCTGAGTTACAGCAAACTATCGAGCTTGTTCGCGAAACACACCCCGACGATATTGGGGTCTCTTTCTCCTACCCGCTTCCGGGCACGCCGTTTTATGAGCGCGTGCGGGCGCAGCTTGGGCCAAAGCGCAACTGGACTGACAGCGACGACCTCTGCATCATGTTCAAGGCCGCTTACACGACGGACTTTTATCGCGCCGTGCGCGACGCTTTGCACGCGGAAGTCGACTCCTGGCATCAGCCTTCGCCGCCTGAAAGTCAGGTCAACGCGCTCTGGCGCAGAGTGGAGGATCTGGAGCCGATAAGCCGTGATCCGGACCCCTTTGTGTTTAGCGAGCAAGCATACGCTCCTGCCGCCCCCGCCATTGTGACCGTTGAGCAGTTGCTCCATTCGGGAGAGTCCGCGTGAGCAGCGCATCCAGTAGCGACATCTCCCATCAAGCCACCTTGCTCGGAGTGCGCCCGCAATGTTCTTACTGTGGAGCGCCCTTTGACACGCTGGAATGCCCACTGTGCGGGTTCCGGATGCGCATCAGGGACGGCATTTTCCACGCATTGTCTCCTGACCGCGCGGCCCATTACGCGCGTTTCATTCAGGACTACGAAACTATAAGGGCCGCCGAAGGCAGGGGAAGCAACAACGACGAATTCTATCTCGGGCTTCCCTATGCAGACTCCACTGGACAGAACCAGGACCAATGGCGCATTCGAGCGCGAAGCTTCAATTGCCTTCTCAATCAAGTGCTCAAGGCAGATCCCGAGCTGAATGGCGGACGACTCCTTGACCTCGGTGCCGGCAATTGCTGGTTGAGCTACCGGCTCGCTCTCGCCGGATACCGCCCTTTCGCTGTGGACCTGCTTACCAATAAAAATGACGGCCTCGGCGCTGCGGAGCATTACCGCAACCATCTTCCCACACTCTTTCCTCGAATTCATGCCGACCTGCTGGCTTTGCCATTTCAGGATGGACAGTTTGACGCCGCTATCTTCAATGCCTCGTTTCACTACGCCGAAAATGACGAAGCGATTATGCGCGAGGCGCTGCGCTGCACACGGGGTGGAGGCGTCGTGATTATTTGCGACACCCCGTGGTACTCCCGCGAGGAAAGCGGAAGAAGCATGGTCGCCGAGCGCCGCGCCGCGTTCCTTCAGCGCTACGGGACCGCCTCCAATTCCATCAGAAGCATGGAATATCTCACTGATGAGCGGCTGCGCTCTCTTGAGGAACGCCTGGCAATCCGATGGACAATCCACACTCCCCGCTATGGGTTCAGATGGACGATGCGCCCGCTGGTAGCGCGGCTGCATAAACGGCGCGAACCTTCGCGGTTCCGAATTTATGTCGCGCGGAAAGTATCATGAGCATCCTGATTCATGCAGCGCGATGCGCCATCGGGCCGGATGAAGCAGTCCCGGCGGATATCGAAATTAGCGCCGGGCGCATAACCCGCATCCGAAATCACTCGGCTCCCATCGCGTCATCATTTCCGGGCGACATGGAAATTGACCTCAGCGGGTTTATCCTCATGCCCGGTCTTATCAACGCGCACGATCATCTGCACTTCTCTCTGTTTCCGCGCCTCGCCAATCCGCCTTATCAGAATTACATCGAATGGGGAGAGGACATTCACTCGGCATTTCCGGAGTTGATCGCGCTGCATAAGACGGTGCCCAGACATGTGCGGCTGTGGTGGGGCGGCATACGAAACCTTCTCACCGGCGTCACAACCGTCTGTCACCATGATCCGCTATGGCCCGAACTGCGGCAGAGCGGCTTTCCCGTGCAGGTACTCCAACAATACGACTGGGCGCATTCGCTCGCACTCGGCGGCGACCTCCGCGCTGCCCATGCGGCCAGGCGCAACGGCTGCCCATTCATCATCCACGCTTGTGAAGGCGTAGATGACAGGGCGCGACTAGAGATTCGGCAACTCGATCAATTGGGATTGCTGGACTCGAACACTGCTCTCGTCCACGCACTCGGGCTCGACCCCGAAGGTGCCGCTCTGCTGCGCCAACGCAATGCCTCGGTAATCCTCTGCCCTTCGACCAACCAATTTCTCTTCGGCAGAACTCCTCGGATGTCTCTTCTGTCCGAGATCGAGAATCTCGCAATTGGAAATGACTCGCCGCTCACCGCCATCGGCGATCTTCTCGACGAGGTGCGCTTCGCAACTCAGGCCTGCAACCTGTCGCCTCAGGCGGCCTATCGCATGGTCACAACAGCTCCGGCGGCGATTCTCCGGCTCAGCAATTTCGAAGGTTCGATAACCGAATCTGGCGCGGCGGACTTGATTGCCGTTCGTGACGCAGGCTACAGCCCCGCGCGCACACTGCAAAGGCTTTCAACAGCCGACGTGGAGTTGGTAATGATTGGAGGTCGCGTGCAGCTTGCCTCCAATACAATGCTCGATCGCCTCCCCGCTTCGGCAAATACGGGCCTGGAGCCTCTGTCAATCAATGGGGCCATCCGATGGTTGCGCGCGCCGGTGCGTAAACTGCTGGCGCAAGCGGAAGAGGTGCTCGGCCGAGGTGAGGTGCGACTGAGCGGCGCGACTGTATCCATTCCACAGGAGACGGTGATGGCTTATGGCTGCTGAGCACCGCGCCCGGCACTTCGGGGTCCTGCCGTTTACGGGTACGGGACACGTGAACCCACTCATCGCTCTCTCTCAGGAATTAACGGATCGAGGTCATAAAGTTACTTTCTTTGAAAAGCCGAAAATAGCCGGCCGAGTACGTCATGCTGGAATCGACTTCGTTCCGCTTAATGGTGATAACTTCCGTAAGCCAAATCCCCCTCCGGCCGCCAGTTCAGGAATATGGTCGGACATCTCAACCTTGCGCTTTAACTTAAAGCGCGTCACCAATGACATTGAAATGTTTCTCCGAACAGCCCCTCTCGCGCTTCGCCGTTCAGGAGTGGATGCGCTGATCATCAATGAAATCGCGATTACTGGCCCAACCATCGCAGAGCTATTGCGCCTGCCCTATTTCATCATCTCAAATACGGTGCCGCATAATTTCGGCTGGAGTCCATCTCCGTGGCTCTCACCGCGCGACTACTCCGGCTCATGGGTAAATCAGCTGCAACAAGCGCTGCTGGAACTGTCCGTACTCCGAATACGCGGTCCTGTTGGAAGAGCTATAGATCGTCACAGGGAACAGATGGGCCTCTCGCCGGTGCGGTATATGGAAGAAATCTATCCCTGCCTGGCACACATTGCACAAATTCCGGAATGCCTGGACCTGCCGCGGACTGCCATTCCGGCAAACTTCCACTACGCCGGATCGTTTGTGAGCGAATCTGCGAGGCCCCCGGTTGATTTTCCCTGGCATTGCCTCAATGAGCGCCCTCTCATCTATGCATCTCTGGGAACCACCCGTAATGCTCAGCCGATTGTTCTGAACATGATTGCCGAGGCTTGCCGCGGTCTCGATGTGCAGTTGGTCATCTCACTCGGCGGCCGTTCCAGTCCCGAACACTTTGGCCCGCTTCCCGGCAACCCTCTGGTTGTACGCTATGCCCCGCAGCTTGACCTGATCAAAATAGCGAGGATCGTCATTACACATGCCGGTCCCAATACTGTATTTGAAACCCTCACGCAGGGCGTTCCGATGGTTGCCATTCCCATTGCTCACGATCAGCCCGCGATCGCCGCGCGCCTGGCTCGGCTCAGACTCGCGCAAGTCATTTCGCCAAAGGGAATTTCTGCGGAAAAAATACGCGCTGCGGTTGTTACGATTCTCAAGGATCAGAGCTACCGCACTTCAGCCCAACAAATCGGCGCGGAAATGCGCTCGCTCCGTGGCACCGCGCTCGCGGCGGATATTATCGAGTCGGCACTCGCCAGACATACGAGCCAGCCGCATCTTCTACGGAATCTTTCAACCTCAAGCGGTTACGCAAGTGTCTCAAGCTGACGAATCGCCCCAGGTAAGTCGGAGTAATGCAACTCATAACCTGGGACAGCCGCAAATTTTTCCAGCATCTTTTCGTGTCTCGCTCGAACTTCTCCGGCGGAGTAAAGCTCACCCCTCATCCTCTGTGTCGCCGCGCCGGCCGGCAACCGGACAAGCTTCCCTGCTGCCGAGTGATATCGCTTCAGGTAAACAATCGAATCTATTTCGGTCTCAACCGCGGTGTTCATAACCCGAAGCTCGGAAACAGGTACTTCAATCGACGGCTTTCCTTCCAATCGCGGTGTAACTTGGTGGCTAGCCAACTCGGGAAACAATACTCTGGCCTCTGGCCGAAATCGTACCCTGTGCGCGTGACCGATCACTCGCGGTACGACCGAGTCGTTGATGAGGTAACTTGTGTCATCCGATGTATAAGTCCATCCTTCTCGCGCGCACGCGTACGCCAGCGTGGACTTTCCCGCACCGGAATCTCCGCAAAGCAACATCCCTCTTCCGTTCCGCCCTATACAAGCCGCATGTAAATCTGTGACCACGGACGATCCAAGCAGCAGATATACCATTTTTTCCAGGAAGTTATAGCGAAAGTAGAGCCTGTTTGTGACAGCATCCTGAGTTACCCACGCAAAGCCAGTGCAGCTATTAAGGTCGAGCAATGCCTGGTTATCGGCATCGGCAACCAAAGAGAATAGATGGTTGTACTCGCGACGCGTAGGTTCGCGCGGAGACTCGCCACTTCCGCCTTCGGTGACGCCGATGCTCACCCGTAACCTGGGGCCGGAGCGAAGCATCCGCGCATAATGGAAGCACTCGCCCGCGATTGCCAGAACTGCCTCCTCGTTGCTTGAAACCTCAACCGCGTAGCCGAGGGGGTAGAACACCCGCTGAAAAGGCAGGTCCATACCCGCAAGCAGCGCGTCTTGTGGTCTTGCATGCTTGCCGGCCTCCACCATCGCGCTCTCGGGCGGAAGAGCCACCGCATCGCAGCCTTTGCTCATATAGGAAGAACTATCATTTCCGCTGCCGGCAGATCGTCAGGGAAATGTATCTGCTTTGTCATTTCATACGCCGCCTCTTCGCATCCGCTTCATAACAAGAGAATGACAATTCGTTGACTGCCACATGACACCCGCGTATTCACCGTTTCGTTACGGTAAGGCGAAGAGCAAATGCCTCATGTTGCAGCCTGCGAGCACTACCGCCCAGAACAACTCCGTCCGATGCCGCATGGCGCGCGCGGTCTTTATCGCAGCCGCGTCGGTCCTTGTGCTGTTTTATATGGTCGCGGTTCCAGTCCAAGGTCAGGAGCCATCCACCCCCTCCACTGCGGGAACACCTTCAGAAGCACCAGGTAGTAGCTTTCCCCTTGCCCCTTCGGAAGAGGTACCCGACCAGGCCAGCCGCGACAACTCTTCAGGGATTGGCAGCGCAGCTCTTAGCTCCCAGCAAGTCATCCGCATATTCGAGCAGAATCCCTCCCTGGCGGAGGAGTTTAAGACCCAGCTTGCGGAGCAATTGCAATCCGAGGGAGCGGAGATTGACCCCAGCGATATCTCCGACCAGATGCTTTATAGCCAGATCGCCTCCAATTCCCGGGTCCGTGAAAGCGCCGCGGCTTTTTTGCAATTGCAGGGATATCCGGGCCTGTCGGACAAAGACATACCCGATGCTCCTCTGACTGGCGACCAGTCTTTCACCAGCCGCGCGGGCGCCGATTCCGGATTCAACCGTGCGGAGGATTCGATTTCTGGCGCCGATGTTCCTCGCTTGCCGGTCCACGTCTATCATCGTCTGCCCAGCCCCCGCACGCATGAGCCGACAAACGCATCCACTGATCCACCCAAAGTCCTTCACCAAAAACCGCCCTATGACTTGCAAGCTCTGCGCGACCTTTACACGCAGATTCCCGATGACTCTGTGCCGCTTCGCCGTTTTGGCTCCGACGTTTTTGTGAATCGCGGTTTCGCGGGAACACGCGGACTTTCCGCCCGCGCCGCTCCGCTCGATGTGCCGCTCGGTCCGGACTACATCATCGGCCCAGGCGACGCGCTCACCATCAGCCTGTGGGGAGGCCTTACCCGGACCATCACTCGCACCATAGGTCACGATGGCAGCATCTTTCTGCCCGACGCAGGGTCTCTCCAACTCGCCGGTCTATCCCTTGGCCGGGCGCAAAGTCTCGTCGAAAGCGCACTCAGGCGGCAGTACCGCGATGCGCAGGTCGCCGTGACCGTTTCCCGCCTCCGGTCTGTGCGTGTCTATGTCGTCGGCGACGTGCAGCGGCCCGGCGGATATGAATTAAGTTCGCTCGCCACTCCGCTGAACGCGCTCTATGCAGCCGGAGGCCCCACCGCCGTCGGTTCGCTTCGCACGCTGCTCCACTATCGCGGCAAGCAACTTGTCGAGAAGGTTGATTTATATGACTTTCTGCTCCATGGCATCCGCAATGGCAGCGCGGCTTTCCAAAGCGGAGACACTCTTCTTGTCCCTCCCGCGGGCCCGCAGGTCGCCATCTTCGGGGCCGTCAAGCGTCCAGCAATTTACGAACTGCTTCCAAGCGAAACAACGCTCACTACGGTTGTGACTGATGCCGGCGGACTCACCGCATCAGCTTCGCTTCAACACATAACCATTGAGCGCATCGGCGGCAATCATCAACGCGAAACCATAACCTTACCCACCGCGAGCAGCCCGGGCGCGCCAAACAACCAACCTCCGATGGCTTCATTCGAGGTGAGAGATGGAGACCGAATCCGCGTCGAGCCGATTCTGCCCTACAGCCGCCGTGTCATATATCTCGCAGGACACGTCGCCCGCCCCGGTCGGTTTCCCTACACGGATGGAATGCAGCTCAGCAACGTGCTCCACAGCTATCAGGACCTTTTGCCCGAGCCGGCGGACCGCGGAGAAATCATCCGCCTCGTCCCTCCCGACCTGCATCCGCAAGCCATTCAGTTCAGCGTCTCCGACGTGCTGATCGGAAACACGAATCTTAAGCTCCAGCCCTTTGATACGATTCGCATTTTTGGCCGCTACGAGACCGATGCGCCAACCGTGACCATTCGGGGAGAGGTGCTTCGCCCCGGCGACTATCCCATGTCCGAGGGTATGACCGCCGCGCGATTGGTTCGCATGGCCGGGGGATTCAAGCGTGACGCCCTTCTCGAGAGCGCCGACCTCACCAGCTACGACGTGAAGGGCGGGAACCGCCTCACCGAAGACCTCACGTCGGTACCGATCGGTGCTGCTGTTTCCGGCTCCGACCCGAATGCCGATATCCCGCTCAAGCCCGGAGACATCCTTTCCATTCACCAGATCACCAATTGGAACGACATTGGCGAATCCGTAACGATCAACGGCGAAGTCCGGTTCCCCGGCAGCTATGGATTCCATGACGGTGAGCGCCTGAGTTCGGTGCTGCGTCGCGCGGGCGGCCTTTTGCCCACCGCCTATCCGATGGGTGCGGTTTTGGTTCGGGAGCAGGTCCGCGATCTACAGCAGCAGAGCCGCGAAGAATTAATCCGCCAGATTGAAGCCAACTCGGCCGCAGCGCGCCTCTCACCCGCAGCAGCTGCCAATGCCTCCGAGACTTTGCAGCTTATCTCCGCGCAAAAAAATGAGGTGCTGTCGGAGCTAAAGAACCATCCCCCCACCGGACGCATGGTCATTCACATCACCGCGGACATAGATAGTTGGGCGAACTCGCCGCGCGATATTGAGCTGCGCCGGGGAGATGTGTTGACCATTCCCAAACGGCCCGGCTTTGTCCTGGTAACCGGACAGGTCTACAACGCGACCGCGCTCACTTTCTCGCCGGGCAAAACCGCCGACTGGTATCTCAGCCGCGCCGGAGGGACCAATACCAGCGCCAACCGAAAGGAGATTTTCATTATTCGCGCCAACGGTTCAGTGGTTGGCCGCCATTCCGGAACCTGGTTCGGCGGCGGGGTCCTTTCCACCAAACTCGATCCCGGCGACGTCGTCGTTGTGCCTCAAAAGATCATCGGCTCCTCCATTTTGTGGAAGAGCCTGCTGACCGCCGGCCAGATCGCCGCGTCCATCGCCATTACCGCCGGAGTGGCGGCGGCGGCATTATGATTACCGTATCTCCTCCGCTCCCGCTCAGCCGGGTAGAGCAGCGCGGCCATTGGGCCTCGCGTGTCCTGCTGCTGTGGAACCGTCGGCATCTGCTGGCGCGAGTCACCGCTATTTCGCTGGCCGCCAGCCTGGCCATCGCCTTCCTCATTCCAAAGCAATACAAATCCACCGCAAGCATCATGCCCCCCGACGAGCAGGGTTCCAGGGCAATGATGCTGGCTGCGCTCACCTCTCACGCGGGGAGCCTCGGCGCTTTGGGTGGGCTTGCCAGCGGACTCATGGGTGGCCACTCCTCCACCGCGCTTTTCGAAGACTTGCTGCGCAGTGGGACCGTGAGCGACCACCTCATCACGCGCTTCAATCTTCAGCATGTTTACCACAAGCGCTACCGCGTCGATGCCGCGAAGCGCCTCGCGCACCGCACGAAGATCACGGAAGACAAAAAGAGCGGCGTCATCACCATCTCGGTTGAAGACACAAATCGCGTCCGCGCTCGCGACCTCACCCAGGCGTATCTCGACGAATTGAACAAGCTCGTCACTCGCACCAACACCTCCACCGCGCACCGCGAGCGAGTTTTCATTGAGCAGCGCCTGCACTCGGTCAGCGCGGACCTGGAACAGGCTGAGCTTGATCTAAGCCGATTCTCCAGCAAAAGCAATGCCATCGACATTAAAGAACAGACCCGCGCCATGGTCGATGCCGGCGCGCGGCTCCAGGCCCAGCTTCTGGTCGAGCAGGCCGGGCTGCAATCTCTGCGGCAGATTTACGGAGATGGCAACTATCGGGTCCGTCAAGCCGAAGCGCGTATCGCAAGCCTTAAAAAGCAGCTTGCCGCGATGGCTGGCTCTTCCACTCCGTCTGCCAGCGCGGACGTTAGTCCCACTTCCGCCGATAAAGATGAGCTTTACCCACCTCTGCGCCAAATGCCCAAGCTCGCTGTCCCTTATGCCGATCTGTATCGCCGCGTGCGCGTCGAAGAGGCCATGTTTGAATTCCTCAACCAGCAGTATGAAATGGCGCGCATTGAGGAAGCCAAGGACATTGCCACCGTCAGCGTCATCGATGCTCCCGGCATTCCGGAAAAGAAGTCGTTTCCGCACCGCATCCTGATCGCGCTTGTTCTGACTTTTCTCTCATTCACAACAGCGTCGGCGCTCATTCTTGTGCGCCATCATTGGTCAACTATCCATCCGGACGATCCCCGCAAAGCGCTTGCTGCGGAGGTTCTCCCAGTACTGCGCCGCCGCTCTCGTTCCATTCTCCGGTGGAAGCCAGCGCCGTTTCTCCACCACTCCCGCGAGGAATCGAAGCCATGAAGATCGTCATCGCCGCCGCTTCCTTCGCTCCCAATATATCCGGCGTGCAGCGGCACGCCCTTAATCTGGCGCGATGCCTCATGCTGCAGCCGGAAGTGGCTGAGATTCATTTTGTCATCGCTCCCTGGCAGGAAAATTTCATGCGAACGGTGGCCGTGGGCGGTGGCGCCCGGCTGACAATCCATGTGGCGGCACTCAAACACGGAGCGCTGGGCCGTAATGCCTGGTACTACAATGATCTCCCAAAACTCGTCGCCCGCCTGCACCCCGACCTGGTCCACCTCACCTTTCCCGCGCCGGTCAATGCGCGCGCATTCGGCTGCCCCACGCTAGTAACGCTACACGATCTGTATCCCTACGAAATCCCCATAAATTTCGGATTTCCCAAATTCTTGTTCAACCGAATCATTCTGCGTCAGTGCCTCAAAAATACCACCGCGATCGCCTGCGTTTCGGATGCCACCAAGGCGCGATTGCAGCAGTACACTCCGCCCGCCATATGGCAAAAAGCCGTCCGCATCCACAACATGGTGGAAGGGGAGCTTCGCTGCGCGGCCCGTGTGCCGAGTCCAGGATGGCATGAAAAGCCCTTTCTGCTCTCCGTCGCGCAGCACCGACACAACAAGAATCTGCCGCTTCTCATCCGCGCCTACGAGCGTTTGTTGCGCACCGCTCGCATCAGCCCGGAGACACGGCTCATCATCGTCGGAATTCCCGGCCCTGAGACGCCGTTCCTTCACCGCCTCGTCTCTCGTTCCGGACTCAGCGGAAAGGTCCGCTTTCTGGAAGGAATCGCTGAGCCGGAGCTGCAGTGGTGCTATCTCAATTGCGACGCGCTGCTCGCTCCTTCTCTTACGGAAGGCTTCGGACTTCCAGTTGCTGAGGCGCTACTCGCCGGTTGCCGTGTCGTCTGCTCGGACATCCCGGCGCACCGTGAAGTAGGCGATGGACACTGCCGCTTCATACCCTTGAATAGCCTTGCGGAGGAATCGTTTGCTGCGGCCATCGCCGCCTCGCTCAAACAACCCAGGCCTAGTCCGCTTTCGCTTCCGCAGTTTTCCGCGCCGGTGCTCGCGCGTCAGTACGTCGCTCTTTATCGCCGTCTCATCGCCTCCGCGGCTCACGCTCACAAGCTTCAACTGCGGAAACCAGTCACCGTCGCCGCATCCGGAAGGCAGCTATGAGCAAGGCTGACCTCCGTTATCGCAGGGGAACCAAACATGGCCGCATCTGAGCCTATCGCGCCCAGCCTCTACGTCGAGACCCTCTCTGTTCCTCGTACGGACCCGCGGTCTTACGCTTTCTGCAAGCGTGCGATTGACCTTGTAATTTCCGCGTTGCTCCTGGCGCTGTTTGCCCCTCTGCTCGCACTCATTGCGCTTTTGGTCAGCCTGGATTCACCCGGACCCGCGCTCTTCATCCAGAAGCGTGTTGGCCGCAACGGCGAGCTTTTCGACATCTACAAGTTCCGCTCCATGTACGCCGGCTCCGCGAAATACGCGCTTTCTCCCACGACTTCCCGCGATCCGCGAATCACCCGGGCCGGACGCCTTCTGCGCCGCACCAGTCTCGATGAGTTACCGCAATTGCTGAATGTCCTGCTCGGCAGAATGTCTCTCGTCGGCCCCCGACCGGAAATGCCCTTCGTCGTGCAACACTACAACGATCTGGAGCGACAGCGCCTCAGCGTGACTCCGGGCATCACCGGGCTGTGGCAGCTCAGCCCTTGCCGCGCGTTTCCTATCCACCAGAACGTCCACTACGACCTCTACTACATCCGCAACCGCACACTTTGGATGGACATCACCATCCTGCTGCAAACACTGTTCTTCACCATGCGGCGGGGAATATGAGCGCCCCTCACCCGCACGCCAATGTTCTCGGAGTCGCCGTCTCCGCAATTGATCTGGAGTCCGCCGCCGATCTGGCCTCTCGCTGGATCAACGCCGGAGATCCCGGCTACGTCTGTCTCACCGGTGTTCACGGAGTCATGGAAGCAAGATCAGATCCCGCCTTTCGGCACATTCTCAACAGTGCCACGATCAACGCCCCCGATGGAATGCCGATGACCTGGGTTGGCCGCCTGCAAGGGTTACGACATATGGACCGCGTCTTCGGGCCGGACTTCATGGCCGCCATGTGCCGCCTCTCCGTTCAGCGCGGATACCGCCATTTCCTTTACGGCGGCCAACCCGGAGTCGCCGAACTTCTGCGCGACAATCTTCAGGAAAGCTTTCCCGGAATCAAGATCACTGGTACCTTCACGCCGCCCTTCACCATCCTCACTCCGGAACAGGAGCGTGAGATCATCGCCCGCGTTCACGAATCACAGCCGCACATCGTGTGGGTGGGACTCGGCACGCCCAAACAGGAGCGGTTCATGGCGCAGTATCTTGATCGGCTTCAGGTGCCGCTGCTGGTCGGTGTCGGAGCGGCTTTCGATTACCACACCGGGCGAATCCGCGACTGCTCCAAATGGGTAAAGCGGGCTGGACTCCAATGGGCGCATCGCGCCATGCAGGATCCCGCGCGCTTAGGCAAACGCTATCTGCGTAATAACCCCGCGTTCCTCTGGCACATAGCGATGCAAATCTCCGGGGTACGCCGCTATCCGTTCAACAGTGATCTATGGCAAGGATCATTTGAATAATTGACGCAAATCGATGAAGACGCTGCAATCGGCTTCTCCCCTCTCTGCCGCATCTCATGACAGTTGAGGTAGATACCGAATCTGTGATTGTACAGGCGAGAAAAGGCGAACCGGAGCGCGCTGTGCTGCTGGCGTTCGTACTGGTGCTCGTGCTGCTGTTTGTCTGGTTCGAGTGGAAGCTGATCTTTCTGGCGTTTGCCGGGCTGTTGTGCGCGCTTCTACTTCATTCCATCACGATGTGGATCGAGCGGCATACGCGGTTCGGCCCTGGACTCTCGTATTTCGCGACCTTGCTTTTGCTCGTCGTAGCCATCGTGGGCGCGGCCGCGCTGATCATCCCGCAAGCCGTTACACAACTTCACCAGATCATCATCGCTCTTCCTGAATCACTGGCCCGCATGAAGGACTTCCTCCAGCAGAAAAGTTGGGGCCGCACGCTTCTGCAAATGGTCAACCGGGCATCGCAGAACATGAGCCTTGGAGCCAATGCCAAGGCCATTAGCGGCGCCGTAACGGAGACCGTAGTAGACCTGATCGTAGTGTTCGTGATCGGGTTCTTCGGCGCGCTGAATCCACGCGGATATAAGAACGGCGTGCTGGCTCTCTTTCCAGAACAGTACCGCGATCGCGCCCGCGATATTGCCGTCGAACTGATGGATAGGCTGCGCTGGTGGCTCCTGGGCCAGATGGTCCCCATGGCCGTTTTGGGCGTGGCGAGCATGATCGCGCTCTGGATCCTGGGTGTGCATCTCGCCTTCATTCTCGGGTTGTTTACCGGGATCATGGTCTTCGTCCCTTATGCCGGGACCATTCTCGCCGGAATCCCCTCCGTGCTTATGGCGCTGCAAAAGGGCCCGTGGACCGCCCTCTGGGTCGTGATTCTCTTCTCAATCTTCCATCTGACCGAGGGTTATATTCTCACGCCCCTCGTGCAGAAGAAGGCGGTGCGGCTGCCCCCGGTGCTCACCGTACTGGCGCAGTTCTTCATGTGGAGCTTTGCCGGAATCCTGGGCGTGGCGGTCGCAGCTCCCCTCACGGCCGCTTGCATGGTGCTGACGAGCGAACTGTATCTGAAGTCGCGCGACCAGAAATCAAAGGCAATCGAGCAGGTCCGGCCGCAAACCAAAGCGGGATGAGAGGCGGAGCAAGGATCACTCGCCCCGGGCGCGCGAATGGCGAAACCAGCGCCAGAGCGAATACGCGCTGCCGACGATGCAGAGGAAAATGAACGCCGCCATCGCCCACTCGAAGGGCTTGGACTTGGCAATGCCCATCACCTGCTGCCCAAACTTGAGCGCCAGCCAGGAGAGCAGTGCGAACCGGCAGGCGCGGGTCACAAAATTGATGGCGAGCAGCTTCCATAGCGAATAATCGAGCGCCGCGGCGGCCGCGATCACCATTGTGAACGGAAACGGTGGCGGAGCAAGCCCGCCAAGCGCAATGGCCGGACCGGCGTGAGAGCCGATGTGATTCTTCAGCTTTTCGTAACGCTTCTTTCCAGCCAGCTTAGAAATGCCTTCTTCTCCAATCTTGCGCGAAACCAGCGCCAGCATGAACACGCCAAGCGTGGAGCCGCAAGCGGCGGAAAGAACATAGAGCGGAATTCCATGATGGTTGTGGGCAACCAGGCCGACCACCAGAATGTCGTTGCCGAACGGGAGTACCAGAAAAGACGAATCGAGAACGCCCATCAGGAGCGGGCCGAAGTAGCCAATGCTAAAGATAAAGTGCAAAAGCGGAAGGAAGAATTTCACAGGCAGGCACTCTCTCGCGACTCAGGAACATCAACGGCAGCTACTCACCATGAGATTCAGAAACCGGCTTCGGCGACCAGCGAATTGGATGAAGAGGCTGGATTCCTGGCTGGAATCCAAGGGTTTGCAGGTCGCCCAGAACATAAAAATCCCGGCCTTGAAAGGACCGGGATTCATCCACGCCAACTTGGTTGATTACGCGACGACGTCAACACCCATGGAGCGCGCCGTGCCTTTGATGCTCTTGACGGCGGTCTCAATCGAGGCGGCATTCAGATCGGGCATCTTCTGCTTCGCGATCTCGAGAACCTGCGCTTCCGTCACGGTGCCGACCTTCGTCTTGTTCGGAGTGCCAGAGCCTTTGGCAAGATTCGCAGCCTTTTTCAGCAGAACGGCCGCGGGCGGCGTCTTGGTGATGAACGTGAAGCTGCGGTCCGTATATACGGTGATGACGACCGGGATGATAAGCCCGACCATCTCTTTGTTCTGCGTGCGCGCGTTGAACTGCTTGCAGAACTCCATGATATTGACCTGCGCCTGGCCGAGCGCCGGGCCAACCGGAGGCGCCGGCGTGGCCTTGCCCGCCTCAATCTGGAGCTTTACCTGTGTCTGTACTTTCTTTGTCGGTGGCATTTTAAATCTCTCCCAGCTACTAGCTTCTAGCTTTAATTCTGAACATTTGTGCAATAGCGCTCGAACGCAACGCTGCCTTCTACTCGACCTTCTCTACCTTGCCGAACTCCAGTTCAACAGGGGTGGATCGCCCGAAAATCGTAACCATCACCTTTACCGTTTCGCGGTCCTCATTGACCTCGTCCACAATGCCGTTGAAGTTGGCGAATGGCCCTTCGGTAATGCGCACCGACTCGTTCTTCTCAAACTTGATCTTGAGCCGCGGCTTCTCTTTGGAAACCTCGCTGCGGAAGAGAATCGAGCTTACCTCGGCCTCGCTCAGCGCGACCGGCTTGTCGCCTGTGCCCAGAAAGCCCGTGACGCGCGGCGTGTTCTTGATCACATGCCAGAGGTCGTTGTCGAGGTCCATCTCGACCAGCACGTATCCGGGCAGAAAGACGCGCTCAACGGTGCGCTTTTTGCCGTTCACAATCTCCGTGACAGGCTCGGTCGGAATCATAACGCGCCCAATGCGGTTCTGAAGGCCGAACGCCTGCACGCGGCTCTCGATGGACTCGCGCACCTTGCGCTCGAACCCCGAGTAGGCGTGAATGATATACCACTTGAACTGCTCGTTGGCCGGAGGGCTGAGCTGCTCGGACGGCGTCTCCGAGGCCTCCGCGGCGCCAGCGGCATTTTCGTTTTGAATTTCTTCTGTCATCTGGTCCTTCCTGGCGCGCTCTTTATAGACCGCCCAGCCAGTGGAGCAATACGCGCAGAGCGCGGTCCAGCACCGAATCCACTACATAAAAAAATGCGGCAAATGCGAAGACCGTCACCAGAACCACAATGGTGGTGCTCTGGACTTCGGCCCAGGCTGGCGTGACCACCTTCCGCATTTCGGAGCGCACGTCTTTGAGAAACTGCGTGGTGCGCGAGATCAGGCCCGATACCTGGTTACCATTCCCGCCGGACTTCGCCGTTGAACGCTCAACTGAACGCTCCGTGGAGCGTTCATGATCCGGCGCTGCTATTGCCTTTGCCATAAAATCCTTCTTCTGCCGCAGTGGCCCTTCGCCACTCCGTCCCCTGGACTCAACCTGGGAAGATTTCTTCATCTCAAACTGGCAGGGGCGGAGGGATTCGAACCCCCAAGTTCGGTTTTGGAGACCGACAGTTTAACCGTTGAGCTTACGCCCCTGTATCAGGGCTCAGGGTACAGGTCTCAGGGCCCAGGAGACTTGCTCCTGCTGAACCCTGTGCCCTGTGCCCTGTGCCCTGCTTTACTTCGTTTCCTTGTGCGCGGTGTGCTTCCGGCAGCGCTTGCAAAACTTCGAGAACTCCAGACGGCCGGTGGTCGTCTTCTTGTTCTTCGTCGTTGAGTAATTCCGCTCCTTGCACTCCGAACACTGCAATGTGACAATATCCCGCATTTTTGAACTCCAGTTCACAGTTCAAAGTTCTTAGTTCGTAGTTGCTTCTGACCGTGAACTACGAACTCTGAACGACGAACTCTATTTGATAATTTCGCTGATCGTACCTGCGCCTACGGTGCGTCC
>JAICYR010000210.1 GCA_025934135.1 Acidobacteriaceae bacterium | reverse complement strand
GTCATGCCGTCAGTTCCCGCCGCCCGCCCGGAAAGTCGCCCCCGCATGATCAACGGCGGAATCGATAGATGGCGGATGGGGTGGGATTCGAACCCACGAGACCCTTGCGGGCCTGCCGGTTTTCAAGACCGGTGCCTTCAACCGCTCGGCCACCCATCCTTGCCGGAAATCAGATACTTTCCGGGCTTTCCGGCTGCAACCTGCGCAATCCTGCGCCTCCAATAAGCGGAGTACTCCTGCGGGCGTGACGCGCGCGGCTGAGTTTGCGATGCTCTTGCTTCCGGTGGATGGCGGCCACGCGGATGAACGAAAAGGTGCCCCTTTTGACTGCTTGGGACGATCTGCTTGAGGAATTTCGCGCGCTCGGAGGAACGGCCGAGAACATTTGCGTGGGCCAGGGCCAATTCGGCCGCGGCATTTTTCCGGCCGATCCGTCCAGGCCTGTCGCCATCCAAATTCCGCACAATCTGCTGGTTGAAGCCAGCCACATGATCTTCGTGAACGGCGTGCCGCGGGTCGGCCCAGCTGCCGCTGTAGGTGACCGGGAGCGGACCTGGCTCAATCGATATCAGGACCAGTTCGGATGGGGCGGTGGGGGCGGTGACGAAGTCAATCGCATGTTCGAAGCGGCGAGCGCACTTCCGCCGGAAATGAGAGAGACGCTGCGAACCCGGTACGGGCTGGGACACTTGTTCCATGAACCGGACGATGAATTGATCCAGCAGCGGTTTTTCCAGATGCGGTCGATTACGTACCAGAACAAGTCGGTGGTGATGCCCATCGTGGAAATGGTGAACCACGGGGGCGGAGTGAGATACGATCTTTCGCAGGCGGTGGGATTGCGCGGAAACTTCACGGGCGAGGTCCTGGTTCAATACTCCGATGTGGATTCCTTCGACTACTTTCTGTCGTGGGGATTTGCCACCGAACGCCCGGTCGCTTTCAGCCTTCCTCTCGAGGGGACGCTGGGCAAAGAGCGTCTGGAAGTGGGACAAGCGTTCAACGCGCGTGTGACTTCAAAGCGGAACTGGATTCCCGAGGTGAAGCGCAATCGCGATCCCGTGCAATTGACCTTCGTTTTGTTGGGCAACATTCAATTTCCCCGCTTGCCCAAGGGCATATTTTACCAGCTGATGCGGGAAGGCGGACATCAGGGATTTGAAGAAGCGTTCGACCACATACACCATTGCAACAGGCTCCAGTTCCTGAGCTTGCTTGACGAGCTGGAAGGCTTCGATCTCGCCATCGCGCGAACCTTGCGTGCTATGGCTCGCCATCAGTTGCGGGCGATGTCTTTCTGTTTCGGCGTTCGAGGGCTTTGAGGACAGGCCATGACCGGGGATGCGCGATGGGATGAGATGCTCGATGAGTTTCGTGCCCTGGGTGGCATCGCCGATAATGTGAAGTTGGCGGAGGGCCGCTTCGGCCGCGGATTATTCCCGATAGATAAATCGAAGCCAATCCGAATCTGCATTCCCGAATCCCTGCTGCTTCCAAAAAAGTATGTGCAATTCTCCAGCAGCGAATTTCGCGTGGCGCCGGAAGCTCCCGTGGCCGCAAGGGAGCGGGCATTCCTCGAAAATTACGAGCGGGATTTCTCCTGGGGTACCGGCCGCGGCGATACGGAAGATCTGCTGGCGATGCTTGCGGAAGCGCCCCCGGAGCTACGGGCGATGCTGGAAAATGTGTTCGGCCTTGGCCAATGGTTCGCAGGGCTTGCGCCCGCGGCAGTTCAGGAACGCTTCCTCGGCTCCCGCACCATAGGTTTCAAGGGCGAGACGCGGGTAATGCCGATCATTGAACTCGCCAATCATGGCCACGCGACCTCGTACCAACTCTATGACGACCGGCTTGAACTCGGCGGCCACTTTGAAGACGAGGTTCTGGTTCGCTACAGCGATTCCGATCCGCTGGGCATTTTCGGGGCTTGGGGCTTCGCCAGTGGCGCTGAGGTGTTTGCGCTGAGCATGCCTCTTGGGCTGGAGCGGAAGTCTGGTTCATTGCGCATCAATCGCGATCTTGAGAAGGCGCGCAATGCCCAGCTTGGGCCGCCGCGATGGCCTGAACTTTCCATGGAGAACGGAAGGTTGGGCTTGTCGCATGTGCTTCTCGGGCACAAACATTATCCGAGGTTTGCCCGTGGAATGTTCTACAAGCTCATGCGGCAGGCAGGCGTTCAGGACGCGGAGGAGACGTTCGACCTGATCCAGCACCTGAATCGAATGCAGTTCTACGGCTTGATTGAAGCCTCCGAAGCGGCTGCACCGCGCCTCGGCATGCTGCTGCGAAACCTTGCCCGCCATCAGCTCGAATGCATGTCGCACAGTGTCGGCACGCGGGATCTTTAGTTGCAGGCGGCGATTCGATTGTAGCAGTTGCGGCGCTTGTCAGGACGGGGGCTGATGCCCGTGTTAACGTTTTGTAAAGCGGGTGCGCCCCTAGGATTCTCCCGCGGGGCCGGAGGTCGGGCGGGCCTGCCACTCCAAACTGTGGACGGCCGGGATGATCCGTACCGCGTGCAAAGTGCTGAGCGTGGCTGCGCTGTCGGGGTTCGCCGCCGGTTGCGCAACTGAACCTTCAACGCCCATGACCGGCGCCAGCGTTGGAAGCACAGCGCATGGCGGCGCCTACCGGGTCGGCGTGCCCTATCAAATCGGGGACAACTGGTACTATCCGCACGAGCAGCCGGACTACGATGAAGTTGGGGTCGCGTCCTGGTACGGCCCCACGTTCTACGGCAAGCAAACGGCCGACGGCGAAATCTACGACGGCGAAGGGCTGACCGCGGCACATCGCACGTTGCCGATGCCGGTCAATGTGCGCGTCACAAATCTGGAAAACGGCAAGTCGCTGGTCCTGCGCGTGAATGATCGCGGACCGTTTGCGAACGGCCGCATCATCGATGTGTCTAAGCACGCTGCCGAGCTGCTGGGCTTCTATGCCAAGGGTACCGCGAAGGTGCGCGTCACCTATCTGGGCCGCTCCGATCAGCCTACGCCTGCCGATGAACTGGGGACGGCGCTTGCCGGCAATGCGCGCGCGGCGCCCGCGGCAGCGGTTCAGGCTGCGGCGCTGAACGCAAACAGGCCGAGAGTTGTCCCGCGGCCTGCGCGCCTTCCACGGAGTGCTCCGCCTTCTCCGGCAGCGCAGCCGCTGCCCGGCGCCGGCGAAATGGCGGATGCTGCCGAACCGGATGATCGGGCTCAAGTTCCCGACACCGCACATCTCTACGTCCAGGCTGGCACCTTTGCGTCGCGGGAAAACGCCGAGCGGTTGAGGGAAAATCTCGGTCCGGCCAGCGATCTCTTTATTTCTGCGTCCGAACGGCAGGGCAGGGAACTTTACCGCGTCCGTTCCGGCCCATACGACGACCTGGAGACCGCAAATGCCGCGTTGGCGCGGCTGAGCGAGCTTGGTAATAACGGCGCCAGGATCGTCGTCGACCAATAGAATCAGTTTCGCTGGAGTTCTCCCGATGCGGCGTTTTCGCCTTGCAGCCGTTCTTCTTTTTTTCGCTTCGCTGGTTTCTGTCTCGCCCGCCATGGCTGAAGCCGTCCAGACTTCTGCCGAACACGCCATCATCATGGATGCAGACACGGGCCAGGTGCTGTGGGCCAAGGATGCCTATGTAGCGGTGCCACCCGCTTCCATGAGCAAGCTGATGACGCTCGAGCTGCTGTTTCAGCGGCTGAAGGACCATCGCGTGAAGCTGACGGACACGTTCCCGGTATCGGAACGTGCCTGGCGGGAGCGATCCGGCTCCGAATGCTTCGTCAATATCGGCGGGAAGATTTCCGTGGAAAATCTCATTCGCTGCGTGATCATTATGTCGGGCAACGACGCCTGTATCGTGATCGCGGAGGGACTGGGCGGTACGGTCGAGAACTTTGTCGCCATGATGAACGCGCGCGCGAAGCAGATCGGCCTGACGCAATCGCACTTTGTGAATCCAAACGGCCTCGATCAGCCGCCGGGCCAGCTCATGTCGGTGTTCGATCTGGCGAAACTGGCGCGCCATCTGATCAAGGATTACCCCGAATACTACCATTATTTCAGCGAACGGGACTTCGTGTGGAGCAACATCCACCAGCACAACCGCAATCTGGTGCTGGAGAAATTCCCTGGCGCCGATGGGCTGAAAACTGGACATCTGGAATCCTCCGGCTACGGCATCACGGTTTCCGCCGTGCAGAACGGCCGCCGCCTTATTCTCGTGCTGAACGGCTTGCGCTATCCCGATCTTGCCAAACGCGACAGCAAATCGAAGGACTGGTTCGCCGAGCAGCGCCGCGCCGATGAAGCGGCGCGCATTCTGGGCCTCGCGTTTCGCGAGTTCCGGCAATACAAACTGTTTTCGCCCACCGACGCGGTTGCAGAAGCGCAGGTCTGGCAGGGTGATCGCGGCACGGTTCCGCTGACGACAGGAAAGCCGCTCGACGTCACGCTCACGCCGGAAGCCCGCGCCGGCATGAAAGTCACTGTGAATTACGATGGCCCCGTAAAAGCACCCGTCAGCAAGGGCCAGCGCATCGGCACATTGAAAATGACGGCGCCGAATGCGCCGGACCTGAATGTGCCACTCTATGCCGCAACCGATGTCGGCGCCGCCGGATTCATCAGCCGCATTTTCACGGGCCTGCACGCGCTGATCGCCGGGCGAAAATGAATGTGCGTTCTCCCCCCCGCTTCATCACGCTCGAAGGTGGGGAGGGCGCGGGGAAATCAACGCACGTGCAGCGGCTATCGCAGGCGCTGGCCTCGCATGGCATTGATAACAGCGTCACGCGCGAGCCCGGCGGCTCGCAAGGCGCGGAGAGCATCCGTACGCTGCTGGTGGAAGGCGAGCCTGGGCGCTGGGGTCCGCTGGTCGAAACCCTGCTGATGTTCGCCGCGCG
>JAICYR010000141.1 GCA_025934135.1 Acidobacteriaceae bacterium | reverse complement strand
TCATCGCGGGAACGCGCTCCAGCGCCATCACCGCGACCGCCCCGGCCTGCTCGGCAATTTTGGCCTGCTCCACGTTCATCACGTCCATAATGACGCCGCCCTTCAGCATCTCGGCAAGGCCGGTTTTCAGCCGCAATCCGGACTGGTTCTGGGCGTAACTGCCGTTGCTGGTCGCGAGGTCGGTCATGGTGATTCTCCTGTTTTCCGGGCGCGGTAAATGGCCGAAGAAAAGGGTGGCCCACTCAAGGCCGCTTTCGCCTTGAGTGGGGGACATCGGCGGCGCGTTCCGCAGCCCCTGTGAACCTTTAGTTTAGCAGTTTCGGAGAGTGTCCGGTTCGGCTCCGGCTCATCCGCGCGCGGCTGAAACATCCCGCAGCCTGCTCGGATCAACCTCAATAAACAGCCCTTTGGCCCGCGCCAGCTTCACGCCGTTTTCGTTCGCAAGCTCGGCGTCGCAGTGGTGGATTCTGCCCGATGCCTCGAGGTGGCGACCTATGAGCGTGAGCGGCGCGCCCAGCGGGACCGGCTTCAGATACTCCACTTCCATTTGCCGCGTCATGGCCAGCACGCCGAACTGGCGGTTGGCTTTGCTCATCGCTTCATCTAGCAGCGTGGCAATCACGCCGCCATGCGCGTGCCCCGGAGGTCCTTCAAACCTCCGCGCCAGCCTCACCCGGCAGAAAATGGTCTGCTGCTCATCCACGAAAAACTTCAGCCGCAGCCCTGTCCGGTTCGCCTGCCCGCAGCCAAAGCAGCGGTTCAGAGCGCCATGCGCCAGCGGCTGCAGCTTGCGCGCGCTCATTCCCCGGCGCCGCCGCCCACGAAGTGCACAATTTCAAATTTGTCGCCGGATTCGATGGACGTGGCAGCCCAGGCATCGCGCCGGACAATGGTCCCATTGTGCTCAAGCGCAACACGGTCGCCCTTAAGCTCAAGAGCGCCGATTAAGTCCATGATGGTAGCTGTGGCGGGAAGCGACGAGAAATCACGCTCCTTGCCATTGATGACAAGCCGCATGATTTGAATGTATCAGGCTGCTGAAGTTTTCAGCGAGGAAGGAAACGGCTATCGCAGGATGCGCCACGCCTGCCACACGGCAAGGCCGGCGAGCACCAACAGAACATTGAATACCATGGCGAAAAACAAGCCGCGCGCTGCGCTTCCCTCGCGCTCCCGCAACTCGCTTCCGGCGTCCTCAACATGCTGCGCGCTGTCCACCCGGTCCGGAATCAGAACCGTGTGGTTCCTTCCAAGAATATGTGTGGCCATTAGGGGGAGTCCTCCAATGGGCAACTTATCGGCTCCGGCTTGAAAAACCTTAAAAAAGTCCGCAAAAAGCGCGGCACTGTACTGAAACGAGACAGACCGCCGCGAATCTCCCATTCCGGGAAACCGCCGCACCCTACTTCAGACGCACCCGCAGGTCCCCGCCGGACATCTGCCCCGGCTGATCCAGCCCCAGCAGCCCCAGCATTGTCGGAGAAATGTCCCGCAGCGAACCATCGGGCCGCAGCCGGAAGTCCTTCGCATCCTCGCTCACATAAATAAACGGAACCGGATTCGTCGTGTGCGCTGTATGCGGACCGCCGCTCACCGGATCGACCATCATCTCCGCATTGCCGTGGTCCGCCGTCACCAGCATGGTCCCACCATTCTGCCGAAGCGCCTGGTAGATGCGCCCCAGACAGGCGTCCACCGTCTCCACGCCTTTGATGGTCGGCGCAAGCTGCCCGGAGTGTCCCACCATGTCCGCATTGGCAAAGTTCACCACCAGCACATCGAAAGCCGCATCCTCCACGGCCTTCACCACCGCGTCGGCAATGCCGCCCGCCGACATCTCCGGAGCAAGATCATAGGTCGCCACCTTTTGCGACGGGACCAGCAGCCGGTCCTCGCCCGCGAACGGCTTCTCGATTCCGCCATTGAAAAAGTAGGTCACGTGCGCATATTTTTCCGTCTCTGCCACGCGTAGGTTTCTGAGGTTCGCCTGCGCCATCATATTCGCCAGCAGGTTCTCCATCGACTCCGGCAAGATAATCATCGGCAGCGTAAACAGCTTGTCGTACTGCGTCATGCAGACGTAGTGCAGGTCCCGCGGCACGGTGTTGCGCGGAATCACATTGTCAAGGTCTTCCGCCCCCGGCAGGTCGTGTCCCGCGTCCTTGGTCAGTCCGCTGTTGCGGCCCAGAGCGCGCGTAATCTGCCGCGCCCGGTCCGCGCGATAGTTGAACATGATGCACACGTCGCGGTCGCGAATCACTCCGTTCGGACGCCCCTGCGAATCTGCAACCACAAACGGCACAATAAACTCGTCCGTCACACCGTTGTTGTAAGACTCCTTCACGCGGGCAATCGCATCGGGATAAGCTCCACCCTCGGCCTGTCCCTTCACCATCGCGTCAAAGGCCAGCTTTTCGCGCTCCCAGCGGCGGTCGCGGTCCATCGCATAATAGCGTCCGGAAACCGAAGCAATCTTCCCCACGCCATACTCGCGCATCTTTTGTTCCAGCGCCGCCAGATAACCAGCTCCGGAGGTCGGCATTGTGTCGCGCCCGTCCATAAATGCGTGGACAAACACTCGCTCCAGTTTTTGCTGCTTCGCCGCCTTCAGCAGCGCGTAAAGATGATTCTGCTGCGAATGAACGCCGCCGTCAGAAACAAGCCCGAACAGATGCAACTGCCGTCCGCCTTCGCCCGCCCTCTTCAGCGCGTCCACGATCACCGGATGCGAAAAGAACTCCCCGCTCGCAATCAGATCGTCGATACGCGTAATGTCCATGCGGACGACGCGCCCGGCCCCAATGTTCAGATGCCCGACCTCGCTGTTGCCCATCTGCCCGTCGGGAAGGCCCACAAAATGGTCCGAGGCATGAAGCAGAGTATTGGGAAACTCCGCTAGCAGCTTGTCATAGGTAGGCTTGCGCGCCAGCGCAATCGCGTTGTTTTCAACTTGAGGACGATAACCCCATCCATCAAGGATGGTCAGAACGATGGGCTTGGTACGAATTGGCACCTGATCTCCTGGTTTGATTTAGTTTGGTGATGTAACCTGCGGCGTATCAGAATGTTCCTGCTTATATTTAGCTGCCGCGGCTTTGATTTCATCGGCATGTCGCGCAATTACCTCTTGAGCGACCTGCACACCCGCCTTGTACCCACCCATCAGCATTTCCTGCTGGATTAAGGGCGCCGCGGCAATTAAGCGTTTACCCGCCTGCGTCTTGTCGAACGCGATAATCAGCTCAGCGTCTTCGGCGGAAATACGCTTCTGATAGGCTTTGACAGCCATGGGCTCGAAATCGATCTTCAGCATATTCGCCTCCAGGTCATCAAGAACATCCTTCGGGAAAAACGGCGGGAAGCTTTTCTGAAGACTGCCCCACATAGAGCGCATCATTTGTTCCTTGAGCTTGTTAGCGCCCGTCAATTCAAGAATTTCATGCACCTGATGCGGAGTGATTGGATGCAATGGCGGCTGACCCACTGTTTGGGCCACAGCTTCTGATGGCGCGGCAGCCTTTGCATGTTGAGGGACGGCTGTCTGTTGCGCAAAGACGGGCGCAGCAAGCAGAAGGGTAGTTACAAGAAGCGGTAAAACGCGCATAGAGCCTCCTGAAGACAAACGCGGGGCGCAGGATGCCTTGCCCCGCGCCCTCCAATATACCCGCTACTCGCCGAAGTTCACCGACTCCAGGCCCAGAAACTCCGACGCCTGTCCCAGTTCCTCCTCAATGCGCAGCAACTGGTTGTACTTGGCGATGCGGTCCGTGCGCGAAGCCGATCCGGTCTTGATCTGCCCGGCATTGGTCGCCACTGCCAAGTCGGCGATGAAGGGATCTTCCGTCTCGCCGCTGCGATGCGAAATGATCGAGGTATAGCCAAACCGCCGACCCAGCTCAATCGCCTCTAATGTTTCACTCACAGTCCCGATCTGGTTCAGCTTAATCAGAATCGAATTCGCGATTCCTTCTTCGATTCCGCGCTGCAGGCGATCCGTGTTGGTCACAAACAGGTCATCGCCCACAAGCTGAATCTGCTCGCCCAGCAACTCCGTCAGATATTTCCAGCCCGTCCAGTCATCTTCCGCAAGCCCGTCCTCGAGCGACACAATGGGATACTGCCGCGCCCAGTCCTGCCAGTACTGCGCCATCTCCTCGCTGCTGCGCTCGCTCTTGTCAGATTTCTTGAAGACGTACTTCCCCGTCTCGGCGTTGTAGAACTCGCTCGCCGCCGGGTCCAGAGCAATCGCGATTTCCTCGCCCGCCTTGTAACCGGCAAGCTGAATCGCCTCCAGAATCACTTCAATCGCTTCCACATTCGACTTCAGCGAAGGAGCGAACCCACCCTCATCGCCCACCGCCGTGTTGTAGCCGCGCTTCTTCAGCACGCCCTTCAGCGTGTGGAAGACCTCCACGCCCCACCGCAGCGCGTCGGAGAAACGCTCCGCGCCCACCGGCATCACCATGAATTCCTGAAAGTCCACATTGTTGTCCGCGTGCGCTCCGCCGTTCAGGATGTTCATCATTGGCGTGGGCAGCACCGAGGCGTTCACGCCGCCCAGGTAGCGATACAGCGGCAGTTTCACCGCCTTCGCTGAGGCCCGCGCCGCGGCCATCGAGACGGCCAGAATCGCGTTCGCGCCCAGCCGCCCCTTATTTGAGGTGCCGTCTAGCGCGACCATGGTCGCATCCAGCAGCCGCTGGTTGCCGGCGTCCATGCCAGTCAGCTCTGGAGCCAGCACGCTCTCAATGTTCTCCACCGCGTTCAGCACGCCCTTGCCCATGTAGTGCGCCTTGTCGCCGTCGCGCAGCTCCACAGCCTCATGCTCGCCGGTCGAAGCGCCGCTGGGCACCGCGGCGCGGCCCATTACGCCGCCCTCAAGAACAACATCGGCTTCTACGGTCGGGTTTCCGCGCGAATCCAGAATCTCGCGCGCATGGATAGCAGCAATTTCCGTCATGTGGCTCCTTGCATTCTCTGTATTGCTTGAAAGGGACAGCCTCCAGGCCGTCCATTCGATTGACTCGTCATCAACGCGGCTTCAGGCGCCGAGGGATGTTTTAGCTGATTGCGCTGGATAAAACCGTTGATTTCCGCGTTCTTTCCAATAGTTCCTTGCCGATTCTAACAAAGAATTCGATGCCGCCTTTCCACACGCGATCAACGCTGGCCCCCTCAAGCCGCTTTCGCCGCCGTAACCGCCCTGAGTCCGCCGCACCACTCTTTGTTCCTCATAAAGCGTCTAAGTGTCAGGCTTTGTCCTACGATAGAAGTGGCGAATTTTTCCGCGGCCTCTAATTGGAGTTGGTATGAAATTCACTAGCACTCAATTGGGCCTGACGTTTATTGGCATCGCGCTCCTGGCTGCTCCCGCCGGGTTCGCGCAACAGCAGTCCTCAGTTCCTGACCAGTATCAGGGGGTCTCGCACCCGCCGCTCGACGACGAAATCGTCGCCACGCCGGACACGCCCGCCCCTGCCCCGCAAACGGTCAAGCCCAAGCCGTCGCCCGCCGTGCCCATGCCTCCGCCGCCTCCACCCGCAACAGCGTCCGAGACAGCCTCCGCGCCAACGGTAGCATCCGCGCCACGATACTCGCCGCCCGCCGCTCCGGTCGTGACCACCGGCCCATCGGACAACAACTCTCACCGCTGGGACAACACCGATTATGGAATCGTCACCACGCCCCTTTCTCCCGGCGAGGACAATCCTCAGACTCCTCCCTACTCCACAGACACCACTGTCCTTCACGTCCGCAGTAATCCCGCGCAGGCCGTAGCCTCCGGCCCGTCGAATCAACTGCCCGCCGGCGCGCAGATTCGTATTCGCATCGACCAGGCGCTATCTACTGACGACACCCAGGTTGGCGCGCCTTTCAGCGGCAAGGTCATGCTCAACGTCTTGGAGAACGGCAGCATCATTATTCCAGCCGGCTCCACCATGCGCGGCCGCGTTGTGCAGGTCGATCAGGGACACCACTTCGGTCCCGGCGCTTCCCTCCGCCTCCGTCCAGATGTGGTTGTTCTGCCTGACGGCACCGCCTATCACCTTTCTGCTCAGGTCGCGTATTCCAGCGCCGACGGCACGCAGGTGGGCAGCGAGGGCGCTGTGCAACCCTCATCGCACGTGGTCAAAAAGTCGATTGAGTACGGTGCGACCATGGGCACCGGAGCCATCGTGGGCGCAGCCATTGCCGGACCTCCGGGCGCGCTGGCCGGCACCCTCATTGGCGCGGGACTCGTCACCACCCATCTGCTCCTGCAGCATCCGGATGATGCCTCCATCCCAGCCGGTTCGGACATCACCTTCAGCCTCACCGAACCGCTGTATCTCATCCCGACCCGGAACTGAATCCTTAATCCAAACTGGCAAAATGGATGCGCCGCGCCTCGATGCAAAACCTGTGACCCACACAAGCAAAAAGTGCTTGTGTGGGGGACCCGCCCAAGAAACAGGTGGAGGTGGATTCAGATCGTGCAAAAAAATGATAAGTCGATCCTGAAAATAAAGCACTTAGCTGATGGTGATCTTGAAAACAAAGGACTTACCAAAGGTGATCCTGAAAACAAAGGAGTTGCTGCGAAACCGGCTCCGAGACCCCGGTTCTCAAGATGCATTTTTTGTGCGGGAGCGCTGTACTTCATTCATTCCATTAGGTTTTCTGAAAATCAGCGTTGTAGTTCATTGATTCTGCTGAGTTTTCAGCGATTGGGGTTTGGGCACGGTAGAGCCTCGCGGCGACGGTCTGGTTTCACAATGCTCCTTCGCAAAATGAAAAGAACCGCGCGGTGCGGTTTTTTATACGGTTCTCAGTTTTCAGTTGTGAAATTCGTTTTTGGGTATACACTGTCCCGCGTCCCTCAAGTTAGGAACTTGCCAGCGCACCAAATATAGGCCGGAGGAGCTATATCCATGTCCTGTGAAGCTTGCGGATTCGATGCACCAATAAAGCATGTGAAATTTGAACAAAATATCGGCTTATTTTATGCTCGGCGTTCGCTCACTTTAAATCGGAATTTATGCCGCCCGTGCATTAAGCGGTACTTCCGTTCTTACACGCTAACAACCTTATTCTTAGGTTGGTGGGGACTTATCTCATTTGTCTTGACTCCGATTATCCTCATTAACAACATCCGTGAGTATTGGAGTGCTCGCAAGCTAGCTGACCCTGGGATTGCCGCAATGAATGTCCCGGTAGGTTTGAACGCTGCATCAGTAGGCATCAACCGATCATTTGCATTCAAGCTAACTTATGGCATTTTAGTCTGGGCGGGCGTACTGGCGCTCATTGCATACAATCAAGTCGCTTTCATTGAGCAGCACGCGCCGGCTCTAAATGCAAAGATGCACGGCGGCGAAATCACTGATGGATCAGACGGTGAGTACGCTGGTCTCCAGGTCGGAAAGGATATCGTTGCCTTGGAAGCTGATATCAAAGGAAAAACGTGGATCGACATGCGAACTGAGTTATTGGAGCGGAGCGCATATTTGGACGACCTCAATGCCGAAAATGAGAAAATCCAAAGCCGCCTTGCCTTTGAACACAACGCAAATTTAGGGGCAAATGATAGGTGTGAACAATGGTCCATCAGCGAGTTTGCGCCTGCGCTAAGTAACTATACGCTTGCCGAGAACAAATTATTTGCTGTCGCAAAAAATATCAATCAAATCACACCAGAGAATTCTGCGGATTTGAAAACAGCCTCCGACCAGGAGGATAGTGCGATCAAACGATTGGACAAAGTGTTTTCCGAGAGCGATGCAGCGGGATGTGGAAAATAGCTAAAGGCGTGAAAACGACTGTATAGTGCATCAGCGCTTCGCGGTCGCTTTTGTGTGCTCGGCCGCGAGTCGGGCGCGGACGTGTTTCGCTGAGACCGCGTGTGAGGGGTTCGCCTTCAGTGCGTCGTAGGCCGGGGCGACCTGCTCCTGAAGCCAGGCTTCAACCGCGCGCACGGAGCAGATCCGCAATCCATCCCTCATCGGCTCGCCCTTGGTCGCGTTCTCGCTTGCTGCCATGAAACCGACGCCTTTATTCCGCCGGGGGGGTGTAGGGGGTTTGGATATAGTGGCGGGCGGCGTTGAGCGCGCCGGAGGTGTTGTCGTTGGTCTGGATGGCCTGACGGTATTCCTGAATGGCGCGGTCGCGCTGGCCAGTCATGTCGAAGATTTTGCCGATCTGAATGTGGCTCCAGACCTCGGTCCACTTGGGATCGTCGTCGCCGTTGAGGGCGTCGCGGTAGGCATCGACGGCGGACTGGAAGTTGTGCTGCGTGAAGAAGACCTCGGCGATGCGGTAGCTGGCGAGCGAGCTTGCCGGGTTGACCTTGAGGGCGTTCTGGTACTGCTGGAGGGCTCCGGTCATGTCTCCCTGGGCGACGAGTTGCTGACCCTTGAGGATGTCGACGCGGACGGTCATGTCAGGCGTGGACTTGAGGATCCAGTTGTTGGGGTCGATGATGATGCGGCGCGGGCGTCCGAAGGTGTCGACGACGTATTGGGAGTCGGTGCCGACGACATGGATGCGGCGGTTTTCGGTCTTGCCGTCAGTCTCGATGCGCAGCTCGACGGGCATATTGAAGAGGTCGAGGTCCTGCTGTATTTCCCCGATGGTGCGGAAGCCTTTGTTACTGCCGAGGCGGTAGACGGCGTACTTGTTGGTGAAGTTGGGCGCTCCGGTCCCGTCGAGCCACTGGGAGAAGAAGGGAGTAAGTTCCTGCTGGGACTGGGCCTCGGCGATTTTTTCTAAATCCTGTGTTGTGATCGATTTATCCGTAAATTGTGAGAGCGTTGCGCGCAGAATTTTGATGAAGGCTTCCTGACCGACTTCCCAGCGGAGCATGTGGAAGACCATGGCCCCTTTTTCGAGAGTCATGGACTGGAATTCGGGCGTGAAGGCGTTGAGGCGGCTGGCGCTGGTGAGCGGGATGGTGTCGTAGGCCAAGGCCCCGGCTTCCACGTCGAGCAGGGCGGATTGGAGCGCGCCCTCGCCGACGGAGTCCTGGAGGTACATGAGCTCGCCGTAGCGGGACATTCCGTTGGTGATCCAGGCGTCGTTGAGCGAGGCGGGGCTGATTTCGCTGCCCCACCACTGATGGGCGATGGTGTTGGAGAGCAGGCGGAAGGCGGTTTTGCCGGGGATGCGGTTTCCGGCGATGGC
>JAICYR010000127.1 GCA_025934135.1 Acidobacteriaceae bacterium | reverse complement strand
GCGCGGCGGCCTATACGCGTCCGAGGTTGACCACCATCAACCAGCCGCTGGCGGAGATTGGGCGGATCGCGACGCAGAGCCTGCTCAACCGCATTCACAATACGGCGGTCGCGAAGGACGAGATTGTGGTGGAGCCGAAGCTGGTGGTCCGGGAATCGACGGGGCCGGTGAACGTGGCTGTCAGTCCCAGACGACGGTGAACGCCGAGTCGGCGGGAAGGTCGATGTCCAAAGACTTTCCGGCCGCGCGAACTGAGAGCCGCCGCGCGGAACCCTGATTGCCGAGAACCAGAACGCGGCTGCCGTCGGGGTTGAGAAACGCGACGTGCTCCACTCCGGACACTTGTCCTTTGGATTCAATGACGCGCGCTCCTCTGCGCACGGCTTTTGAATAGTGAGCGAAGGCCCAATACTGGCCGCTGCGCGTGATTTCGTGTGTTTTGGAATTGCGCGTGACCAGACCGCCGCACTTGAACGGGCCGATGTTGGGGTCTCCATTTTCGTCGAGGAGCAGGTTCCAGGAAACGATGCAGCGCGCCCAGTTGCGCATGATTTTTGCGAAGTCGCAGGACCACTTTGCCCAATCGGTGCTGTAGGTGGGGCTGCTGATGTCGGGGCCGCCCTCGGTCCAGTAGGCGTGCTTTTGGGGGAAGGCGTTATGGACGCGGGTCATAACGGAAGCCTCGCCCATGTAGCCGTGCCACGCGACGCCATCGACATATTTGCGAAGCTCGGGGTCCTCCAGTTCGTCAACGGCGCGTCCCCACAGGTTGTAGTTGTGGTCGAGGATCCAGATCTTTGTATCAATGGAGGCGTCGCGGAAGGCGGGCCCGAGGAATTCCTTGATGAAGCCGATCTCGTATTCCTGCCCCCAGAGGGCGGCGGCCATTCTGCCGTTCTGGTCTGTGTCCACCTCATTCTGAGAGGTGATGGCGCGGACCTTCACTCCGGCGGCGCGGTAGGCCTGGATGAACTTCACGAAGTATTGGGCGTAGGGGCCGAAATACTCCTTGCGCATGGAGCCGCCGAGCATGGAGCCGCCTGCTTTCATCCATCCGGGAGGGCTCCAGGGCGCGGAGAAGTAGTACATCTCCGGATTGACCTGCTGCGAGGCAAGAAGCATAGGCAAGATGTAGGCGCGGTCATGCTCGATGCTGAAGCGCTTCAGTTCCGGATCGGGAGTCTGGCTCTCGTCGAAGCTGTAGAGGGTCCGCGCGTAGTCGCTGGCGCCAATGCAGGTGCGTCCCATGGAAAGGCGCAGGCCGTCCGCACCCAGCAATTCATGAAGCAGCTTCGTCCGGTGCGTGGACTCCATCTGGCTGAGGAGATAGCAGGACGAGTCTGTAAAAGCCGCACCAAAACCGAGGACGCTCTGGTAGCGCGTGGCGGGATCAATGTCGATGTCCGCGGATGCGGAACCGGCGCGCCAGGACGGGAGAGTGATGGGGCGGAATTTTGCGTCCGGGGTCGTGACCCAAGCTCGCGTGCTGGACGCGGAGGAGGACACCGCCGCCCAGAGCGGCTTACTGGAAGAGCATAAAAGTGATGCCGCTGCGACGGCGGCCTGGCCCAGAAAATCACGACGGCTGTTCAAAGGCTTTCTCCCCGGACAAAACGTTTGACAAACTGCCTTGCACGTATCTTTCAATTGAGACAAACGATTTGTCTGTACTATATAGCAGGAAAGAGGAGATGGCGAGAGGAAAACGCTGAAGCTTTCTGTGCAATCTTGCGGTTTTTAAAAGGCCCATCCGCTGGTGGCGGCGCGGCTTGACAGCCGTTGACCGCGGAGGGTTTAATGGGCCGCGGCCAGCCATTAACTTCAGAACAAGCGATTGTCTATTGACGGCGGCACAAGGAGGGTTATGACTTCGCACAAATTGGCTTGCATATCACTGGCAGCGGCTTTGCTTTCCACCGTGCCGGTGAAGGCGCAGAAGAAGGGAACCGCGTGGCTTTGGCTGACGACGCCCGACAGATCGTCCCTGCTTGCGAAGCAGGCGCCGCTGCAATTTGAGAAAGCGGACGCTGCCGGGTTGCCGGTAATCAAAGTGGACAGCGGGCGGAAGTTCCAGCGCATGGATGGGTTCGGGTTCGCGCTGACGGGCGGCAGCGCGCAACTGCTGATGAAGATGGACGCGCCGCAACGGCGGGCGCTGCTGCGGGACTTGTTCGGGACCGGAGAACACGACATTGGCGCGAGCTATTTGCGGGTGAGCATCGGCTCGTCGGACATGAACGACCACGCCTTTACCTACGACGACCTGCCGGCCGGCGAGACGGATGTCGACCTAAAACATTTCAGCCTGGGGCCGGATGCAAAGACGGTGGTCCCGGTGCTGAAGGAAATTCTGGCCATCGATCCTTCGATCAAAATTCTCGGTTCGCCGTGGTCGGCGCCCGCGTGGATGAAGACGAATGACGACCTGAAGGGCGGCAGCCTCAAGCCGGAGTATTACGGAGTCTATGCGCGGTACTTCGTGAAATACCTGGAGCGGATGAAGGCCGCGGGCATCCGGATTGACGCGATCACGCCACAGAACGAACCACTGAATCCGAAGAACACGCCCAGCATGGTGATGCAGGCGAAAGATGAGGCGCAATTCATTAGCGGGTCGCTGGGGCCTGCGCTGCGAGCGGCGGGGCTGAAGACGAAGATCGTCGTCTACGACCACAACTGTGACCGGCCGGATTATCCGCTGACGATTCTGGCGGACCCGGCGGCGCGGAAGTATGTGGACGGCTCGGGCTTCCACCTGTACGGCGGCGAGATTACGGCGATGACAAAGGTCCATGATGCCTATCCGAAGAAGAACCTGTACTTCACGGAACAGATGGTGGTGGACAAGCCGGGAGACACGATGCTGCGCATTGCCGAGCCGGTGGCGCGGCTGATTGTGGGCGCTCCGCGCAACTGGAGCCGGAATGTGCTGCTTTGGAACCTGGCCGCTGACCCGGATTTTGGGCCGCACACCAATAACGGCGGATGCCCGGTTTGCGAGGGGGCAATCACGCTGGACGGCAATCATGTGAGGCGCAACCTGGCGTATTACGCGGTGGCGCAGGCGTCGAAATTTGTGCGGCCTGGTTCGATCCGCATTGCCTCGACCGATGTGAAGGAACTGCCCAATGTGGCCTTTCTTACGCCGAAGGGCGAGAAGGCGCTGATTGTGGCGAACCCGGGCGACACAGCGGTGAAGTTCGCGATCCAGTACCGGGGCAAGGATGTGGTCACGGCCCTGCCAGCAGGAGCGGCGGGGACTTACGTCTGGAAATAGCAGGGCGAAATTCGTGAAGGAGAAATGGATGCGGAAACATCTTCGTTTTGCGCACGTTGCGCGTTTTGGGGTTGTTCCGGCGCTGGTGGTCTTGTGCGCGGCGACCGCTATGGCGGCGCGTCCGGCACAGCCGGACTTTGGCCCCAATGTGGACGTCTTCAGCCCATCGACTCCGGCGACGGAGATGCAGAAGCGAATTGATGCGGTGTATGCGATCCAGCACCACAATGAGTTTGGGCCGCAGCGCAATGCGTTCCTCTTCCTGCCGGGGACGTACCACGTGGATGTGCCGATTGGTTTCTATACCGAGGTCGCCGGGCTGGGCGCATCTCCGGACGATGTTCACATCATCGGAAACGTACACGTGGACGCGGCTTTCAAAAACGACAATGCTACGACGACTTTTTGGAGGGATGCTGAAGGATTCTCAGTCACGCCTGCGGGCGGCACGATGCAGTGGGCGGTTTCGCAGGCAGTGCCGCTGCGGCGGATGCACATTCGCGGCAACATGGTGCTGAACCAGCGCCACGGATGGGCGAGCGGCGGATGGATGTCCGACGACCTGATCGATGGCAACGTCAATTCCGGCACGCAGCAGCAGTGGATTTCCCGTAACAGCGAGTGGAGGAGCTGGAAGGGCTCGAACTGGAACATGGTGTTCGTGGGGGTGGTTCATGCTCCGGCGGGAGAATGGCCCGAGCCGCCGTACACCAAAGTCGCGAAGACGCCGGTTGTGCGCGAGAAGCCGTTCCTGCAAGTGGACAAGGCGGGAAACTACAGCGTGCGCGTGCCGTCGCTGCGGCGTGACAGCGTGGGGATTACCTGGCGCGACGGAGAGACGCCGGGAAAATCCATTCCCATCGACAAGTTCTACATCGCGCACCCGGACCGCGACACGGCAGCGACGATCAACAAGCAGTTGGCCGCGGGCAAGGACCTGATCCTGACGCCGGGTATTTATGAGCTGAACGAGCCGATTCGGATTACGCGGCCCAACACGGTGGTGCTGGGGCTGGGCTTTGCCACGCTGAAGCCGGTGAAGGGCACGGCGGCCATGACGACGGCGGACGCGAACGGGATTATTATCGCCGGACTGCTGTTTGACGCGGGTCCGGAGATGTCTCCGGTGCTGCTGCGGGTTGGGCCGAAGGGAAGCCATGCCGATCACCGTGCCGACCCCATCTCGCTCCACGATGTCTTCTTCCGCGTGGGCGGCGCGGGGGCGGGGCGGACGAAGGTGAATCTGGAAGTGAACAGCAATGACACCATCATCGACCACACGTGGATTTGGCGGGCCGACCATGGACGCGGCGTGGGCTGGACGGTGAATCCCAGCGCGAACGGGCTGGTGGTGAACGGCAATGATGTGACGGCGTATGGGTTGTTCGTGGAGCATCACCAGCAGTTTCAGGTGCTGTGGAACGGCAACGGCGGCCGGACCTACTTCTATCAGTCGGAGATCCCCTACGATCCTTCGAACCAGGCGAGCTACACGAGCGCGCCGGGGACGGACGGATGGGCGTCCTACAAGGTCGCCGATAGCGTGAAGACCCATGAGGCCTGGGGGCTAGGAATCTACAGCGTCTTCACGTACCCGGACGTGGTGCTGACGCGGGCGGTCGAAGTCCCGAAGCGCAACGGGGTGCGGTTCCACCACATCATCACGGTGGCGCTGGGGCATCATGGGGTCATCCTGAACGTGATCAACGACACGGGCGGAGCGACGAAAATGGAGCCGCGGGTCACGCCGAAGGTGACGGAGTATCCATAAACATCATGCGCGGCTGGCCCATCCAGAAGCGGTTGCTGGCCGTGGTGAGCGGACCAATGGCGCGTCCGGCGAGGCGGGCTGACGCTTCGTGATATGGGCCGACGAAGCGAACGGCGGCGGGCAGTCGGCGGTAGAGAGGTGGGAGCCAGCGCGCGGCCCGCGCGACGGCCCGTTGCTCGCGAGGGCCGAAGCCGAGGGCGAAGTCGTGCCGCAGGCGCTCCGGCAGCCATGATGCCGTGAGGGCGCGATACCAGCCGGGCACCGGCACCCACGATCCGCGTCCGTGGAGAACGCGGTGGGCCAGTTCGCGCGCGAGCGGGTCAACGCCGAGGTCGCCGGACGCGAGCATGTCCGCGATGTAGGCCTGGAATGCGGGCCAGTCGGGCGGCAGCATCGAAGCCGGGATTCCGAAGAGGGTGGCCATGCGGCGGCTCTCGGTGTAGTAGGTCTGGCGTTCGGCGGCAGTGAGCGGCGGGAGCACGAAGTCGTGGGCCAGCAAGGCACTGTCGATCAGGGTGGCGTAGACCCAGAGGAGCGCGCGCGCCTCATTGGCCTCGTAGCGGGAGCCTTGTGGGTAGCGGGCGACGGCGGCGGGAAGCTCTCCCTCGATGCGGGTGTGCAGGCCGTAGAGGAAGCGCGAAGCGGCCAGGGCCTGGTCGAGTGTCCCGAAGATCATGGTGAAGATAAGGCGAAAGGTCTTGTGGAAGCGGGCGAGCGGATCGGTCCGGAGGTTCGAGTGCTGGTCGAGCGCGGCGGCCACCCAGGGATGCGCCAACTGGAGCAGGGAAGCGCGGCCCGCTCCAAGAAACAGCGCGGACTCGCGGTTAATGCGCCAGCTCAGGGACGAGGGACCGAAGAGGCCGTCGCGCGGGCTGGGCGTGGTTTCGCGAACGGAGGTCCAGAGGGTCTCGATCTCGTTGCGCGAAACCGGAATGAAGGCATTAGCCACTAGCCATTAGCCAACAGCCATTAGCGATTCGTCAACAGAAACAACTTAATCCTCATTGCCGGAATAATATCCCTGGCGAGCCTGCACCGTGAGGTCGTTGTTTTTGGGCGTGATGACGATGCGGTGATAGCCGCCCTCTTGTTTGGTGGTGGGCGTGAATCCGATCATGTATTGCGATTTCAATTCGCCCGCGAGGGTGGAAAAGATGTTGTCGAGCGAGTTCTTCTTGCCGGATTCGTACAGGTATCCACCGGTTTCGCGGCAGATTTGCGCCAGAATTTTTCTGCCGTCCATGCGGGAGCCCTCGGTGGGGCGGCTGGGGTTCGGGTTGCCGCCGCCGCTTCCTCCGGGCCATCCGGGGCCGGTTCCCGGATAGCCGCCGCCGGGGAAACCGATTCCTCCGCGGCGCTGGCCGGGGATTCCGGCGTTGTTCTTCCGCTGCTCCTTCTCGTCTTCTCCCTTGATGTAAATGGCGTAGACGGCGGTATTGGCGCGCTGTGCGGCTTCAATGGCGGAGAAGAGAGATGTTTTGCTGCCGCGGTCCACTCCATCGGAGAGGACAATGAGCACCTTACGCGGCGGCTGCTTCTTCATCACCTCGCCGGAGGCGAGATAGATGGCGTCGTAGAGGGTTGAACCGCCGCTGTCGAGGCGAGCTCCGCCACTGCCGGACTGGTCCGCGGCGGTGTCGTGGACCTGCGGCGTTCCGACCTGACCGAGCGCCTTTTGCAAATGCGCTTTATCGGCGGACACGTCGGAGAGCAGATCGACCTCGCCGCCAAACTGGATGAGAAAGGCGCGTTGCTGCGGCGGGGTGACCATGTGATCGAGGAAGACATTGGCGGCGGTGCGCTCGGAGTCGAGCGAGGCGCTCTGGCCCGTGCTGGTCTGGACAAGGATGCCCATCGTGAGCGGGTCAGTGGAAGCCGGGGCAAAGGAAGAGATGGCCGTAGGGTGGCCATCGTCGGTCAGAGTAAAGTCGCTTTTGGTGAGGTTGGGGACGAATTTCCCGTCCTTATTAAGCACCGTGACGGCGGTGGTGATCTGCGTGGATGAGGCCGGAGCGGGCTGGCTTTGCGCGAAGAGCGGAGCGCAAAGAGAGAGGGCGAGGAGGGAAGTGAGGAGTTTGGGCATGGGTACGAATCCGCAGCGTACTTCCATTAGACGGCAAAAGACAGGGACTGAGGGGACCATTCCCACGTCTCAGAATCGAGACGTGGGGCTGGATCGCGCTCAGCAGTCGTTAGTTTTGGATGATGTGGGTGGAGGCCAAGGTGTTTGCGGCGGGAGCGGCGGGCGGTGTGGGCGCGCTCTCCTTGGCGACCGCCGGAATCGCGTCGCTGTGGTCGGGGCCGAGGCCGAGCGCGATGAGCGCGCGGGAGTCGGGCGTGAGCCTGGTCTGCCAGCCATGGTCAGCCTGGTACTTCTTCATGGCATCTTCTGTGGCCTGGTCCCATTCGCCGCTAGGCGTACCGGTGAGATAGTTCTGCTTGATGAGGGCCTGCTGAATTTCCGTGGCGCGCTCCGGGAGGATTCCCCGCTGGCCGCGGACGGAATGTTTCCTGGAATGGTGCTTGGCGCGGTGGTGGCGGGTGTGGTGCGCGGTGGCGGGCCGGTGTGTGCGGAGGGCGAAGGCCGGTGCGGTGGTCAATGCGGCTGCAAGGAATAGCGCCTGCCATGCTCGGAAAGAGAACATTGAAAAAAACCTCTCGGGGGAGTCTTCACACGAAACGGCGATCAAACCAGAGGCTACTGAGAATCAGGCCGGAATGCAACTGAGAAATACCGGCCCCCCTTGAGATTGCGAGGGGCCGGTAGGGGTTGGTTGAAGGATTCCCTTTATGGGAGAGTTCCTCCACGGTAACCATGGCCAGCGGTTGGGTCACGTGGATCGACGACCTCAAAGGCCACATCCTGGCCGGATTTCAGTCCGGCTACGATGGTGCGGAAGTCGTTGATATCATTGACCGGGTGACGGTTGATAGCGGTGATGACCAAGCCCTCGTCAAGCCCGATCTCATCGGCAAAGGAACCCGGCTTGACGGACTGAATGAGGACACCGTGCAGCCCGGCTGGAGCGCCCTGCGGCAGGTCACCTACGGTCAGGCCGAGTTTGGCCTGCTCGTTTCCATTTTCGCCCTGCCCGGGGGCGTTTTCGTTGCCGGCGTTCTTGTTGATGGCCTCCAGCATCTTGGTGCGATCCGCAACGGTCACGGTGGCGGTGTGGTTCTGGCCGCTACGCACGTAGCCAAGCTGAATGGTCGATCCCGGCTTTTTCGCTGAGATGATGTTGACCAGTTCGTCACCATCCTTGACGGGTCTGCCATCAACGGAGGTGATGATGTCTCCGGCCTTGAGTCCGGCCTTCTCCGCCGGGAAGCCCTCCTGAACGGAGCTGACCAGCACGCCATTTTTGAACCCGTAGACGTGGGCCACGGCGGCAGGCAGGTTCTGCTGGAAGGTGATGCCGATGCTGCCGCGAGTGACTTTGTGCTCGGGGCCGATGAGGTCGTTATAGACCTGGACGATGGTGTTGGAGGGCATGGCGAAGCCGATGCCCGCGTAGGTGCCAGACTCAGTGTAGATGGCGGTGTTCATGCCGACGACCTCGCCGGCCATGTTGAGGAGCGGGCCGCCGGAGTTGCCGGGGTTAATAGCCGCGTCGGTCTGGATGAAGTGCTGGTATTGTCCGGCGGTGCCGGGCTGGATGGTACGGTTTTTGGCGGAGACGATTCCGGCAGTGACGGTCTGCGACAGGGTGAAGGGGCTGCCTATGGCGACCACCCAGTCGCCGACCTGCGCGCCTTCGGAGTTGCCGAGCTTGACGGTGGGGAAGGGGTGGCCCGGGTCCGCCTTGATCTTGAGCACGGCGATGTCGGTGGCCTTATCGAAGCCGACGACGGTGGCGGGACGGCCCTGCATGAAGTTGGCGCTGGTGGGGTCGGTGGAAAGCCGGACCCAGATTTTGTCGGCCTTGTTGATGACGTGGTCGTTGGTGATGATGTAGCCGCGCGGATCAACGATCATGCCGGAGCCGAGCGACTGGCGCTCGTGGCCGCTTTCATCGGGGCCCATTCCCGGCCCTCCGCCGAAAAAGTGATTGAAGAAGTCCTGAAAATTGTTGGGGCCTTCTTCGCCGCCGCCACCGCCGTTATCGGGGCCACGCTGGCCAAAAGGCGACATGGTGCGGCGGCGCTGCTGCTCCTTGGGGAGCGTGACGGTGCTGATGTTGACGACAGCGGGGCCGACTTCCTTGGCTATGCGGGTGAAGTCAGTGGAGAGGTCACGCGGCGCGGGGACTTTGAGCGGCGTGGCGTCGGACGTGTCGACTCTCGGGGTCTCTTTGGATTCCTGACCGTGCACGCCATGCGCGACAACGGAGCCGATGAGGATCCCGGCGGAGAGAGTGGCCAGAATCGTAAAAGTGGAAGCGAGCCGGCGGTAGCGGAGCCGCCTAAAGAATGAATTCATCTCAGGTCTAACCTCGTATCTTCAAGTAGAAACGACAGATCTGCCGCCGGAGGCGGCGTGCATTTTTCAGTATAGACGCGCTTTGGTCCATTGCTGGGGTTCGTGCCGTATGCGGTTTAGACGCAAGCTGAAGCGAAACCGTCACAACCGGCTGTTTAAGTTGGATGCCGGAACGGGTAATTGTGGGTGAGGAAGCATCCCGTTCGCGGACTGTTCGGGCTAGGGAATAGCGCCGGATTCCTGCTGAGGGGCGCGGGTTTTTCCTTCGCGCATTTCCTCTTCCATGAGCCAGCGGCGGAGTTGGAGGATGTCGTTGGCGCGGGCGATGCCGATGGGCTTGCGGGCGTCGGCGGGATCCACGACGATGACGTTTTCGGTGTTCTTCAGCATCATGTCGCGGTGCACCTGGTCGATCAACTCGCCGGGGTAGGCGATGACGAAATCGCGGCGGGCAAGCTCGCGCATTTTGAAGCGATGGTCGGGCGGCTCGGCGCGCAGCAGGTCGTGAGGCTCGACGATGCCGACCAACGAGCCGGTTTTTTCCACGATAGGAATGAAGTGGACATCTCCGGGGACGAAGTGCTCAAGAACAGCGCGGAGTTCATCGTCAGCCTGCAACATGCTGAACTGCTTGTGCATGACCTGATCAATGCGGGCGCGCATAAGAACGGGGACGGAGTAATCCTGCAGAATGATAAGTCCGCGTTTGACGAGCTTGACCGTCATGATGGAGTCGCGGCTGAAGAGGCGGACGAAGCCGTCGGCGATCATGACGCAGACGATCAGCGGGAGGAGCGAGTTGGGGTTGTGGCTTAGCTCAAAGAGAAAGACGATGCTGGTGAAGGGCGCGCGGGCGATGCCTCCGAAGACGGCTGCCATGGCCGCAAGCGCATAAAACGCCGGGTTGCTGACGAGCGACGGGAACAAGTGCTGGAAGAACACTCCGAAGGCCGCGCCGAGGCCTCCGCCGACCACAAGCGATGGAGCGAAGACGCCGCCGGTGGTCCCTGATCCGAGGGACATGACCAGCGCCCAGAACTTGGCGACGGAAATTCCGAGCATGTTTCCGACGGTGAGCCGGTCGTTGAGCATGTCGCGGATGGTGTCATAACTGGTGCCCAGGACTTCGGGATAGAAGTAGGCGATTCCGCCGAGGATGAGGCCACCG